>JAGRNE010000146.1 GCA_020440915.1 Leptospiraceae bacterium | reverse complement strand
GTACACTTTGTGTCCGCGAGCCGCAATTTCCTTTGCAAGGCCGCGACAGGCCATGCCGAGACCGCCGGTGATGGACGGAGGATACTCCCAACCGATCATAAGTATTTTCAAGCGTCTCATGAAAATCTCTGGCCATTCCTGATGTGCGAAGAATGATTCGCGAGTAACCTGAAACAGTAGGCCAATACCAATTTGTCAAATGAATTAGATTCCAGGAAAGAAAAAAGCAATGTTAAGAGCAATTCCGATGGCAATTCTGAGTCCCTGTCTCAAAGGAGTATGAACATGAAGGTACTGCCCGGAAAGCCCTATCCGCTGGGCGCCACCTGGGATGGCGCAGGCGTCAATTTTGCTCTCTATTCCGAGAATGCCAGAAGCATTACACTGTGTCTGTTTGCTCATGCCGGGGACACTTCTGAAAGTTACTGCATCCCCATGCATGAACGGACGGATTACGTCTGGCATTGCTATGTTTCCGGTATTCGTCCCGGGCAGCTATACGGCTACCGGGTAAACGGTCCCTACGCTCCCCATGAAGGTCATCGCTTCAATCCTGCGAAAGTGCTTCTGGATCCCTATGCCCGGGCCATCGGGCGAGATCTGACATGGCACCCTTCTCTGTACGGCTGGAAGCATCCGGATAAACTGGAAACTCCTGATTATACGGACTCGGCGCCCTACGTTGCTCTGGGTGCAGTGGTGGACACTGCCTTCACCTGGGGCGACGATCGACCGCCACGCATCCCCTGGGAAGATACAGTGATCTACGAGGCCCATATCAAGGGATTCACTATGCGTCATCCCGAGATTCAGGAAGAGTTGCGTGGAACCTACCTGGGCTTCGCCAGCGAACCTGTAATACAATATCTGAAAAACCTGGGCATCACTGCTGTGGAATTGCTACCGGTACACCACAGTACAGCCGAGCATGCACTGGTTCGAAAAAGCCTCACAAATTACTGGGGCTACAATACCCTGGCCTATTTTGCTCCCTGCAGTCGATATGCGGTGGGACGCCGGGAAACGGATGCTACCTACGAATTCAAGACCATGGTTCGGCGGCTGCATCAGGCTGGAATTGAAGTCATCCTGGATGTTGTCTACAACCACACGGCGGAAACCGATCATACCGGCCCCACCCTGAGCTTTCGCGGAATCGATAATAAGGCCTATTATCGGCTTCAGCCGGACGCTGCCCATTTGTACCAGGATTTCACCGGTTGCGGCAACACCTTGAACATGAACAATCCCAGAGTGCTGCAGATCATTATGGATTCTCTGCGATACTGGGTAACCGAGATGCATGTGGATGGTTTTCGCTTTGACCTGGCCAGCGCTCTTGCCCGCGAACTCTTCGAAGTAGACCGCCTGGCTTCCTTTTTCGACATTATCAGTCAGGATCCGGTACTTTCCCGGGTGAAACTTATCGCCGAGCCCTGGGATCTGGGCGAAGGCGGATATCAGGTGGGCAACTTTCCAGGACAATGGGCCGAATGGAATGGCCAGTATCGAGATCAGATGCGAAGATACTGGAATCTGAAGCAGACCAGGGTGGCCACCATGGTTACTCGATTCGCCGGTTCATCGGATCTCTATGCTTCTGCCGGACGAAAAACATCGGCCAGCATCAACTACATCACCGCACACGATGGCTTCACGTTGCACGATCTGGTCACTTATAACGAAAAGCACAATGAGAGCAACCTCTGGGACAACAAAGATGGCCACGACGATAATTTGAGCGATAACTGCGGAGTTGAAGGCGAAACGGATGATCCTTCGGTAAAGGCCCGCAGGATGCGACGTAAGAAAGCCCTGCTGGCCACGCTTCTTACTTCCCAGGGCGTTCCTATGATCCTATCCGGCGATGAGCGGGGCCGCACCCAGAGGGGAAATAACAATGCATACTGCCAGGACAATGCTATCAGCTACATTGACTGGAAGATGAGCGAGGAAGCGTCGGAGTTGCTGGAATGGACCAGAGAGCTCATAGATTTGCGAAGAAGAAATGAAGTGCTGCGCCGAAAGAACTTCTTGATTGGATTTGATCCAGGGGGATCGGAAATCAAAGATGTTTACTGGCTGGCTCCATCCGGCGAAGAACTGGACGAAGTACAATGGCATGACCGGGGAAAGGCGTTTGCCGTGGTTTTGCCTTCTGAATTCGGCAAGCGAGCCGACCTGAAGAGGGTACTTGAAGGACGAAGCCTTTTTATATGCTTCAATCCAGAAGACGAGCCCATTCGCTTTCGCATTCCCGTGCTATTCGATACATCCTGGACCTGTACCGTTTGCTCGGAAGGAAGTATGAACGGTCGTCCGTACTCGACCATCGGTTATGATGCCCACTGCACCCTGCCGCCGGGGGACTGGTTTACCCTGGGAGCCCAGGGACTGTGTGTTTTCGAAGCCGAGGAAGGCTGGCTGGAGCGCGAACTGGATCGTCAATCCAGAGAGCCGGCTTTGCGCCAGCTGGCGGATGGACTGGGCATACTGCGAAGCTTCGTGGATCTCACCGGAAAAACCCATACCCTGGAGGGGCTGCGATTGGAGCGCATTATCCAGGAGATTATGCCGGAGTTGCAGGAAGGTTTTAAACCGGATGAGGTTATGCTGGATCTGAAGCGACAGAACTGGAATGACCCTCTGGATTCCTGTGTTGTCTGCTTTGAAAGCGAACTGGGTACCGATGAGGCCTTTGTGCAGGTCCGTCTGTCTGACGAAGAAAGAGACGGCCATTCTCTTTCGATTCAATACGAAAACGGAGAAAGCCTGAAACATATACCTCTGGACGAAAAATGGAAGAAGTCCCGCACCATGGTAGATGATATCCGCTACAGCGCCTACCATGTGCCGGTTCCTCTGGAACTTCAGACCGGATACTATTCCCTGGAACTTCTTCGCGATGGCATAACGGTGGACCGCGGATTGCTAATCATCAGCCCGAATAAGTGCTACGTTATGGGCCCGGAGCAGGGAGTACAAAGTCCGGCTGATGGAAGCGATGAGGGCTCGGCCCAGGACCCGATTCTGGGGCATAACTGGGACGACGGTATGCGCAGCACTGGAGTCACCCTTCAGTTGTATTCCATCCATTCTTCGCGCAGCATTGGAGCCGGAGATTTTCACGATCTTCTGGATCTGGGCACCATCCTGGCGGAAGATGGATACCAGGTGCTGGGTCTTTCTCCTTTGCATGCTCTGTTCCTGAACCGGCCGGAGCTAAGGAGCCCTTATTATCCTTCCACGCGAAAGGAGGTACATCCTTTCTATATTGGCTGCGCTTTGCTGCCAGAATGGCGATCGGTTCCGGACAATGCAAAACTACTGCAGGACAATGCCTTTTTGCCGGAGGATTATCGCATTGACTATCCGGAATCCATGAAGCGAAAGCTCAAGCTACTGGAAGCCGCCTATCATGCCTTTCAGACTTCCGGGGATCCGGAGGTGCATGGTCGAAAGGATGCCATGCAACAATACCTGCGGAAAAATCCTGAGCTCAGAGAACATGCTATGCATGAGTTGCTGCTGGAGATCCAGACCAGAGGTAGCGATGAGGATCGGGCCTGGGCCAGCGGAAAAACTGACAACGAAATTCGCCAACGCTACGCCGGCCGCCTTGGTTTCTATGAGTATCTGTTCTGGGCAGCTCGCGATCAGTTTCATCTGGTATGTCGATTACTTTCCGAAAAAGGAATGCGGCTCTATACCGACGTAGCTGTTGGCGTTGCCACAGACGGCGCGGATCATCGTTCCAACCCTGCGCTGTATGCGAAGAGAGCCAGGGCTGGCGCGCCGCCTGATTTCTTTGCGCCTACCGGGCAGGACTGGGGCATCGGCGTGTGGAATCCTCACGTTTTAAAGAAGCAGGCCTTCCGACCTTTTCGCGCGCTCCTGCAGGCCAACATGATTCAGGACGGCTTTTTGCGGTTGGATCATGTCATGTGGCTGTTTCGTCTTTACTGGGTGCATCCAGATGCAGGAACCTACGTGTATTACCCTTACCGGGAGCTCACTGCCATCCTCTGCCTGGAAAGTCATCTAAATCGTTGTACTGTGATTGGCGAGGACCTGGGAACGGTGCCCCAGGAAATCGAGGACATTCTGCGAAAAAGGCATATGCTTTCCTGGAAGGTGTTTTTCTTCGAACGCAATCAGGATGGATCGCTGCTGGATACCGCCCGGTATCCCAATCTTTCTGTTGCTACATTGAACACCCACGATCTTCCCACGTGGAATGGGTACTGGATGGCCGCAGACATTCAGGATCGGAGACAATGCCATCGCTTTCGCCGGGATGACGACGCCTTTCAGGCCCTGGAAGAGCGCAAAGGCGATCGCCAGGCCATCCTTCGCTATCTTCTGGAACAGGATTTGATTGATCCGGTCCGCGAAACCAGTCTGCAAAGCCTGGCGGATCAAGCCCATGAGGCCGCGGAACAAGGCAGAACTGACGGGCTTGCGGAAAAGGACATGATCGATTTGAGCGTAGCCATCCACCGGGCGCTGGCGCGAAGTTCCAGTCGACTGGCTCTCATTTCCATGAATGATCTTACCGGAGATTACCATCAGCCCAACATGCCTGGAACGGTGGATGAGTATCCTAACTGGAGAATCCTTGCTCCGGTATCTATAGAAGAATTGCGAGAACTCCCGTATTATTCGGCAATCACCCGCGCTGTTATGGAAGAACGACCCCGTACATCATAGGATTGCGGGGAAATCCCGGCCTGGAGGGCCTCAGAGACAGAGGCTTCAGTAGTCCCAGGCGGTCTTGCATCGGGTCTTATTGCTCTTGCTTGAATTATGAATTGTAGACGCTGCGTAACCGTTCAGTAATGCAGTGTGGGTTTTCTTTGATCATGCAAACCGTAGCACCTCTTGCATTCTTTCACTTTCGAGTTCGTCTCTATCATCGGGGACGGTTCTTTCGGGCTTATCTGCTGGACCTTAACGAATCCGGCGCTCTGTTCGGCCTGGGACCGGAAAACTACATGCAGGTTGACGTTTCTGGAAAAGTCAGAGGAAGCATCGATTCCAGGCATGGTACAGAAATCGACTTTACCGGCAATGTTGAAGAGAAGAGAGGTCAGCAAATCAAAGGTCAGTTTTTTCATACGGTATCGGTGCGCTTTGATTCCAGTGTGGATTTGAGCGATCGACTTCTGGCTACTACCATCTCTTTGCTGGATTAGCGTGGTATTCCCGTCCCTTTACTCGCCCGGATTCCCGGGAAGTGGGATTGGACCCGGCAGGATTCCAGGACCTCCGTATGCGCGCAGGCTAACCGCCTGAAAAGCTTGGATGCTCATTGCGAGAGATCTGGAAATGCCTTGATTCCTTGCAGGCGGACATCATCCTGCGGATATGAGTTTCAATCCACAGAGTCCGGATGCTACCCTGTACCATATTTTCCGCGAGTCGTCTGGCCGGCATTCCAACCTGGTTTGCCAGCGCTTTCGTGACGAAAGCGGCGAATTGCAATCCATAACCTATCATGATTTCCATGAAGAGCTAACTTCTATAGCCGCAGGTCTGTTGGATCTTGGATTCGAAAAGGGAGAGCGAGTAGCGCTGATTGCGGACGTGGGACCCCTATGGTTGCGCATTAGCGGCGGCCTCAATAGCATTGGTCTTGTGGACGTTCCACGCGGAACCGATGCTACCGATACCGATCTAAAGTACATTCTGGGACATTCCGAGGCTCGGGCTGTATTTCTGCAAAATCGCACTGCATTTGATAAGCTCAAAACAACTCTGGAAGATTTGCCTGGTCTGCGGTTCATATTCTTCTTCGAACCCCAGAAGGATGTGGATCTTCCCGGATCCGTGGCTGTGCTCAGTCTGGACGACTTGAAGAAGCGCGGCAGAAAGCATCTTGAAGGAAATCCAGGAGCGGTGGACAAAGTGGGGGCTTCCGTGCTGCCTCAAGATCTGGCAACAATCATTTACACTTCTGGAACAACAGGAACGCCCAAAGGAGTAATGCTAAATCATTCGAATCTTGCCTGGGAAGCCAGGATGATTTTACAAATTTTGAAAGAACATGGAACTCCGTACGGAAGCGATGATCGCTCCCTGGGGTTTCTACCGCCCTGGCATATTGGAGAAAGGATGTGGGAAACGGTGCTGTTCCACTGTGGCTCGAGTATAGCATTCACATCCATTGGAAACCTTTCCAAAGATCTCCAGGCAGTGAAACCTACCGTACTGTTTTCGGTGCCGCGAGTGTGGGAAGCAATGTACAATCGAATTCTGGAAACAGTAAAGCAGGCACCACCGGCTCGACAGAAGATTTTCTTTTTCTTTCGCAAGGTGGCCTTGAGCTTTCGGTTCCACTGGGATCGCATGAAAGGCAAGTCCTACCACACAAATCCTGTTTCCGGATTTTCGGTGTTTCTGGAGCGGCTGGGATCATTCTTTGTTGTTCTTTTTCTCTGGCCTCTCTTTTTGCTCTCCCGGCTGGTCTTTAAGAAGATACGAGGTGTACTGGGCGGCGAAGTCCGGTATGCTGTATCCGGGGCCGGCGCCCTGCCAGAGCATATCGATCGCCTCTTTGCGGCTATTGGCATTCCCATTTTCGAAGTTTATGGGATGACCGAAACCTCCGCCGTATCCGTGGCCCGACTGAAGAAGACTTTTATCATCGGAACCGTGGGCAAGCCTGTGGATGACGTTCAAATCAAGCTCGTGGACAGCGAAGGAAAGGAAATCCAACGCCCGGGGCAGAAGGGCGTTTGCTTCCACAAGGGGCCACACATTATGCAGGGCTACTACCGGGAGCCGGAGAAAACCGCAACCACTCTAAAGGATGGATGGTTGGACTCTGGAGATCTGTTGATCTGGACCCGCGAAGGATATCTGAAGTTTGCCGGAAGGGCCAAAGATACCATCGTACTTATGGGCGGCGAAAACATTGAACCGGAACCACTGGAATTTGCGCTGAGTCAAAGCCCACTTGTGCATCAGGTCATGGTAGTGGGCCAGGACCGGAAATACCTGGGAGCGCTCATTGTTCCGGATCATGATGCCATGGAAAAGGCGTTGAAAGAATTGAATCTTGCAGGGGCCATTGATCCTCAGTATTACAACCTTAACGAAGACATTGTGAAGCTCTACAAGAAAGAAATCCGGGCAAGGGTGGGTCAGGAAACTGGCTTCAAAGCTTTTGAGAGAATAGGGACCTTCTATCTGTTGCCCGAGCCCTTTAAACCGGGGGAAGAGTTGACGCAGACACTGAAGATGAGGCGCAACGTGGTGACGGAGAAGTACGAACATCAGATCTCGCAAATGTACTTTCAATCCGGCGGAAAATGAATCGCCGACGTTGGTGATTCCCTGGCTTTCTTATGGAAAGGCGGTTCCATTCGTCCAATGTCCTGATGTCGGTTAAGCAAAAAAGAATCGGATGGCCAGAGCCTACTGGCCTTGCTCTGGGTCTTGTCCTGGCGATGGGCCTGGGTGCCCTGGCGTTGCATTCCGGCAACCTTAAGGCCGGACCGCCCCATCCCTGGACTCAGAAAGATCCCAATCAAATTACTCCCATGACCTTGCAGGAGTTGCGCTCACTACCTGCTGGCGATCTGGAAAATTTTCAGTCCACCTTCAGTCACATTGTGGTGCGAAAAATCGATTCCAGACTGGGTCTGTATTTTAAGAAGGGAGGATTTCTTTACAAGGAAACGGAAATTGATCTTTCCAACCCTGCTCGCCTGGTGCTGGCTTATGGCCGATTGGCGCCTGCAGCGCTGCTATACTCCAGCAACAGGGATCGATTTTTGCTGCTGGGTCTGGGCGGCGGAGCAGTGAGCAATTACTTTCATCGATACCTGCCGGATATGACCATCGATGGCGTGGAAATCGACGCCGGAGTGGCGGCCATGGCTGTGCGATACTTCCTTACTGAGCCAGGCGCCAAGTATCATATTCATGTAGCGGATGCGCGCAGCTTTGTTCAGAGTACCAATCGGAAGTACGATCTGGTAATGGGCGACGCTTACGGCGGAGGATACATTCCTGAACATCTGATTACAGTGGAGTTCTACAAAGAGATCAAATCAATCCTCCGACCTGGGGGGGCCCTTTTTCTGAATCTCTATGATGAGGAAGTCTATCAGCGCAGTCTGGTAACTCTGCATCTAGTTTTCGATCATACCCATACGTATTTCAGCCCCAGCAATGCCAGCCGCATTGTGGTAGCCTTTGATGGTCAGGAGCCGGACGAGCAGGAATTGAGACGCCGGGCCAGCGAATTACAGAAGCGCTACGGATTCTATCATTCGCTGCCGGAAATGCTCAGGTACCGCCGGAGCGCCCAACCAGATCCTGAATTTCAGCCTTACAGAGATGGTTCCACTCTTTGAGTATCCGGGCTGCTCCGCCCGGAAAAGGACATGGAGTTCTTATGCCGAATGATCACAAGATCAATATCGATATTCTGAATCGCAGAGTGCCGTCTGGGCCTGGCGGACGGTGGCGGCCAGCAGTTCCGCATCGGTCCAGGGAATAAAATGGTCTTCGCCCGCAAGGGTGCGGAGGCATAAAAACGGGGAGCGGCCCTTGAGCATCGAGAATACGTAGTTTACGTTTTCCACCGGCACCAGGGAATCATCCGTCCCATGAAGCATATACACCGGCGGCATTTTCTCTGCTTCTGCCAGAGTTTCCTTTTGCTTTCGCAGATCGGCTTTTACCGGAAGCATCTCTTCATTGGAATTGACCAATTCCGTGGGAAGCATGAAGTCCAGCGCTTCCGCCACGTAATTGTACCATCGCAATTCTTCCAGGGAAGGATCGACACTGGCGCCGACCAGTACCAGAGAATGCACTACTTCGGGCGCAATCAGCGCCAATTCCACGGCTACCGGCCCACCGTAGGAGTGTCCCACAGTTATTGCAGGACGGGAGCTGTAATGCTTTAATACGGCCCGAGCCGCTTCGGCCTGCAGCCTCAAATCTGGTAGCGGGTTTGCCGGCGAAGTGCGAGAGAATCCTGGCCGATCATAGAAAATGAGCAGAAGAGGCTCGGTGGCAGAATCTGTCTGCGCGCTATCGGCAGAGCCCTTCCTGGAGTCCAGATAGTCTATGACGTCCAGATAATTGTCCCAGCTACCGGGAGAGCCATGAATAAAGAGCACCGGCCTGCCGTCAGATGGGCCTACA
>JAGRNE010000145.1 GCA_020440915.1 Leptospiraceae bacterium | reverse complement strand
CAATGCCAGAGAAAAAATAAAGGCGGCAAAGAAGTAGGAAAACAACGGAGGAATATTCAGGTATCCATTGCTCACCGCAAGATCGGCAAAAAAGCCAATCATTACAAAGATCATACCGCCCAGCATGTACAGTGCATCGCGGTTGCCCTGACGAGCTGCCCGAACCTGTAGAATGATCACCTGCAGTAGCATCACAAGCCAGAGCGGCTGGCCCAGATACTTCTGTAGCGTCCACCAGGTGCGCATATCGTCCGAAAACAGAACGTGCACCGAAAGAATAACCATGATGCCAGAAACCGCTGCAGACAGAGCATCGCCGATGGTGGTTGCAAGACTCTTTCTATAGTCGAAGTAGGTTCGAACAAAGTAAAGAAAGGCAACAAAGAGAAGGTAGGTAAGAATGAATTCAAGGCGTTTAAAAGTAAGAAACGATATATCGGTTTCAAAACGAAGCTCGGTGCGAATCAGTTGTCGCAGTACAAATCCATAGATGAACAATGCGAAGAGCAAATTTTCCCGGTTCTGCCGTCGCCGTAGAAAAAGGAAAAGAAAATAGCTGCCTGCAGTAAAATAACCTGTAAGAAAAATCAGCTCTCCATAATCTTCATCTCTAAGCGTCCTGGCCATTTCACTGGAAGGGCCTATTTCCGTCCTTCCACGAACCATTCCGTTAATTCCCGGGAAGTAACCCTGGACATGAACAAGGATGGTGTTGTTGCCATCTTTTCGCAGTAGACCGGCCGGAATTTCGTAGATTCGAATCCGGTCATAGGCGGAAGCCACGGCGGAATCCCACTGGCCGCTGGTACCAATCAAAACTCCGTTCAAATACACTCGATCCCGGTCATCGATTCTGCCCAATCGCAAAGAAAGGGAATGCTTCAAATCGCCCTCGATGCGAAATCGCTTCATATACCAGATCTCATCTATGCTTTCATCGTATCCTTCGACATCTGTAAGATAGCCTGGAACCATTGCTGAGCTCCAGGCGGAGTCCAGATCCGGTTGCAGGGATCCGGGATCTGTAAAGCGCACGTACCAGCATTGCTCCCAGGTACCATCCTGGGTATTGGCGAGCTTACTATCCAGGGAATTGATTTCGCCTGCCCGAACGACCTGAACCGATTGCTCACTGTTTTTCTGTACGGATTGCTCATTAGATCGTTTGTCAGATTGCTCTGTTGTATGCTCACTGGAAGGCTCTGAAGATGGATCCGTCGGTGGGACAGGCTCCTCTGATGGAAGGGAAACGGCCCCCAGTAGTAGAAGCAGGGCCAGTAGTCTCCGGAAAGCTTTCGACAATCGGGAAGAATGGTGGATGCCTGGTATTCGCAAAGCAAGTCAGCCTGCCCTGTTGATTCGAATGGGTCAATCGGTAAACCCGATGTCAGGAACAATCAATCCAAAACAAAAAGCAAATCGCCCGGACTGCTTCTCATAAGGACAAATTCCGAATCAGACACAGCCCGAACTACAGTTCCTGTTACCGGAAATCCGAATTCTGTTTCGAGCAGAAAGCTTAGAGGAATCTACAATTCCATTCTTCTGGCCAGCTCCGCAGGGCTCCACTCAGGGGAGCCGGCGCCGGTTTCTTCCGCTTCATGGATCAGGCGTACAATGCTCTGGTTCACCGGCGCTTCTTTGCCCAGGGATCTGGCCAGGCGAACCACTTCTCCGTTAAGAAAATCGATTTCGGTCTTTTTGCCGGCCATTAAATCCTGGGCCAGCGATGTCATGGCCGAAGGGTCTATGCGAATCATGGTAGAAGCCACCCGGAAGAAAAGAAAATCCGGCAGTTTCAAAATGAAGGGAGCCAGTTGCGGCACGATCTTGCCCAGGCGCACTATGCGAATGCCGGCGGCTTTGTAGATGCCTATTGCTTCTTTGATGCAGGCAGCGATGATTCGTCGATAGCCTCTCTGCGATAACATGGAACGAATGGGTATGCCGGCCAGAGCATTGATGCCATTATTCAGGTTCAGAAGAAGCTTGCTCCATTGCACGCTTTCCATGTCCTTTTCGAATTCCAGTTCCAGGCCCGGACCTTCAAAGGCTTTCTGAAGGTTGTCTGCGATTTCTCCTCCCGGGTCCTGGATCACTATTGGTCCGGATGTGCTCTGTTGAAACAACCCCTTCCCGCGGTAGACTACGTTAAAGGTTACCATTCCAGGAAGGACGGTAAAACCAGGGAGCTTCTCTTTCAGGATCCTCGCCGCGCCCAGCCCATTCTGCAGTGAAACCACCACCGCGCCTGCAGGCGCATGGGAACGAATCTGTTCGGCCGCTTCTTCGGTACCGGCGCTTTTCACGCAGACCAGGATGAACCGGGATTCGGAAAGGGAGGAAGAGGAAGTGGAAAGGGATAGATTCCCATTGGACGATGAGTCGGACTTTAGCGTGGCTCTTACGCCGGACACACTTTCCAGATGCAGGCCCGAACTGCGAATATCTTCTATGATGCGCGGTCGACCAATAAGCGTGACGCTGTTATCTCCTCTGGCCAGCCAGCCGCCTGTGTAGCAACCGATGGCGCCGGCTCCAAGAATGCTCAGGGAATGTTTTTGGTTCAAAGGATCCTCCCGGTAGAAGTCATTCTGACCGGGAGGACAACAAGCGGGCAAGGAAAAAGGCGGATCATGCTGCCGAAACAGCCGAGCTTCTACTCTTACCCAGATCGCGAATCATTGTTTTCTGCTCTCGATAGGCCTGGAGCAATGCCTTGCGGCTGCGTTTCAGACTTTTTCGAAGGCTCGAGGTCTCCGCTTCCTTCTCTTTGCTGGCCTTCAGGTAGGCCTTGCGGACTTCTTTCATTTCGCGTGCAGCTTTCAGGAAGCCTTCCCGGGACTCTTCCAGAGCTCCTCTGGACTCTGCAGCCAGGTCCATGGATTTCATTTCCAGTTTGCTTTCCAGAATCTTCTCATCAGGAATTCGAATCAGCTTACCTGCAAGACCAACTTTCGAAAGCGTCCAGATCATCCATTTGGTTGGATCGTATTGCCAGGCGCGAATGCCATTTCTGTAATCCGCCGGGAATTCGTGATGGTAGTTATGATACCCTTCGCCAAAGGTGAAGATGGCCGAAATCCAGCTATCCCGAGCTGTATGGCTTTTGGAATAGGGCTGCCTTCCAATGGAATGACATACGGAATTGATGCAGAACGTTCCGTGATGAACCACCACAACTCGAACCAGACCTGCGATCAATACCCCGCCCCAGAAATCTCCCCAGGCCAGAGCCACAAGGCCGGGGAAGAGAAAGCATACGAAAAGACCAAAAGCAGTGTAATAGTTGTGTTGAAAGCGAATGAATGGGTCGGCCCAGAGATCTTTTACCTGGTTGATGTCCACCTGGGCACGACCGTTGGTACCGCGCTTCACAAAGAGCCATCCAATGTGGGCATGAAAGAATCCCTTGTTGATGGAATAAGGATCGGTATCGGTATCTACATATCTGTGGTGATTGCGATGATCATGGGACCATTCGATCACCGATTTTTCCAGTGCGCCGGCTCCAAAGAAGGTAAGAAGCCAGCGAATGGGAGCGGCCGCTTCATAACTCTTATGAGAAAACAGCCGATGATATCCGGCAGTAATTCCCATACCGGTGGCAAACATCATAAAAACCGCCAGGGCCAGGGTTTCCCAGCGGAATGCATCGTAATAGGTGTAGTATCCGATCACAGCAACCGCGCCCAGCGGGCTGAGTATCAGGAACAATCCAGTAGACCAGCGAAAATCCTTGAGTTTCATATTGTCTCCTTGCAGGCCGTTGGTGCTACCGCGGGGCCTTCCCGGGTATATCTAACGGCGTTTGCTATATATGGAGATTGGAACCGGATTGGCGGTCAGGGTTGCAAAATAATGTGCAATGCAAAAAGAAAAGCTGGCTGCGGGTCCTGACCAGGTCTGTACCTAAGTACTACAGAGAATTCCAGGAATTGGCAGGAATAGACCGGCCCTGGGATTCGAGTTGATCGACCCGGATTGCCTGGAACCGATGCAGGCGCTTCGGACGAATTATTCCGGCGCTGAGCCCTCCTCCCTGCCTGTCTGTTCCAACCGGGATAGAAAGACCGTAAGCCTTTGCAGTTTATCCCTGGATAGCTCGGATTCCGGTTCTTCTATGTCGATGGTCTTTCCGTAAATCGATGTAAGGTGATTTCTCAGGGTGCCCCCACCAATGCCCAGCGCTGTCTCGATTCGCGGACGGCCCATTCCTTCCAGGACCAATTCACAGATCCGTGCCTCCTGATAGGTCAGATCATAGTCGCTTTGAAGTACCACGAAAACTGGCCGAAAGTCAGAGGATTTGCGCGAAATTCGATTCCAGCCCGTCAACGCGGCCAGACTGGTTATGCTGACGGCGATTAAGACGGGAAGCATCTGACCGCTAGATAGAACGAGCACAATCCAACCCGCCAGGGTTCCCAGGGCTACAGATGCGAAAAGGCCGGAAAATCCTGCCAGCGCCCGAGATATTCGTCCTCCTTTTTGATTTCGGCTGAGCAGCGCGCCGATGACTGCAGAGATGGCCGCATCCATGGCAGGTCCCGGAGGAAAGATATCCACTCCCGCAAACGGAAGCATACTGAGGACGATACCAATCCACCAGAGAACAAAAAGAAACACTATAGATCGCACGGAATTGTCGGCAATTCGGCGGCTGCGCAGCAGCGTCCAGAATGCCAGAGAAATGCAGTAGGTAGCGAGAATGGCCAGGGCGCCTATGGCCAGAGACGTCCCCCTGGGGAAGAATCCCCAGGAATGGCGTTCCATGCGATCCAGAAGCCAGCGAAGCTGAAAGAAGTAATCCAGATCCGCCACAGTGATTAGAGCGATGGTGCAGACAAGGGCGGGCCATAACCAGCGGCGGGATACACTGGCAAAGTTCAGGGCAAAATTTAGAAACAACCCCGGAAGGGAAAAAAAGAAATGCCGCAGTAGAAAAAGCACGAACTCGGCCTCTTCGGCGGTCTGCCGCGAAATCATAATTGCAATACACAGGTTGCTGGCCAGCAGCGAACCATAGAGCAGGACCAGCGAGCTCTGCCATGGTTCTCTTCGCTTCAGAGAAAGCAGATGAGCGAGGACACCAATGCCAGAAAAGACTGCAGCCACCGGAATGTAGAAAGCAAATTGCATATCTGTTTGGGCCAGAAACCAGCAGTCACGGCAGAGCTACAATCTAAAAGGCTTTCGCATGCCATCGACTCCATATATTCTGCGAAAATGGCAAGGTTAGTTCGCCATAGCCGCAGGCCCAGTATCCATTCGGCCCTCGCGGGCATCCACCCTCTCTGGCGCCCACTCTGGTGCTCGACGCATCTGTATCGGGTTGAAATCGAAAATCTGCCACAGATTTGCGCAAGCATAACAGAGACAGCACGCACAAAGAAAATGAGAAATCCATGACTTGAGTCATGGTCCGTTTGGGGCCCATGGTACTTCAGTCATAGACCAAAAACCGGAATCTATGACAGAATAAGGCTATGAACAACAACGCGGAACATCCGCTCATTGCTATCGTGCAGCCTGGCTTTGCAAGCTATGGTTTCATGGGTCCATTCTTTCTTCTCCTGGTAGGTCTGGTTTTTCTGGCCCTGCTTTTTCTCGATGCTCTTCCACAGTTTAGGAGAGGGTTGAACTACGAATCCGTCCGGGGGACGCGGTCGGGTCTACTTGCAGGGCTGAGCTTGGTACTATTGCTCCAGTCCGTTTCTGGTTATCTGGCTTTGCCCGGCCGTCTTGTTGCAAGCGGGTATGCTCCCATCGCTGCGTTGAGTATGGCAGGTCCACTTATCTTTACCGGTCTGGCACTGCTAATTTTTGACGGATCCAGGTATGCCGTCGCAAGACTGAGCGTAGTCGGTTTAACTTCGCTTCATTTTTTTCGCCTGTTCATAGAGGGCATCTTGTTTATGAGTCTGTATGAGCAGGGAGGGATTTCCCGAGAAATGACGATCCTGGGCCGGAATCCGGACCTCCTGGTAGGACTGAGCGCCCTGCCCGTTGCCTTTCTCTGGTCCCGGAGACGGATGGGGCCCCGGCTTCTAATCCTCTGGAATCTACTGGGGCTCGCATGTCTGATCAACATCGTCTCGGTGGCCATCCTTTCTATGCCCACAGATTTCCAGCTCTTTGGTCTGAATCAGCCCAATGTAGCCATTCTACGATTTCCCTTTATGCTTCTACCTGCTTTTCTGGTGCCGGTAGCCTTTCTGGCGCACATCTATGCTCTGTATCTGCTCTGGCCGCTTGCAGTGAGGGAGAAAGTAGGTTAGCAGTGAGCCCGGGCTTCAGAAAGAAGTGCAGGCGAGAGGGTTGCAGCACCAGGGTCGGCCGGACCTTGCGGATACTCTTCAGGAACGTGTAGACGAAGAGATATGGGAGCGCAGAGCCGGAGCCCACCCCCAACTGGCCGGATGCCTTTTTGCCTCAAATGCAATGATCCGGTCCTCTGAGATGCCTTACCTGGTATTGTTTTTTCCCCGAGAACTTGATTTCCGGAGCTGGAATCTCTATATTCTCCAGAACTCCGCATATATGGTAACTACAGCGTGCTCGGTGCGAATCTTGCGGCCAGGAGTAATGAATGGAAAACGGAAAAACCTACTACAACGCGAAGGACCTCAAGAAGTTCGGCAACATCAGCGACTTTCAGCCAGAGCTGGGTAAGAAATTCTTTGATTATTATGGCGCAGTCTTTGAAGAGGGAGCGCTCACCGCACGGGAGAAGGCCATTATTGCCCTTGCCGTTGCCCATGCAGTACAGTGTCCGTACTGTATAGATGCCTACACCGTTGACTCTCTGGAGAAAGGATTCTCCGAAGCCCAGATGATGGAAGCGGTGCATGTGGCTGCTGCCATCCGGGGCGGTGCCTCACTGGTCCACGGAGTTCAGATGATGAATCGATCAAAAGAGCTTTCCATGTAATCTGTAAACCTGAACAGCCGGGGTCCGCTACCACCGGAGCGCTTTTCATCCCGGCTAAAACGGCGTTAAGTTGCCGCAAGATTTAACAGTCCGGGGCGGCTTTGTAGCATTCCGCAAAGTAGATTGCAAATCCGGCCCCTGGCGTCATAACGAATTGAAGAAGGAGAATACATGCCCAGTCTATTGAGTCAGAGAAATGAGCTCTCGCGCCCGGAGGTTCAGCTTCAGCGCCTGGAAGAGCTTTTTTTCAATCATCCTGAATGGAATACATTTGAGGATCGCTTGCGAAAGCATCAAAGCTTCCCTCTTCAGCCTTCAGGAATCGAGATATTTCAGATGAACCTGGGTAAGCTCTGTAATCAAACCTGCAAGCATTGCCACGTGGATGCAGGACCGGATCGCACGGAGATCATGAGCAGGAAAACCATGGAGCAATGCCTGGATGCCCTGGAGGCTACGGACATACCGACGGTGGACATTACCGGCGGCGCTCCGGAAATCAATGCGGATTTTCGCTGGCTGGTCCAGGAACTGCGAAAGATGGACCGTCACGTAATGGTACGCTGCAACCTTACAGTAATCATGTCCGGCCTCAAATACAGGGACCTGCCAGATTTCTTCGCGCAAAACCAGGTAGAAGTAATCTCATCCCTGCCTTTTTACAGAGCCGATCGCACGGACCGTCAGAGGGGGGATGGAGTCTTCCAGAAATCCATAGAAGCGCTACAGGCACTGAATGAAGTGGGCTATGGACATCCGGAAAGTGATCTTTCCCTGAACCTGGTTTATAATCCGGCCGGGGCCTTCCTGCCGGCCAATCAGATTAGCCTGGAACAGGAGTTTCGCAAAGCCCTGCTTCAGGATCATGGCGTACGATTCAACCAGCTATTCGCCATCACAAATATGCCGATTAGCCGCTTTCTGGAATACCTGATTCGCACGGACAATCTGGAAGAATACATGGAGAAGCTGCTGGAAGCGTTCAATCCGGCAGCCCTTCCCGGCCTGATGTGCAGAAATACCATTTCTGTAAGCTGGGATGGCTTTCTCTACGACTGCGATTTTAATCAGATGCTGGAAATGAAGCTGGATCCATCCTACGGAAATCATATTAGCAGTTTTGATCTTGCCGCTCTTAATGCTCGCAGCATCGCCACCCATCAACACTGCTTTGGCTGTACAGCGGGAGCAGGCTCCAGTTGCGGAGGATCAGTGGTCTGACTCTATAAATCTCGGACCCCGGGCCAATGTACGATCAAAGACCTGCCGGCCTGCGAAACTCTGGCGCCTCCGGGCAATCGCCCGGGGCACAGGACCACAAATCGTGGACCCCTGGCAGAAGCCTCGCGGCCTATCCCGGCCCCGGACTTGCCTCCGAACATAAAAAGCTGCGATGATCCAGCCTGCATACTCTCGCCCCGCGAATCCTTGGAGAATACTAATTCTAATTGCCTTCCACCGAATTGCCGGTTTCCGTGGAGGCAGTGAAATCCCGCAGGATTCTTCTTGTCGCCGCACTTTTTGCTCCGATTGCCCTGGTCATTCGACCGGGCCTGCATCTTTCCGGAGAATCTCCGGAAGGACCAAAAGCTCATTCCATACCCTCCACCATTGAAATTGAGTCGCGGATTCTAACACCCGGTATGGCCATGAAAGGACTTTTCGGAAGCTGGAGTGAGGATAGGGGACTTTCCCGATGGGTGATGCCTCCGATGGAAAGGGATCCTTCCAGACTGGATTTTCGCAGTCCGATGAAGAGTCAGTATGTAGAAACGACTGTAGTAGCCAGGGATGTGGCTACTCGGGGAAATGTTGTTCTGGTTCTTGCAACCCTGCCGGAAGGAGATAGCTATGAATGCAGAATTTGTGCTCCACTGATCTCGGTGGCGTGGTTTCAGCAATCTGATAAACTCTGGAAGCTGAAGAATCATACCTTTTTGCAGCCCATGGGAAGCTATGCCACTCCTCCGGCCGTTAGCATCATCGAAATTGGCAAGAGCAACCGCGCCTTTGAACTCACGACTTCCGATCTGGCCCAGGGGATTTCTACCACATCTGTGCACTGGTTGGCCCCCATTCCGGAAAACGGATATGGGATCATTTTTGATTACGTTTCCTCTCGCGCCAATGACGGCCAGTGCAGTCCTCCGGAGTTTCCCTGCGAGCATGTCAGCAGAAAAGTCCGTACTCTGGCCTCAAAGAAGGATTACTACGATCTGGAAATGACGGTGCGGGAGTCCACTACGGCGCATTCTGAGCTGAAAACAAGAAAGGTACGTTTCTTGTTCCCTGGTAAGCGATATTGGCGCTCTGCAGGACGTTGATAAAGGGCT
>JAGRNE010000144.1 GCA_020440915.1 Leptospiraceae bacterium | reverse complement strand
CTGGGGCCAAACGGCGCCGGCAAATCCACCACCATCAAAATGCTCACCGGTATTCTAAGGCCCAGCAGCGGTCTGATACGCATCGATGGGCTGAATCCTGAGAAGAGCAGAAAGGAAATTGCCCGCAAACTGGGTGTAGTTTTCGGACAGAAGACCCAGCTCTGGTGGGATTTGCCCGTAGGAGAAAGCTACGACCTTCTTCGCACCATCTATAAGATTCCGCGGCAGAAGTTCAGGCAAAGACTGGATTACTTCGTAGACCTTCTGAAAATGGAAGACTTCCTGAGCCAGCAAACCAGAAAACTCTCCCTGGGTCAGCGAATGCGGGCAGATCTTGCAGCCTCCCTTTTGCACGATCCTCCGATTCTTTTTCTGGATGAACCCACCATAGGGCTGGATATTATTACCAAGGATGTTGTGCGAAAAACCATCAAACAGCTGAACCAGGAGCAACAGATAACCGTGGTTCTGACCACACATGACATGGAAGATATTGAATACCTGGCCAGCAGACTCATTCTTCTGGATCGGGGCCAGGTACAGTACGACGGTCAGCTGAAGGACTTTATTGCTAACTATCAGAAAGAAAAGATAGTGAGTCTGCACCTGGAAGAAGAAACCAATACCGGATTTCTGGAAGAACAGGGCTTCCATCTTCTAAAGGTGGACGGACAATTCCTGGAAGTGCGCCTCAGGATGGAGGAAAGCGTAAGCAAACTTATTGAAGCCTTGAATCGAAAAGGGGCTCGAATACAGGAAATCACAGTAGGAAAACAGGACCTTACAGAAACGCTGAAGAAAATCTACGCTGGCAAGAATCTGGAGCTCTGATATGGCCTATCTGAAGTTCATTTCTATGTCTTTCCAGCGATCACTGGCGTATCGCTTTGAATACTACACAGCGGTGCTCAATGCCTTTCTATACATCTTCATTTTCACCAGTGTCTGGAAGGCTTTGATTCCGGAAGGCGAAACCGTCAACGGGCTCACCAGAAACAACATGGTGGCTTATGCCGTTCTGTCCACCCTCATCAAATCCAGCTTTGGCAGAAATGATTCTTTGCTTTCGCAGAAGGTCCGAACCGGCGAAATCGCAGTGGATCTGATGAAACCGTTCAGCTTTCCGTTAATGTATCTGTCCGATACCTTTGGATCTTCCCTGTTTCAGCTTTTTGCCCGATCCTTACCGCTACTTGCATTCTGCATCTTCCTTTTTGGTATAAGCGTTCCAGTAAGCGGAACCCTTCTTTTGAAATTCATTCCTGTGTACTTCCTGGCATTTTTGCTCTTCTTTCTGATGTCGTTTTTGATCAGTTCCTTTTCCTTTTATTTCGTAGAGATTTTTCCTTTCTGGATCTTCTACTATGCCATGATCACTCTGTGTTCAGGCGCTATCATACCGCTGGATTTCTTCCCGGAATGGCTGGTAAACATTCTGATGGGAACTCCCTTTCCTTACCTTTTCTATTTTCCTACGATGCTGCTTCTGGACCGGATTTCCATGCCCTACGATATTCTACTCTTACGATACGCTGTTCTGCTGGCTTCGGTGGGAGGACTGTGCTGGCTGAGCTATCGCGGGGGGCTGAGAAAGCTCAGCATTGCAGGAGGATGATGTGAGCCAGGCGCCTGACAGAAAAGCGGATTCGGACAATTTCATGCAGTACGGTCAGGATGATTCCATCTATACGCTGTCCGATGAGCTCCGGTCTTATCTGGCCATATTGAAGGCCGCCGTACAGAGTAAGATGGAGTACAGGGGAAGCTTTGTAGCCTACATTTTTACTCTCATAGGTTTCTATGGCGCGCAGGTCAGCGTGATTGCGCTCATGCTGAATCGCTTCAAGCAAATGGGCGGCTGGCAACCTGGAGAAGTGGCATTTTTGTACTCTTTGCTTCTGCTCTGCAACGGAATGGTATCTGCCATATTCTCCGGAATGACAGAATTCTCCGAATTGGTACGCGAAGGAACGTTTGATCGAGTAATGCTACGACCTCTTTCTGAGCTTGGTCAGATCCTTGCCATGAAATTTGAGCCCGGTGGCGTGGCTCACCTGATCCTGGGAATAGCGGCCCTGGCCGTAGCAGATACCATGATAGACCTGGACTGGACTTTTCTCAAGGGAGTCTTTCTGCTCACAAGTATTGCAGGCGGTGTGTTCATCCTTGCCGGGATTCGCATAATCATCGCCTCTGTATCCTTCTTTGCCATCAAGAATCAAGGGTTGCAGCACCTGCTGGTTTTTTCTGCGAGGGAATTTCTGATGTATCCGGTGCACATCTATAGCTTTCCGGTGCGCCTGTTACTGACTTTCTTTTTTCCCATCGCTTTCGTGAACTTCTACCCGGCGCACTATTTCCTGGAGAAGGAAGGTCAGACCCTCTTTCATCCTTCCCTGGCCTACATGAGCTTTCCAATTGGTCTGGTTGTACTCCTTGCATCCCTGGTATTCTGGCGATTTGGAGTGAATAGATATTCCAGCACTGGAAGCTAAAGGTGAGGCCGGGCACTTAAAGTGCCACCCAGTCAATGGGCAATAAGCAACTCGGTTACCCGGTCCGAATCCCGGGAACGGATTTCGCCGAACGCCTGTTTCAGAAATTCTTATTTGCTGCAGGTCAGCATCTGCATATGAGTCAGAGTCATGCCCGGATCAAACAAATCCCAGAACTCGAAGAAGGCAGCAGGCTTTGCCCTTGCCCTCGAGAAGCAGCGACTTCCGGAAATGATGGAAAACCTGGGGAATTGGTACCGACAGAATCATCGCCGTCTACCGTTTCGCAGCAAGGTGCACTGGTACACTACCCTGGTGAGCGAAGTGATGCTACAGCAAACTCGCATCGCAGCCATGCTTCCTGCCTATGAAAGATTTCTAACGATGTTTCCCAATGTAAGGGCTCTGGCGGATGCGCCTCAGGAAGATGTTCTGCATGCCTGGGCAGGGTTGGGGTATTATAGCAGGGCCAGAAATCTACAGAAAGCCGCCCGGCAAATTGTGGAGTTGCATGAAGGCGAGTTCCCCGTCGATCGAAAGGAAGCTCTGGGGCTTGCAGGAGTAGGACCGTATACAGCATCTGCTGTAAGAAGCATTGCCCTGGGATATCAGGACCCTGTTGTGGACGGAAATGTGATTCGCGTGCTTTCGCGGTGGTTCTATGATTCGACTGCGAATTCTTCGCCCTCGGATTCGGGCGAAGCGAAAGAAAGTCCAGCGCAGTACAGATCTCCGTCTAAAAGGCCTGACCGGGAACGGGCCCCAGGAGCGTTCTCTACCAGGTTAACGATCCGGGAGTCTACGCTGGAGCGTACTGTGCAGAAATGCGCCGAAATTCTGATGGAGAACTCAGTTCTCGATCCATCTACCCATAATCAATCCTTGATGGAACTGGGCGCCATGATCTGCACCCCCGGGCTGCCGTCCTGCGCCGTTTGTCCGGTGCAGAATCATTGTTACGCTTTCTTGAGCGGAGGCCCGGCCCTGGCCTCTGACATACCCGCTGTTAAAAAAGCCCGCCGCCAGGATCTGGACCTTACGCTGTACTGGGTGCACAGCGTAAGAGGGGTGCTACTGATTCGAAATCCGGAGCGTCCCATCCTGCGTCAGGACTGGCTGCTACCATGCAAAATTGAATCATTGGATTTGCCGGTCTACATCGATGAAGTTCCTGGAGTTTTTTCGATGCAGAAAGAAGGGCTTTTGCAGGCCGTTCCAATCCGTAAATCCAGCCGGCCTTCCGGCCAACCCTCGGTCAAAGGCAAACCAGGATCAACCCGAGACGCCAGGGAAGGTACGAAGCCGGGTTCGAGCAGGGTAAGGGAATTCTCTCATTCCATTATGAATTATAGAATCCGGGCCAGAGTGCATCGGATTGCGCTGGAAGCGGCGACCTTCGAGAGCAGCCAGAACCCCATCGTTGCCCCGGATAGGTGCGCAGAGGATTCAGACCCGAAGCGCCAGTTCCTCTGGGTTCCGGAGAAAGAGGTTCATCGATACTGCCCGTCGTCGCTTATCAAGAAAGCAGTTCAAAGAATCGACGGGGATTTCTGAGATACTCGGACGGACGGATTTTGCGAGGGTTCTGCAGCAAATAGGTGATCTCCAGTCCAAATAGCAGGATCTGCACCGTAGAAAGCAGCACTACCATTCCCAGAGGGATGGCCACATAGACGCCGTACAGAGCAGCTGTAGTTGTGGATCGACCAACGATCAGTCGAAAAATCAGAAAGAAGCCCACAACACAGAGAGCAGAAAACAGCGAGCCTCCAAAGGCCGATTTCCAGCTAACATCCTTGTTAGGCAATGCCCGATACAACACTGCCAGAACCAACCAGACCAGGAGTAAAGCCTGCAAATAAAACAGGAGCTGCAGAAACCATATGGCCACTCTCGAATAGTGAGTCTGCGGCCCTCTTTCAAAAATGGCCTTCTGGCCGACCGGGGCTCCGCTCTTGTTGTATAGCGTTTCCAGACCCGAGAACTGAAATTGCCCGGTGTAGCGGCCGCTCCCGCCCAGAAAGAGAAAGTCCTCCGAGCGAGCGTGGGAAAAAATTTCTGTATCGTCCAGCTGTAGATCAGAAGGGATCCAGTTGCGTCCTCCATCGGTGCTTATTCGCACCATTCCATCGGCGCCGTATAAAAAGGCCGGGCCCGTGGTTCCCAGCATCAGACCGCCCTGGCCCGCAGAGCCACTTTCGAAAAGCGATGGATACAATCGTTCGCCTTCCGGTGTATGCAGCCATAAAACGCCGGAGCGGGCCATGAATACCAGGTCTCCTCTTGCATTTTTGTGGATGGACTGGATCAATTCATTGCGATTACCAAAGCTTGCATTGATTGGCTGACTCCAGGAAAATCCTCCGTCCCTGGAAACCCTGTACTTTCCGTTGCCCCCGGCGTACAGACCATCGGGTAGCTGATTCAGGGAACGGTAGGCGGACTCCAGAGGATTCATGTCAATAATGGATAGATCGCTGCGATTTAGCACAAGCAAAGTGGATTGAAGCCCATCCCCGGTTAACATCACAATGCGGTCCGGAAGTAAGATCACATCCTCTATGAAGGCGTTTCGCAAGGCGCTTTCGGTCTTCACCAGATATCTTCGATAATCCCAGGTCAGGCCCTGGTCTTCGGAAAAAACCAGCAAACCGGATTCGGTAGAAACCAGAAAGAAGGATCCATCAATGCGCAAATCGCTGAATTCCTGCACTTCGCTCAAAGTTGGCCGATCCAGAGGAGTGAGGCTGCTGTCCGGGCTAATTCGGTTTAGTATGCGTCTGGAGCCGGGATCGTAGATGCGCTCGCGAAATGGAGCTTCTAAATTGAGTTGATCCAGGATTCTACGAACCCGTACACCTTCTATGGAGCGCTCTTCCAGCGTACCGTTGGATTCCAGCAGATACAGTGTGCCTTCGCGAAAGGTGAGGTCTACAAATGCGGGCGGGGAGAGGCCGGCCACAGTCTGGCGATACAGCCCGCTGGCCCCCAGCAGAAGTGCAGGGAGAATCACAAAAGAAGCGATGTAGATGGCAAAGCGAAAGAGGATGGGCCGGTCGGGAGCGCGAAAGACATGGTTGAATGCATCTTCCAGATGTCGGATCAGATTGTTTGCAGAATATAAAACGAAGATGGTGCCCACTCCTGCAATGGCGTTAGCCCTGGCCAGGATTTCGTCCAGCATCACAAGAACTCGACCGGATTCAGTAATCCCGTAGGCGGCCAGGAGCCGAGCAATCTGAATTTGCAGACTGGCCCGATCTATAGAAGCGAACTTCACAAGCATGGCCAGAGCGGGAATCAAAGCCAGCACAGCCGCATACGCCACGGCATTGGCGCGAATGATCAGACCATCTCTCAGGAATCGACGAAAGGCGCTTTCCAGAAGGTCAAGTATGTGCAGGGCCTTTTTTACGGGCATGTTCCGTCATTACCCTCCCTTACAGGAAAAAATGCCTTTTGCCCTACCTTGATGTCGCGTATGCATAGTTCATGATTGTTCTCATCGGCGCCCGGCGGCATGGCGAAAATCAATCGCACCCAGACATTGTAGAATTCTTCCGGAAAGCCGCTGGATGGGCGGAATGCTTCCAGGTTCAGTTTCCAGGTCTGCTGATCTTTCTGAATGGAAAAGTCTCTGGAGGTCCAGAACTCCGGAGGATCGGGAATCCGATACTGCCGATCCACATCGTAGAGCTTCTGGCGAAAGAACTGAACCTGCACCGAAGCTGGCCGGATGGAAATCTGGGACTGGCAGAACTCTACCGTCATTTCTGTAAACTGTAAGGGAAGCGGCGGATCCCCCGCGGCATGGCTGAGGCCAACTTCGCCAGAAATGGTGGGTTGCGCATAGTCCGGAACGGTAGTGGGCGTTGTGGCGCTGATGGCGGCTATAGCTTCCTTTCTTGAAGGCGCCAGAGGCTCTCGAAAGCAGGTTCCCGGGTTCCGGTCAAAAGCATTGCTAGCAATCAGGCCGGGGTAGAGTCCGTGCAACACAGTGCTGTAACGGCTGAAAGCGCGGGGTTTTTCAAATTGATCGAGGTAGGCATGCTCTTGAGCGGTTGCATCCAGAGCCAGGGTAAAATGGACGGAAACGTAGGTTCCGAGGATTAGAAGCACTATGATTATTTTTTCCCTGCTGGACAATGCCTTACCTCTGCCAGAATTTGTCAGCCATCGGGGCTTCCCTGGAGAATGATTCCCCGGTCCGCATCCATGCAATCCTTTTCCATAAAGCAAGAGGGGCTATCCCATAGATTGAGTTTCGCCGGCGCCGCACTGATGATTCTGGGCACCGCACTTTCCATCAGTCTGACCAGCGCCGGTCTGGTATTGGCGGTGATTGGCTGGATCTGGGAAATCCTGGACAGTCGCAAGAACGCCGGGACCCAGGCCTGGAAGATTCCTTACCCTTTCCTCTGGGGCATAGCACTGTTTGGATGGCTTTTTCTTTCTCTCTTAATTCGCTCCGGCGCGGCCTGGGCTGGCTATTCGGAAACGGCCTTCATGCCTTCCGGCAATTTTTCCGCGTTTGTCTGGCATATGGAACATGGCTGGAACAAAGAGATCAAAGATGCCTTCCTGATACTTGCCGGTCTGTGGACGTTTTCTCATTCCCGGGATGGAAAAAGCCGGCGCTGGCTGCTAAAATGGTTTTTGTGGGCTGGCATAATTATGGTGGTGGCTGGCTTCGCATCCGTTTTTACCGAGTATCGTCTGGCCAAGATTCCCCAATACATCGCCAACAACTGGCAGGATTCCGCTACCGCCAGATTGCAGCACCATGTAGGCACCATTAACATCCGTGGTTGGACACAGCATCTATTCATGCCCATCGGATTTCTAAACACCCATCTCACCTATGCAGCCATTGCTGGTATCTTCTTTCTTTACCTCGCCTTTTCTCTGGCCAGTCTCTATGTTCGCTCTCCTCTGCGGGCCCTTCGCAGTAAAGGCTTCTGGCTTCGCGCTGTAGCTCTTCTGGTACTTGGTATCGTCCTGATCTTGAACAACGGCCGGAGCGCTTTACTGGCCATTGTGCTTTCTGCCCTGGTCGGCCTCTACTGGTTCATCCGCGCCCGCTGGAAGAAGCGCGCTCGGGCCCTATGGGTGCCGGCGCTTTCGGTGATTGTACTGCTGACC
This sequence comes from Leptospiraceae bacterium, assembly GCA_020440915.1. Lineage (GTDB taxonomy): Bacteria > Spirochaetota > Leptospiria > Leptospirales > Leptonemataceae > UBA3465. The sequence goes on along the minus strand of JAGRNE010000144.1, from coordinate 1,639 downwards.
ATTGCGGCGCTGGGCTTACTGGCCCTGGACCGAAGTGAAGGAAGAATGCGCGAAATCGCCACCAGTCTGACCGGCGAGGAAAAGCATACCGACTACCAGAGATTGATGGTCTGGGATGCTGCATGGAAAATGGCCTTAGAACATCCGGTTCTGGGAGTGGGTCCTGGCGCATTCGACGAGAGCGTTCGGCAGGATATCCTGGATACAGGAGCGTCTCGACCGCATCTCTATTATCCTTATGCCCTGATTCAACGGGGTCATGCGCATAACGATTTGTTCAATTTTTCCGCCATTGGTGGACTGCCGGCTGCTTTACTGTTTCTATGTTTCTGGGCCTCGGTGGCCTACGAGATTCTCCACCAGGGCGGGCGTGCCAGGTTCTGGCGTTTTGGACTCTTGATCGTTTTCTTCGGGGGTTGGTTTCAGTGCTTTTTCCTGGACGACGAAGTAATCATTCCTTTCTGGGCGCTGCTGGGACTGGTGCTTCCAGGAAAGAAAAGGATGACCCCTGAATCAGGAATTTTGAAATCGTAACGGGACACCCCGAATGAGGCATATATGCTGGGAAAAATTGTAAGGCTAGTAGTAGGAACAAAGCATGAGCGGGACATCAAGCGAATGCTTCCGATTGTGGAAACCATCAATAACCTGGAAAGCGAAATGCAAAAGCTTTCGCAGGGAGACTTTTCTAAAAAGAGCGATGAGTTTCGGCAAAGGATCAAAGATGGCGAGTCCGTAGACGATCTCCTGCCAGAGGCTTTTGCACTGGTCCGGGAGGCAGCCTGGCGCACCCTGGGCATGCGGCACTTCGATGTGCAGATGATGGGCGGTATGGTCCTGCATCAGGGACGAATCGCAGAAATGAAAACCGGGGAGGGTAAGACACTGACCTCCACTCTGCCGGTTTATCTCAATGCCCTGACAGGAAAAGGGGTACACGTAGTTACGGTAAACGACTACCTGGCTCGCCGGGATGCCGCCTGGATGAAGCCGGTTTTTGAACTTCTGGGCGTTAGCGTTGGCGTAATACAGCATGAAATGAATCCCGACCAGAGAAAGGCGGCTTACGGCTCTGACATTACGTACGGAACCAACAACGAATTTGGATTCGATTTTCTCAGGGATAACATGGTTTCGGAGCTGGATTTCCGGGTGCAGCGAGGATTTCACTACGCCATTGTAGATGAGGTGGACTCCATCCTGATTGATGAGGCTCGTACTCCGCTGATCATCTCCGGCCCCGCAGACGAGAACACCGACAAATACAATCGCCTGGACAAGGCGGTTCGGCAGCTCTTAAGAGATGAAGAGAAGGCCCCGGAACCTCCGCCCAAAGAAGTGGAACCCGGAAAAGAAGAACCCCATGTTATTTTTGGCTGGTTCTACGATGTGGACGAAAAATCCAGAAATGTGCTGCTGACCGAAAACGGGGTCCAGCGTATGGAAGAACTGCTGGGAGTAGAGAACCTTTATGCGCCAGAGAACGTGGAACTGGTGGCGCACACCAATCAGTCTTTGAAAGCCCATTTGATCTTCAAGGATGAAGTGGATTATGTTGTTCGCGACGGAGAAGTAATTATCGTCGATGAACATACCGGCCGGCTCATGGAAGGCCGCCGCTACTCCGATGGTCTACACA
>JAGRNE010000143.1 GCA_020440915.1 Leptospiraceae bacterium | reverse complement strand
TTTAACGATCTGGGAATCAAGGTTCCGCTGGGCGATATGGTTCGTCAGGTGCAAGAGCCCTCTGTGATCCCGCTGGAAAGGGAGAATCGTCTGGACTCCTTCTATATCCTGGGCGACATGGGGGATCGATCTATCACCTATGCTGCCATTGATATCCTCTACATCCTGGCGGACTTTGAGCCGGCTCCCGGGGCGAAGATGGAATCCTTTAATCTGTTTGGCGCGGACTATCGTATGCCGGACGGAAGACTGATCAAAATCAACATGGGCGGCGAGTGGGAACTGACCCTGGAGGTATTTCGCGATCTTGGCATTGCCATGGGCGTGGCGATCTTTCTGGTTTACGTTGTGCTTGTGGCTCAGTTCGGAAGCTATCGGGAGCCCATGATCATCATGTCTACCATCCCGCTTTCGCTGATTGGCGTTCTGCCAGGGTTCATGATTCTGGACTGGACGTCCGGCATCTATTTTACGGCCACCTCTATGATCGGGGTCATTGCTCTGGCCGGTATTGCAGTGAACAACTCCATCATTCTGCTGGAATACTTGAACGATTTGAAGCGGGCTGGCATGGGGCTGGAAGAAGCCCTGGTGGAAGCGGGATCCACCAGATTCCGGCCCATCATGCTGACCACGGTCACAACGATGCTCGGATCGCTGACCATCGCCTCCGATCCGGTCTGGGCCGGGCTGGCATTCGCCATTTTCTTCGGTCTGGGAGTATCCTCTGTGCTCACCCTCATCGTCTTCCCGGTCCTGTACTATGTTTTAAAAGGCCGGTCCTGGAAGGAACGGATAGGATAGAGTGTTCCGCAGGAAGCGGAACACTCAGATTTGAGTCTTTTCAGCCTGGAAGGAACGGATAGGCTAAAAGAGCCTGCGGAAAGCAGGCTCCACGAGTTCAGCCTGGAAGGCGAGCCCAGGAAGGAACGGATCGAATAAAGGAGTCTGCGAAAAGCAGACTCCTTATCTGCTGGTAGACGCTGCGAGCAATCCGGGCCCTGCTCTAGATTTGATTCGTCGCTTCGCCGGTTTCGGCCAGCTTCTTGAGGTTGGCCAATCCACGCTCGAAGTCGGGACCAATGAAGGAATCCATAAACAGGCCGAAGTAACGCCCCATCAGATTCCAGCCTGCATCCCCGCTAAAGCCCCAGGTGACCTTGACCGCATTGTCGCCCATGGGCTCGAATTTCCAGGTAGCCATGGCCTGACCCTGATCTTTGAATTCCAGGGCCGTATCCAGAGCCTGATTCTCTACACTTCGAACAATGGTCATGGAGCCCTCGCCAGAAATGGGTCCTTTCCAGCTGTAGGTGGCGCCTTCTCCCGCGACCTTTTCCGACCACTCAATCTGCATGTCAGGGTCGGCTTCGCGCCAGGGAGACCATTTTTGCTGCTCTTCCAGGCTGTTCACCAGAGGAAAGACCCGGTCCACGGGCTGCTGGATCTCGATGCTTCGAGATGCGGAGTACTCGGCCGGAAGGAAAAGTCCCACCAGCGCGAACAGGATAATCAGAGAGCCGATCGTAACGCCGGTCCATTTTAAGAATGCCTTCATGGAAACGCAGGGGAACCTGGTTTTCAAAAATGTCAAAGTTTATTCCGTCCGGACTGCGAAAATATCGGTTTGTGAGCGCTCCGCTGTGCGAAACCGAAGAAAAAATCGTCCTATTTGCGAAAGCTGTTTGAGTTTTCGCGCTTCCCGCGGCCTCTGACACAAAATCCAACTTCCCGAGGTTTGTAAACATGGCAAAACTAGAAGAAATCGAAGGCATCGGCCCCAAATATGCCGCTACTCTGCGAAAGGTCGGTGTTAAATCGATTGGAGATCTTCTGCAAAAAGGATCCACCCCTGAAGGGAGAAAAACCATCGCTAAAGATAGCGGTCTTTCTCCAAAGCTGATTCTGGAATGGGTGAACCATTCAGATCTAATGAGAATCAAGGGCGTGGGCGAAGAATACTCAGATTTGCTGGAAGAAGCTGGAGTGGACACAGTTGTGGAACTGGCTCAGAGAAAAGCCGCCAACCTGTACGAAGCAATGGCCAAAACCAACGAAAAGAAGAAACTGGTTCGCCAGATGCCGGGAGAGTCAAAAATCCAGGACTGGATCAACCAGGCAAAAAAACTCCCTCGCGTAGTGAAATACTAATCTAACCTGGCCCTGCTTGCAGGGCCTGCCTTTCGTCCCTCTTTGCTTTGCTTCCTCTGGCATCCTCTATAGAGAGTCTTCCATGCGTTCGGCAATGGCGTAGAAATCCCCGCCCCGGGAAGATGCAAAATAAGGGCGATGATCCAGCAAATAGCCAATGACGTCGCCGGTTTGCGGAGGATCGTCCATTTCTTTCCAGATTTTCTGTTCAATAGTCTCGATGCACATTGCATCTACAGTAAGCTCGGCCAGAACGTATTTGCGGGAGCAGTCCGGGCAATGGCAGAAGTCTGCCTGGGGTTCCAGTTTCTTTAGCAGGCTGAATCGCTGCGGATCTGTGCAGGAGGGGCAGGGACCTTCCATATCGGAAACTTTGTAAGCCGGGAGTTGTTCGTCCAATCAATTCTGGAAGCGCAGAGGGGCTCCCAGGTCATGGATTTGCGGCTTTGAGTGCTCCATTGAAGGTCCTTTTTCCTTGATTTCTTTTTGCCATGACCGATGGTGTTATCGAAGGTCTGCGAGCTCCTGAGTCCGAAGATCTTCATGCCGCAGGATCGGCGTATCGGAAAGGCACTGCGGTGCTCCCGGTAGGATCGCAGGGCCAGAGGAGGTAACATGGAAACCTATCCGGTCTGGAAATCCGTTTATCGAACCCATTTACTCTTTTTCGAGCGATTCTTGCTCGGCCGAAAAATCCAGTTAACCTCCGAGTATTCCGTGTATCTTTGCGGCATGCTCGCTCGCCATACGGACCGGGACTACCAGGAGCAAATCCAGGGTATGCTGTTTGAGGATGCTGAGGAACTGGATGAAACCATTCGCAGGCACGATCCTTACCTTGGACAGAACGCTCCCATCGTTACCGTTTCTCGAATTAACGGAGAGCATCATACCGTCGCTCTGGCATTCGAAACGCTCAAGGGCGAAAGCGCCAGTTCGAACCTGAAGCTTTCGGTGCCTTCGCGCTGCTTTGGGGTGGCTGCCTTCTATAGCCGGGAAGCCGGGCAACGTCAGCTTTCGGAAATCTTCAGGTTCTTTCACCATCATCATAAGCTTGTCCTGGACCTGCTAAGCGAATATTTGGACTTTCTGGAAAAGGATGTGGCTCTGCTACCGGACAAGATACCCGCAGAGTTGTGGGCCCGTTTCGGCCAGGAAAAGAACCTTCGCAACGAAAAGAAGGAATGGTGGGAGGCCCGGGGCATAGACCTGAAAGGAAAGGAGACCATCTCGAAAGAGGAAGTGATGCGAATCCTGGATCTGGGCGGTATGAACTAGAGATTCGGTCTTTTTTTTCGATCCGCCACAGTGGATACCCGGTGAACAACTCCGGGCTCTATCACCGGGCCGAAGCGTAATTGCCCGGCGTGATTAAAAATTACGCACCGGTCGTACATAATGGAGAATGCGGATTACATCGCCTTGAGGTCCATGACCCCTCGGGAATCGGGACGGATCGCCGGACTTGGGATCGCTTCGCTGCGCTCCTGCACCATGAACATCCATTAGTTCCGGTTTCCTTCCCGATCGCGGAGGGGCGAAGTACCCAAGGGCTTCACCGAAGCAAACGTAGACAGCGAATCGACCGTTTCGAGGGTTCTTATGCGTAGTGGAGGACCAGTAAAAGGGCCAGTCCATTCTGCCTTCTTCCACCTTGATGCGCGAAACTAAGAACGCTGGATCGATGGCAGGACCGCTGTCCTCCTGAGGAGAGCGCCCATAGTCCACGATACTCTGGAGCTCCTTGGCGTCCGGCAGACGCCAGTCCGAGTAGCCCAGATGCTTCTTCCGATTCAATTCCTGAACCCACTTTAGAGCGTCTTCCCAGTTCATGGCCTGCTTGCTATCTTCCCTGGACCACATAAGACCGGTGGCCAGATCGCTCAGGGTGCCATCGCCGTTGTTGCGATAGAGATTTTTTCCATAGTCGGGATTTCCGCGCACGAATCGCACCATGAATTTCATGGGGCCTCGCGGCGAAACAATCGGATAACCTTTGATGCGGCCATCCGCGAAGTTCACGCCAAAGACGGTGGGATTGTACATCATGGTGCGACCGCGATAGACTGTAGAGCTCAGCATCTGTGAATCGATGGGCCGCATTCCGTTGGCTCCGTACTTGAAGTCAAGATACTCCGTATTGATAAAAGGCCGACCGTCGGATAGAAAACTACCTGGACCGCTGGGATCCTCGCCGCTGAAATCCATGAGCGAGTACGCTTCTTTTATTGAAGGGATTCTCCATTGATACAGACTTCTCTTGTTCAGCGCTTCAAGGGCGGCCAGGGCTTCTTCCCGAGTGTACACCCCGTAGCTTTTTTGCCAGATTAGTCCGGTTACGTTGTCTTTGACAGTTCCGTCGTCCATCTTTGTGTAGGATGGAGCGTTTCCTGGAAATCTGGCATCCTGCGCATAGAAAGGGCTATCTGTTGATGGCTGAGCGATGGAATCTTCCGTATCGAAGAAAGTCTTCTGATTGGTATCAACAATTGGATAGGCGCCTGGTTTGCCGATCTCCTGCGGCGATTCGCCTTCCAGGTCAGGAGCGCAGCCTGGACCCAGGTAGATCGATGTTGCAGCCAGAATGTAAAGAAGTGTAAAGATGGCGATGTCTCCAGAAAAACCGCGTTTCGGACACTCTCGTATTCGCTTCATGCAATTACTCTCCCATGTTCCGACGCTTTGAAAAGTACTTTCGCGCGAAGAATGAATTGTCAGAGGCAAAAATCGCGAGTTTCTGCTGCAGGTTCTGACCAGCCATGCATCAACCGAAGACGCAGGGCCTGTATTCGCGTGCAGTGAAACCTCCGGGGTCACGGCGTGTCGGAATAGCGGCCAGATGCAGCTCCGGCCCGCCGCAATGCCGGGTAATGCGGTTCCCGCGTGTAGCAATGCGGTGTAATGCAGTTCCTCCAGGGGCAAGTGACCCGGACTGGTGGAGGACCGGAAGCACTAACGGGGCCGGGGACCTGGAAAAAGGACAGTCTGTGCGGGCATTTCTATTTCGCCTTGCAGGATTCAGTATTCCTGATCTAAGGTTCAGATATGTAAGTTAGTGTTCGAACTGAGAAAAAATGTAACATCGGAGCGCGGTACAGTCAGGCATTTTGCCGCGAAAATCGTCGATCTGCACGTCTTATGACTTGCCGGCCGATTCGGCGGGAATCGGCCGGCCCTTAAAGGTTTAAAATGAATACAGAAGAAATGACTCTGAGTACATTCCTTGTTTCTCGTACAGATCAGAAAGGAAGAATTACATACGCAAACGATGCGTTCTGCAAAGTTAGTGGCTATGAGCCCGATGAACTAATTGGCAAGCCGCACAACGTAGTACGACATCCGGACATGCCCCGGGAAACCTTCAAGGGCCTCTGGGCCGATCTGAAATCCGGCCGTCTGTGGAGCGGCATGGTCAAGAACAGAAAGAAAAACGGGGATCATTACTGGGTAAAAGCGTGGATCTATCCATACGAGGATAGGGAAGGCAATAGCCACTTTGAATCCGTGCGAGTGGAAATGACCGATGAGATGAATCGCAAAGAGAACGAGAAGATGAATGCGATCCTTTTCGACATTATCCAGCATTCTATAGAAATCGAAGACGATACGGAGTTTTATGACAGGGCAATCAGGGCCTGTTTTGCCAATCCCTGGCTGGCCCTGGAACAGAAAGGGGGAATTTTTCTTAAGAATTCTGGAGAAAATTCCCTGCGTCTGGCGCATTCCATTAACTTTAGCGAAATGCTGCATTCCATGTGTGCAAAGGTGGATTTCGGTCAATGCTTGTGTGGTCTGGCCGCCCAGCGACGAGAACTGGTATTTGCGGACTGTGTGGACGATCTGCACACCACCCGGCCACCGGGCATGAAGCCCCATGGTCATTACAACGTGCCCATTATTCTGGCCGGCCGTCTCATAGGAGTGATTGTTTTTTATATTTCGCATGGTCACATACGTAACGAATTTGAAGAGCTCTTTCTTCGGAATCTGGCAAATGTTATGGGCGCCGCCATCATGCGAAGGGATGGGGACCGCCAGATCAAGCAACTGGTATCAGAGATCTCCGAAAGCAACCGAAAGATTGCGGAGCAGTTACAGAGAAATCGGAACCTGCATACAATCATCCAGCAGTACCTTCCTCAGACAGTGTGGCGGCAGGCGGGCAGCGCCATCGAGGCGGGTCGAGTGGATCTGCGCGGCGAAAGGAAGGAAATGACCTACTTCTTTTGCGATATGTCTGGTTTTACAGCCTATTCGGAAATCGCGGATCCCGAAGACGTTATCTCAACAGTGAATCAGTATTTTGAAGCTGCAGTATCCATAATCCATGAAGAGGGCGGGGACATTGAGCGATTCATGGGAGACGGCTTCCTTGCAATTTTCGAAGATGCCCGCGAGGCCGGTCGAGCCGCGCTACTCTGTACGCGAAGATTTCGAGAAATCGGGGCAGAAAGAGCCAGAGAGGGCAGAAAAGACATGCAATTTCGCATAGGCCTGCACTCCGGCGTAGGGGTTCGGGGTAGCGTAGGCGGAAGCCTGCGAAAGGAATTTACGGTGATGGGCGATGCGGTGAACACGGCCAGCCGGCTGGAATCGCTGTGCAGTCCTGGTCGAATTCTAGTATCCGAAGACTTCTATAACAAGGCGCCGGATCGGTTTCTGGTGGGCGAATCTTTCGACATTGCCATGAAAGGTAAAGCACAACCGCTGAAAGTGCGATACCTGAGAGGAATTGGACCTTCCCGTCCGGTCCACACCTGATGTAGCGAAAAAAGACCCCTGCCCGCCAGGGGAAAAGCTCTTCTATAGAGGACTCCAGGAACCTTTATGGATGGTCCGACTGAGGCGGCCGAGGCGGGCGCCATCCTTTCGCACTGAGTGCAGCCAGATGCTCCGTTTCTTTTCGTCGCTGAATCGAAATTGGTCAAAAATGCGAAATCGTACCGGCGAAAATCCGCAAAATTTCAGCACGGCATGTTTGAGCATCCTTACGGCCGGATTGCCATAGACAAATCGAAACCACCAGTAAGGCGAATCCATGGTCAAATAGACCGATGCGGACCGGCCGGCCAGAAGGCGATCCCACAAAGGTGAGCCTTTTCTGTACTTGAATGCGAAACCTGGTAGCAAAACTCGATCCAGAAAGCCCTTCATCAGGGCGGTTACGCTACCCCACCAGACAGGGGAGATTAATACCAGGTGTTTTGAGTCCTGAATAAGTTGCTGTAACTCCACCAGGGCCGGCTCCAGGGGCATGGGCTCTCGGTAGCCGGATTTCAAGATAGGATCAAATTCCAGATCGCGCAGACTGATGATTCGGGCGCTGTGCGGTGGCAGCGATTCGAGGAGGGTTTCTGCCATGACCTTGCTGAAGCTCTCCTGGTTGGGATGGCCATCGATAATCAGTATATTGTAAGCTTTGCCGCTTCCTGTTCCTGAAGCGTCGTTCTGTGAATGCATAGATGCGCAATAATGCATGTATGCATCTCGGTGGCAAGAAGAATTCTTGTCTTGCAGGCCTTACGGGAGATGAAAGTCCATGACCGCCCGGAAGGATCCCCGACACAAAGCCCTGGATGAGCTGGACCGAGTCTTTGGGTCTCCAGTACTTGCCGCCCTGGCAGAGAAGGCTCGAGTGGATCTACTCAAGGAACTGGCCATTCTGGGCCGGGTGGATGTTAAGACTCTTTCGGAGCGATTGCCCCAGCATACTACCGTGATTTCCCGCCATCTAAAGGCACTGCACGAAGCCGGGCTGTTGCGGAGAACGAAAAAGGAACGATGGGTGTACTACGAAATCGACGGCCAGGAATGGGTCCGCATCTTCCGCGAAATGTTGGAGGCCATCGAATACACAGTGGAAACCTGCGACTGCGGAGAAGATTCGGCATCAAAATGAGCGAACGCATCGCACTGGATAGGTATCGGTCTTATCATAGTCCGAGGACACGATGGCATCCGGGAATTCTACTCTCCAGGCATTGTTCGTAGTGCTCAGTACCGTGGTTGATGTCCAGAGGGGGAGGGCAGGGCTGGTTGGAAACGTCTGCTCATCGATCCCCGCCGAAACATTGCGATCCAGAACGGAGTTCAGTTCAACCACAGAAGGAAGCCTCCAGTCCGAAAAACCTGCCAGATTCAGGTTGGCACAGTATTGGAGAGCGGCCTGCCATCCATGGGTGCTATGGGCGCCGGAGCATCCGGTATCGGCTGTTTGACCGCTTACGCAGCGCTGCCACATCAGGCCGTTGGATTGATCGGTCACCGTTCCGGGTCCAAAGACCAGAAAGGAAGGGCGACTCGCAGGCGCTCCAGAGACGCAGCGAACTTCGTTCGGGTTCGACTCAAGCACGCTGTCGGCAAAACCTCCAATCAGCTGAAGGGTGAACTGATTTCCCGGGGCGTTTGCGTCCGGAGTGTTGCTCCAGTAGAATCCAGAAGTGGAACCCGGAAAGAAAGTGGGATCCATGGAGGGGCTGGATCGACCGTAATCGTTTATGCTGATGAGCTCATCAATCGATGGAAGTCGCCAATTCTGAAGACCTGCATAGCCTGCGCCCCCATTTGCAGAATTCAGCGTGCCGCATTGATCCGTTGCGCTTCCGACACCGCCATCATTTGTAAAGAACAAAGCCGATCCAGTGGCGCAGTTCGCACCGGACTGCCCCAGAGCGCAGGTTGTCCATACCAGTTGTGTGACTTGATCCGTGGTAATGAAGTCCGACGGATACTCTGTCGGAGACACCGGTCCAAGAAAGCGTCTGGCGCGCGGACTAATGAAGAAGCCGTCCTGTCGCGGCCAGTTCGTATCGGCGCAGGAAATCACAGCGCCGGCAGTATCATAGCAGGACAATTGGCCGGAATCCGAAAATCCGTAGCGGGCCCGCGCCATAGAAGACAGAAGGGCAAGGCCAGCTTCAAGACTACATGCCGGATCTTCCGCTCTGCACGGCGCCTCATTGCACCGTAGGAATACGGAGGAAGCCAGAGCCGGCAAAAGCAAAAGCCATAGGCGCATAGTAAGGGATTCTGCACGGGCCTCTGGGCCGGATATCCTTTTTTGGGCCATCCAGGGCCTTTCGCTCGAGGCGAATGTGTCCCGGGGTAATGCAATTGTTGTCCGAATTCCGGCAGACTTCCGGGCTGACTGAGTGTATTGCTACGGAAGTCTCATCTATAGCTCAAGATGAGAAAGCATCGACTCCGCGTGATGAAATGTGTCACAATCCGGACGAAT
>JAGRNE010000142.1 GCA_020440915.1 Leptospiraceae bacterium | reverse complement strand
AGAGAACGATTCGCTCATGCCTTTTCAGCCAGGCGCCATGCAGCTCGGTTTCTGGGGTCTGGAAGATGCCCGAAAACAGGACAGCAATGCATCGCTGGTTGTGCTACCTGCAGCCGTAAAGTACACCATCCGCAGTTCAGAGGCCGAAATACGGGACACCTTGAACAATCATATCGGAAAACTTGAATCGGTGCTCAAGATCGACCCGGGGCAGAAGAATCTACTTCGGCGATTTCTTACCGTGGGGCGAATCCTGCTGGAAAAGGCAGAACAGGAATATCAAATTCCCATAGAAGTGGATAAAGGCTTTGATTTTCGCATCGGAAGACTTCGTCACGCTATTCTGGACGGAGTGGCCCAGCGATTCAATATTAAGAATTACGATGCCCAGGGAGATGCCATTCAGAAATTGCGCCAGGTGATTTCTGCTTACGAGTTAATTGTATTGGATTACCCGGACCCATCGGTTCCTAAACTGAACGAAGACGAAAGGGATTGGATGCTGCGCGAAATGCTGACTGCATTTGACTTCATAGTAATCAAGAAGGATTATCTGGTTTCCAATCCTACGCCGGAGCGATTCTTTGAATGGCTTACTCGTTTTGAAACCTATGTCTATCGTCGAAAGCCAAGAATGATTGGCGGCGAACCCTCCATTCTTCCTCGAACAGCGCATGTGCGCTTTTCGCCTGCTTTTGATCTGGCTGATCATTACGATGACTACAAGAAAAAGAAAAAGGCCACCGTAGAAAAAATCACGGCAAAGATGCGCGATGAGATTGGAGGTCTGCTGCACGGCATGGAAGATCTTACTTATACGCTGGTGGATCCCTATGATGTGGGTGAGGATGCCATTAACTGATACTCCAGAATAGGCAGTTAAACACAGGAGAGAATAGGATGAGCGATGCGATAAAGGAAAAGCTGGGCGAAATCAATGCCTGGATTGATCAAAGAGAATCGGAAGGTAATCTGGAGAAGGCGGAAAAAGCTCTGCTCGATCTTCGATCGGAGCATCCGGAAGAGGATCTAATTTGCGGAAAGCTTAGCAGCGTATACTTCTATAAGGGGCTCTTTACCAGGGACGATAAAAAACGAGAGCTGTATTACGAGCATGGCACCAATTTTGGCAAAGAAGCCATCAGCATGAATCCTCGGGCCATCTACGGAAACTTCTGGTACGCCTCCAACGCAGGCCAACTGGGCATTTGTCGCGGAATAATGGCCTCTCTGGCCAGCATCGATCCATTCAAGAAATCCATGGAAGTGGTGCTCAAAGAGAATGAGAACTTCTTCTTCGCAGGCCCGCATCGGGCTCTGGGGCGGCTTTTTCATCAGGCCCCGGGCTGGCCCATTTCGGTGGGGAACAAAAACAAAGCGGCAGAGCATCTGGAAAGGGCGGTGGAGCTGGCGCCGGAATTCTTCAACAATCGCTCCTTTCTGGCCGAGCTATATCTGGATATGGGCAAAAAAGATCAGGCCAGAGACCATCTTCAGTATCTGGTAGACCGCCAACCGAAGCCAGATCATGCGATCGAGGATAGTATGTACCGTAACTACGCAGTGGAAGCGCTGCAGAGATTTTTCTAGGTTTTTCCCTGGTCTTGCGAGTCTGGAGCTTGTAGCGTCGGCGCATATAGTTGCGGCAATCCCGGGGGAATTCACTTGCCTCTGACAGTGATTTACTTTCTGTAACAGCAAACATGGCGTACAGAAGCATACGGGACTGCGTAAAGGACCTGGAAAAGCATTCCAGGCTGATTCGAATTCAGCAGGAGGTGGATCCGGACCAGGAAATGGCGGAGATCCATAGACGGGTTTTTGCCGCCGGTGGACCAGCTCTCCTCTTTGAACGAGTTCGGGGTTCCGATTTTCCCGCTGTTTCCAACCTCTTTGGCACCATCGACCGAGCGCGGTTTATTTTTCGGCATACCATTCGTCGTGTAGAGGCTTTGATCGGACTGAAAGCGGATCCCATGTCCGGGCTCAAACGCCCGACGAATCTCTATCATGCACTCCGTGCTGGCCTTACGGCTCTGCCGCGAAGAAGCCTTGGAGGCGCAGTACGGTATCGTCGCACTACCATTGATCGATTGCCTTTTGTAAAGTCCTGGCCCCGGGATGGCGGACCATTCATTACCCTTCCGCAGGTCTATTCCGAGGACATCGCCAGGCCAGGCACCATGCATTCCAATCTGGGAATGTATCGCGTACAGCTTGCGGGCAATGACTACCGGACCAACGAAGAAATCGGATTACACTACCAGATCCATCGTGGCATTGGAGTGCATCATAGCAAAGCCCTGGAGAAGGGTCGTCCCTTTCCTGTAAGCATCTTCGTTGGCGGACCGCCGGCCCATACATTTTCTGCAGTCATGCCTTTGCCCGAGGGCCTGCCCGAGGTGGCCTTCGCCGGAGCTCTGGCCGGGCGAGCTTTTCGCTTCAGCCTGGATCGCTGGAAGGATTCTAAGAGCGGCCATCGGATCAGACAGGTTATTTCTTCAGACGCGGATTTCTGCATTACCGGCATAGTGGAAAGCGGCCTCAAACCGGAAGGCCCTTTTGGCGATCATCTGGGATATTACAGTCTGCAACACGACTTTCCCGTGCTTCGGGTCAATGCAGTGTATCATCGCAAGAATGCTATTTGGCCTTTTACAGTGGTGGGGCGGCCGCCCCAGGAAGACACAATTTTCGGCGAACTAATCCATGAATTGACGGGCCCCATGGTTCCTGTTTCTGTGCCCGGACTTCGCTCCATGCATGCTGTGGACCAGGCTGGCGTGCATCCTTTGATGCTGGCCATTGGCGAGGAGCGGTACCTTCCTTACGAAAAGGATCGCATTCCTGCAGAGATCCTGACTGTTGCCAACGCCATTCTGGGATTCGGTCAGGCTTCCCTGGCCAAATATTTATGGATCGCAGCCTACCAGGATAACCCTGAACTGAGTACACATCGAATCCAGGAGTTCTTTGGCCACATGCTTCGCCGGGTGGATTGGAGACGGGATCTGCATTTTCAGACAAGCACCACCATGGATACCCTGGATTATAGCGGAGTTTCCATAAATCGGGGATCAAGAGTAGTCATCGCTGCGGCCGGGATGCCCCGTCGGGATCTGGCCACTGATTTGCCAGATATCCGCTGGCCGGAGAACATCAAAGATCCTTCGGTCATTTTCCCAGGTCTGCTTTCGCTCAGAGCTCCTGAATTCAAAAATGAGGCGGACCGAGTGCATATAGAGAATCTCTGCGCCGTGCTTTCCGAGCAGAAAGACCTTCTGGAAGGATTTCCTCTGATTGTGGTTTCTGACGATTCCGAGTTCACTTCGCGCAATCTGGATAACTTTCTCTGGATTACCTTTACCCGGTCCAACCCATCCCACGATATCTACGGGGTGGATAGCTTTATCGAATTCAAACACTGGGGCTGCCATGGGCCTCTTATTATAGATGCGCGGCGAAAGCCCCATCATGCACCTCCGCTGGAAGTGGATCCGCACATCATGCGAAGTGTAGACGAAATGGCTGCATCCGGAGGTCCCTTGCATGGAATCCTCTAAGGCAGCGGAATCAGTGGTAGAGAAGACGGCCAAGCAGATTACATTTCCTCTTCTGCAATTCACTTCGTCGCGATGGGCGCGGGCCGCCCTTGAATCTCCGTATGAACTGCTCAACGATCATGCTCATCTGGAGAAGAAAGCTGCGGCCAATGCACTGGAACTGCTGTGTCGATGGCCGGATAAGGAGCCGCCGGATCACTGGGTCCGGGCCATGTCTTCCATGGCTGCGGAAGAAGCCGATCATCTGAAGCTAGTTTCGGGATTACTTCTGGAGAAAGGCTGGAAGATCAGTCGAAACCATAAGAACCTTTATGCAGGCCAACTGCACCGCCGCGTTCGCAGGGGCGGACGTAAAGAACTGGCCGATCGTCTCTATGTAGCAGCGCTGATTGAATTGCGCAGTTGTGAACGATTCCAAACCCTGGCTCGCGAAGCCGCCGAAAGTCATCCGTGGATTTCCAGACTATATGCTTCGCTTATGGATTCGGAGGTAGGGCACTATCATGCCTTCTTGCGTCTGGCCAGGGAAGTCGATCCGGAACCTGTGTGGTCCCAATGGCTGCAGGCAGAAGCGGAAATCATGGCAGGCCTTCCATTTTTTCCAGGGATTCTTTCCGGAGAGCCCGGGTCCACGGACACTACCTGAATGTAGCCTGAGTAAGAAAAGCGTGAAAATCGGGTAAAGGCAGCGGTCGGGAGTACAGATATCCCTGCAAAATGTCGCAGCCTTCCCTTTCCAGGATGCCGGATTGCTCTTCGGTTTCCACGCCTTCGGCCACAATAGTGAGTCGCATGACATGGGCCAGCGCGATAATGGCGCGAACAATGGCCATATCGTCTTCGCTCTTGTGGATATCCCGAACAAAAGACTGATCGATTTTGAGCGTATCCACCGGAAATCGTTTCAAGTAGCTCAGCGAAGAAAAGCCTGTTCCGAAATCGTCGATGGCCAGGCGAACATTTCTGCTGCGCAATGCGTTCAGAAGCTCCAGAGTAAGATTCACATCCTGAATAAAGACGCTTTCTGTAAGCTCCAGTTCCAGGTTTTCGGAAGACATGCCGGTAGATTGCAGCACTTCATCCAGCATCTCCAGGAATCCATCCTGGAAGAACTGACGAGCCGAAACATTCACGCAGATATAGTCTGGCGCGATCGACAGTTGCTTGAGCTCTACAAAAGCGCTACAGGCCATCTCCAGAATGATTCGCCCCATGGGCACAATCAGGCCTGTCTCTTCGGCCATCGGAATAAAGCGTGCTGGAGAGACCATTCCCAGCTCTGGATGTTCCCATCGGACCAGCGCTTCGCAGGCCACGGTGCGCTTGCCTTTTGCATCCAGCAAGGGCTGAAAATGTAGAAGAAATTCTCTTCGCTCAATGGCTCTCCGCAAACTGGCTTCCAGAGCAAGATGCTCAAAGGCCCGAGTATTGATCTCCGGCGAGTAGAAATGATATGTATTGCGTCCGGTTTCTTTAGCTCGGTACATGGCCATGTCTACATTTCGTAGCAAGGTATCGCCATCCGAAGCATCGTCCGGAAAAATACAGATTCCGACGCTGGCAGAAACATAGATTTCCTGACCCTCTATCTGAAATGGCCGATTAAACTCCTCCATTACTGATTCTACGATCTGGATGGGATGGTCCACTCCCGTAAGGGTCTCTATCAATATGGCAAATTCATCGCCGCCGGTCCGGGAAAGCG
This sequence comes from Leptospiraceae bacterium, assembly GCA_020440915.1. Taxonomy (GTDB): domain Bacteria; phylum Spirochaetota; class Leptospiria; order Leptospirales; family Leptonemataceae; genus UBA3465. The sequence goes on along the minus strand of JAGRNE010000142.1, from coordinate 4,140 downwards.
TATCGGTGGCACCTACGAGCCCTCTTAACCTTTCGCTGACCTGCCGCAGGAGCAAGTCCCCGGAGCCATGGGAAAGTGTATCGTTGATAACCTGAAATCGGTCCAGGTCCAGAAACAGAATGGAGCCCCGCTCTCCACTTTCCCTGGCTCGCATCAGTGAGCGTTCCAGGATTTCCATGAAATGGCTCCGATTGGGAAGACCGGTTAGCGTATCGTACGAAGCCAGATAACGTAGCTGTTCTTCGTTTTGCTTTTTCTGGGAGATATCAGAGAAATGGGCAATGTAATGGGTGATCTCTTTTTCTTCGTTCCTTACCGTCGATATTTCCAGCCATTCCGGATAGATATCTCCACTCTTCCGCTTGTTCCAGATTTCCCCTTTCCATGATCCGCGATTCACAATGGCTTCCCAGAGCTGGCGATAAAATGCGTCCGAATGAAAGCCGGAGCTCAGGAAAGCAGGTGTCTGCCCCAGAGCCTCATCCGCGCTGTAGCCGGTTATGCGCGAGAAGGCTTCATTGGTATATATGATGCAGTTCTCCCGATCGGTGATTACGATGCCGTCCAGGCTGTTATCGAATACCTGGAGCATCAGGGCTCCCTTTCTTTCGCTTTCTTTCTTTCTGTTTCGCAGCTCCAGATTTCGAATGGAGATCTCCAATCGGACACGAAGTTGCTCCGGAAATACAGGCTTCTCCAGATAATCGTTGGCTCCGGAGTTCAGAGCCTGTTGTAGATTGTCCGCTTCGTTGCGGCCAGTTACAATAAGAATCTGAATATCTTCCGTATCCGGCAGCTCCCGGATTCGCGCAGCTAGCTCTACGCCATCCATACCAGGAAGAAGCCAGTCCAGTAATAGAACGTCAGCCCGGCGGGCCAGAAAAGACTCCAGGGCTGATTCCGCCGTGGAATGGGTTTCCAGATCCACTCGACCTCCGAGCACTCGATCGTAGAGTACAAGGGCTACCGGATCGTCGTCTACGGCCAGCACGCGAATGGGTTTTCTGGTCTCTTCATCCATCGGGTGCATCTGAACACAGTCAGATTTTCTGTAAAGTCTGGAATTGCCTATAAAGTGTTACCCTTATAGAATCATCCGCAGCCGAAAGCAGGGCTGGCCTGGTTGGAAGGGGCGGCGAGAATTCTGGTCTATCGACTGAAAAAATGGCCGGAGGCTTTTGGATGGGTGTTATGAAGGCGTAACCGTCCGGACACACAGACAGCTACACTGGCACCATGGTCCCTCCTCCTCATATTCCGACCAGACCCTTCGATCGAAGTCGTGTGGCCTTCCAGCCAATATTTGGTCCGGAAGGCAGGGTGCACGGCCTGGAAGCCCTTATGCGGTTCTTTCCTGCTGGACTTGCAAACGAGAGCCCCGACAGTGCGCTTTCTACCGAATCCGTATTCGAGGCGGCCCGTAGGGAAGGCCGGATTATGGAGCTGGATTTCTACTGCAGGCAGCAGGCCATGGCGGAGATTGCAGAGCAATCCTTTGCAGGTCTTCTATTTCTGAACATCAATCCTGCCAGCCTGCTCAACGAAAGCCATTCCGTGGGGCGCACTGACGATCTGGCGGAGCGGTACGGAATCCCAAAAGAAAGAATTGTTCTGGAGATCACCGAAGAGACCGCCATCCAGGACTATGCACTGTTTGCCCGGACCGTGGAGCACTATCGGGACCAGGGATATAGAATTGCTATCGATGACTTTGGATCCGGTTATGCGGGGCTGAAGATGCTGGCTTCGATTCGTCCGGACTATTTGAAAATTGATCGCTATTTTGTTAGCGAAATCCACCGGGAGCCGGTAAAGCATTCCATTGTCAGCGCTCTGGTACGTATCTGCGACTCTCTGGGAATCCATCTGGTAGCCGAGGGCATTGAAACCGGTTCGGAATTTCATTCAATACTGAATCTGGGCGTAGAATTTCGTCAGGGCTACTATTTCTGTCATCCGGTGTTTCAACTCTCGGACATTCCTGGACGTATTCCGGAAGAAGTGTCCCAGGGAGTATAGCGCTCACCGGACACAGTGTTTTTGCCTGGCGGAGGCCAGGATCTTCCAGGAGAACAGATTTGCTCTCGAAGCCAGAAAAATTGGATGAAGAGAGAGGGTGCAGGCTTTTGCTGGCGTTGTGGAAATTCAGGATCTGCTTTCTCTTCTACCTTCCAGGATTCGCAAAATGGAAGGGTACGTCCCCGGCCTGCAAAAAAATGATCCGGAGATTATCAAACTAAACAGCAACGAAAATCCCTACCCACCTTCCGAAGCTGTTCGCCATGCGTTGCTGACGTTGGCCAATTCGGCGCAAACGCCATTGCAGAAGTATCCTGCACCTACGGCCGGAGGGCTTCGGCGGGCCATTGAGAGTCGGTACGGTCTGGCTGCAGGCAGCGTTCTGGCAGGCAACGGTTCGGACGAAGTCCTGGCCCTTCTTTTTCGCGCTCTTCTGGATCCCGGTCAGAGTTTCGTTATTGCTCGTCCAACATATAGCCTTTACCCGGTGCTGGCTGCTGCCACCGGCCTCAAGTGTTTAGAAGTCCCCCTAAAAGAGGATTTTCACATGGATTTTTCGGCTCTTCTGAAGGCGGCCGCAGAAAGCAATTCATCGCTGATCGTTCTTGCTATGCCCAATGCTCCTACTGGACTCTCCGAGAAGAAGGAGGAACTGGAGGACTTTATTCGCTCCTTTCCAGGCTGGATTATTCTGGACGAAGCCTACGCTCCTTTTGGCGATGTGAGCTTCATGTCCCGTGCCGGCGGCGAATTTTCAAACCTCATCTGTACTTCAACATTCTCCAAGGCCTGGTCACTGGCCGGTCTTCGTGTGGGCTGGATGGCCGCCCATCCGGACCTAATTCAAGAGGTGGATAAGATTCGGGATTCCTACAATCTGTCCCGGGCTGCGCAAATGGCAGCCACCGCCGCCATCGAGGACGTGGACTGGCAGAAGGAAAATGCGCGCAAGATTTGCGCCACAAGAGAGCGCCTGGCTACGGAGCTGAAGAGTCTTGGCTTTGAATGCCTGGAGTCCTCGGCGAATTTTATCTTTGCCCGGGTGCCATCCGGTACCGATGAAGAAGCGAAGCGAATCCAGCAGGAACTGGAGAACCGTAAGATTTTGATTCGCTATTTTTCTTCAGAGCCCATTCGCTCCTATCTTCGCATCAGCATCGGCACCGACAAAGAGATGGACAGACTTCTGGCGGAACTGGACAATATTCTGAAAAAAAATCCGGAAGAAGCCTGAACAAGCCTGAACAAGCCTGAACAAGCCTGAACAAGCCTGAACAAGCCTGAACAAGCCTGAACAAGCCTGAACAAACCCGAACAATAGCAGAGAAAACCAATCAAGAGATGATCAGTAGTAAGTAGAGCCCATTGCGAGTTGGAGAGCTGAAAAATAGAAGAAAGCGCCCTGGCCTCTGGCAGGGCGACCCCGGGCAGGTTCAGGGCAATCCTATGGATTTCAGAAAAAAGTCTGCATCGGTAAGATGGCGAATCTGGCCTTTATGCACTTCCAGGAGTCCCACGTTCTGGCATTCCGATTCGCTTTCGTTGTAGAATGCTGTTTTTGAACTTGTGTGCAGAGTGGGCAGGCTTCCCAGGTAGATTCGTCTGGAGCTCTTGTCTGTGAGCAAGGCATAGACCTTAACCTTTTTGTCCGCCGCCACATTCATGGCAAAGCGGCCGTCCGGTTGCACCGTAGCGCTGCTAAGACCAAGGTAGTCCAGCCCGGCTGCCTCCAGCCGGATCTGCAATCCGTTACCTGGTATGCTCAGTTCCCCTTTGATGCAGGTAATGTTGGGAGCCGGTTTGTCAAAATTCCACCAGGCCGGTTCATCAATGCCCTGGTAGAATCGCATGGCCACAGACTCTCCGCAGGGCGAATCCTCCACCAGAATCAGTCTCGGGCGTCCATCGTTTTGTCTGCGGTAGACGTTACAGTCTTCCGGCCACCGCTGCTCAATGCCGGCGCTTCCTACCCTGGTCCAGCTTGTGCCATCCCGCCGATACATTCCCATGTCTTCGCTTTGCGAGGGTTGCATTTCCACAGACAGCGGACGCAACGGCCGTACACTCTGGCCCCGTGCATCCAGAAATTCCAGATGAAACATTCCGTCGGAGATCAATACT
>JAGRNE010000141.1 GCA_020440915.1 Leptospiraceae bacterium | reverse complement strand
TGCTCATGTCCAGGTCGCCCATATCGGCGCCCATTTTTACAGCGCTCATGGATTCCACACCACCGGCTACGATGAGATCGGACATGCCGGAAGCAATGGCTCCCACACCGTTGTTGATAGCTTGCAGGCCGGAACCGCAGAATCGGTTTACGGTGTAGCCTGGAACGTTGTCCGGCCACTGGGCGGCCATTACAGCATAGCGAGCAATACAGCTGGATTGCTCATTTACCTGGGAAACGCAACCCAGGATTACATCTTCCACGAGGGAAGGATCCAGATTATTCTTCTTTTCCAGGGCTTTCAGCGTAGCTGCGGCCAGGTTTTGAGGATGCACATGCGCCAGAGATCCTCGTTTCTTCCCTTTTCCCCTGGGGGTTCGGGCATGATCATAAATATAGACATCAGTCATAAGTCGCTCCTTTGATACGTGTATATGCACCAAAAAAAATCCGCCTGCAATCGTCCAGAAAAAAAGGTGTATATGCACGGATGGTAGCGAGTCTGCTACTCCGGGCCGGTTCGGACGGATCCGGGGATTTTGCAAGAATATGGACCCCTGCAGGTTAAGCGCCAGATCCTACAACCTTCCGTTGGAGCCCGAAATTTGCTTTGTTCTCCTCCGAAGAAACGTGGAAGCTCGGGCGCTAGGGAGCACCGCGCCTGAGGGAGCGCCGCTATTGACCTTTGGCTTGTCAGGGCACGGGCACCCCGGATGAAAATAAATGCCCAATTGACATCATTCCAATGGATCGTGCAGCGCTTTTTTATCGCCAGGCCCCAATTCTCTGCCCCATCTTTATGCGATGGAGCGAAGATGAATAATTCAGTCCGGAATTGTCTGCTCGCAGTGAGCCTGGCACCTTTTCTGTTAGCAGCTTGCCTGCCAGAGAAAGATGAGCTCTCGGATACAGAATTGGCCGGCATGGGACTATTTGCAATCTTGAACAGCCCCAGCGGCTGGGAGCGTCAGGAAGTCCAGTCGGGCTCGATCAGTATACCTGTGCAGGGCTCCACTACGGGGAATTTCAACTACAGCCCTACCTGTTCCGGGCGAACTGGCACATCCACCGACTACGCATTCTTTGTGAAGCCTGGTGATTCCAATCTACTCATCTATTTTGCGGGTGGCGGAGGCTGCTGGGATGCGTACAACTGCACCGGCGCCGACGAAACCGCAACGTATCTCCCCGAGTTAAATGTCTTTGGTTCACTGAATCGGGAGGTTGTTGCCTCGCGGGTGGCCACGGGGATCCTTTCCAGCACAGACACAAGAAACTCCCTGTCCAGCTACACAAAGGTCTTTATTCCCTATTGCACCGGCGATACGCACCAGGGTTCCAACGATCAGGTCTACACAGATCCGGTAACCGGCAATCCCACCACGATCCACCACCGGGGATTTGATAATTTCCTCGCTGTGCTCCAGTATCTAAAGACCAACTACCCTTCCAGTGATGTGGGGCGCGTCGTTGTTATGGGTCAGAGCGCTGGAGCCTCGGGCGCTCTATTCAACTTTCCTTACATAAAGGAAACGTACCGGTCAAACGTCACTTCTTTGATCGTGGATGGGGCAGCTGGCGTTAGCTCATCGGCCACACAGAAGAGTCGTTCCGTTACGAATTGGAGCTCCGGCAGCAATGCTCCGGATTGGATTTCTGGCATCTCTTCTGGTGGCATGAGTACAATCAGTATGGGAGACTTTATCCAGTCCGTGGCAAATCATTACAGCACGACGCGGATTGCGCAGGTGAATTCTGCCTTCGACGGCCCGCAGCGCTTCATGTATAATGTTGGTCTATTGTTGGATTCTGGAAAAGCCTATGTTCCGGATAGCACCATGTGGGGAGGCAATGTCAGGAATCTGAATGCCTATGCAGTACCGGACTCTGTTTCTTGCGATTGGCATGATGGAATGATCTCAGAGCGAAGTACGGCCGCCGGCGCTTCGAATTATCGCTCCTTTACCGCTCCAGGCGATCTGCATGTTCTGACGCAGGGTTCCTACTATTTCTCCGTGACGGCATCTGACAACGTTGTACTGGCAGATTGGATTTCACTGATGGTGAGCGATAGCAGCAGCTGGACTTCAAAGGACTGCGCTTCGTGCTCACCACCTGTAACCCAGGAATCTTCGCCCTCCGCCCTCAATTGTCCGTAGAAAAGGCAGCGCCTTGAGGAGTCATCTCCGGAAAGTGCTCGGAAGGGCAATCCCAAGGGAAGCTCGCCGCGAACTCAGTCGCGAGCCGATTTCATGGCTTGCGTTGAGCCATTCGTAGACACAGCAACGAAGAGTCCATTGTAGGTCACAGGAGATTACAGGAGCGATTTGGCTGCGCTTCTGGTCCAATGCGCGCCGTCATTGGAACAATCGAAGGTTGGCCCGGCTGTTCCGCTGGCTCCGAGTAAGGCCAGGGCCCCTCTCAAAGCCAATACGCAGACTGCACTTCAATTCGATGCACATAGTTCTGCCCATCCGCGGACTCAACCGAAGGTCCATCTTGAATGGCAATGAAATGCGGTATTCGGACCCCATCCACCGACCGGTAATCGGAATAGTGAATCCACCCGCTATAAGACTCGGCCAGTTCTCGGAGTGTGAAATGAATCAGGCGCACTTCTAGATTCCGAGCATCCAGATAAATGCGATAATGGTCGGCAGCTGGATTATCCAGATCGCCGGATGCATGGAAAAATGCCAAGTATTCGCGCTCATCCAGAGTTCGCTTTCCGTGATACTGCAAATTCTCGTGCAACGGTAATCGAAGATTCCAGGTCAGGTAGTCCCGCATGGGACCGACGTACAGACGATCAAGGCTCGAACCCCCTTCGAAGGAATCTCCGTCCAGTGTGTAGACAGCGCTGTCCGAGTCCTGATAGTGCAGGGCCATTCTAATAAAGGGATGGGATAGATCCATGACTGCTTCGAAGGATTGAACCGCATCTTCCGCAGGAGTGAACATGCGGACGATCCAGCTATTCCAGCGATCTACGCCTTTGATCTGGAGTCTCTTGTTCGCAGGAAGCTTATTGAGGCCCAGGTTGTCTCGGTGTTTGCCCAGAACTCCGTGGCCAGACTCAAGTTCGGCTGTGTCGGCGAAAGTCAGGTTGGCCGCCGAGCAGTGCAAGGTTGCTCCAATCAATGTCAATATGGCAAGACCCAGGCCAAAGGAATGCTTCATAGCGTTTCAAATACTCCAGAATCCTGAGTCGGGACAACAAAATGAAATAAAAAAAGGGCACCTTATGGGCGCCCTCTATTAGATGGAAATCTCTGGTCGGAAACCAGTACTCTGTTGCGACAATGCTTACAGGTAATGTCGTCCGTACCGCTTATCCACTTCTGTCTTATCAAAGATAATGTAGAAATCGATGGTCTTAAACTCCCGATCAATGGCGGGCTCGCTGCAGAATCTAGATCCTGCTCGAACGTAGCCTTTCAATAGAGCGGGCATTTTTTTGTATGTAGCCTTTACATCTTCGATTTCAAGGTCCGCGTTAAAACCTTCCAGACGATGAGTCTCCAGAGGCTGTACGTGGAATGCAGGCTCGGCCATCATATCCTTGGCTTTCATGCATGCATACATCTCGGAAGCTTCAACAGGATCCGTAGTGTGCAGTGAAGCGCAACCGGAAAGGTAGCGAACGTTGAACTGGTTCATGTAGTTGCCCAGACCAATCCAGAGCATCGAGATCACGGAGCCATCGCGGTAGTCTTTATGCACGCAGCTTCTACCAATCTCTGCCACTTCCCCCGGAAGGTTTTCCAGCGCAGCCAGATTGAATTCGTTCTCGGAATAGAAGCCAATGTTGGCTCGGGCAATGGAACCTCGGAGCAGGCGGTAGGTGCCCACAATTTTCTCATCTCTGGTTCGATCCAGTACAATCAAATGATCGCAATATAGATCGTAATCGTCCCGGTCTTTGCCAGTCGTTACTGACTCGGCCAGACCCTCATTCATTTCAAGATTGAATACTTCGTAGCGTAGAGCCAGAGCCTTTTCAATCTCCAGTTGGTTTTCTGCAAGACGGACTTCAAGTTTTCTGTCCGTCGAAATAATTCCTGGATTCGGCATTTTGCACCTCTTCCTTGCTTAATGTGGCATTCCCTTTCGCCGTTAAGGCCCGGTCCCGCCCGTTTTCTGCCTCCGAATATGCCTGTCATCATGTTTCGAATCAATGACAAAAACGTTACCCCAAAAGTTTATACTCTATAACAACTGTTCGGCCTTATCTGGCGGAGTTCTACATCCTCCGGGATGCCTGGGGCCCGAAAGTGGCGTTAGTTTTGAGCGCCTGGTCTCATGCAATGCATACCAGGCTTCGCTGTCTGCCACGTTGCTCTGGAGGGTGGCAAATCCAGACTGGCCCGTTTTGCTCTGGTAGGGGGCGCAGGCACTGCTCTTCGAATTCCCCGGGGGAGAAAAAATCCCGGATACTGCAGACGCAGACTGTTATTTGGATTGTCATGAATTCGTAACGGGCAAAGACGACGGATAAGGCTGTAGGCCCAATATGGAACTTTTTGCCCACCGCGGAATGCACCGCCGTCATACCGAAAACACGGAGGCTGCATTCGATGAAGCCATCCGACTTGGCTTCAAGGCCCTGGAGCTGGATCTGGTCCGGCTCAAAGACGGGCACATCGTCCTTTTTCACGATGATACCCTGTTCCGAATGTTTCAGATCGATGAGCGCGTCGCGGACCTTACCCTGCCGGAGTTTCGCAGAATTGTACCGGATCTTATGACCTTCGAACGCTTTCATGAGCGCTATTGCGAAGCAAACCTTACCATAAATTTTGAAATCAAAGACGATGCGGAAACCCTGCACCGGGTTCGATCGCAGCTACTGGACTTTCGGAAGCCCGTGCTTTCTTCTTTCAATTGGACTGTGGTTAATGAAGCCATCAACCTGGGCTTTGAAGCGGGATACCTCTTTTTGGAGCTGGATCAACCAGAAGCTGCGATCTTCCCTTTCCGCAACCAACGCTTCCACTTTCCTTACAAGGGAGAAAGTCGGGACACACTGGAAAAGGCACTGTCTCCTTACGCAGAGCACCACATGTACTTCTACACTGTGAATCGTCGGGCCGATCTGAACCTCCTCAAGGCTTTGCCGGGATTTCGAGGGGTCTTCACCGATGAACCAGGCCTGCGAAGAGCGCCGCTGCTTCTTTCCTGATTGGATTGGGCCAGAGGAGTTCAGCAAATAATCAACAATTCGCCAGCGGTCCCACCCCTTGCATGGATTCAGATCATTCCCAGGATCACGGATTGTTCCGCGGATGCCTGGACCAAAAAAACCTTGACGATACTTGCGGACGATTCGTTCGTAAAGAGTGCGCCGAAGATTCTACACGGCGAGCGGCTCGGCTTTAATTCTTGCCGTTCTTCTACGACTGGTTTTCTGTCCGGCCGATCTGTGCGCACGCTCGCCTTCGGTTTTCGGACCTGCGGACAATCCTTCTCAGCCCTCAAAAATGGAAGGTCAGCAGCAACCCTGCCACGGGGAGAAGAGCGCGCCGCAATCCGACGAAAGGGATGCAAAAAGCTGCTGCCACGATGAAACTTCGCCGGACGTTCCCAACGGCGTGGCCCTGCCCATGCCGGAAATGGAATCGGTTCGCTTGCCGCTGGAGCTATTCAGTCCGGAAAGCGTCGGGCAGATTTGCCTCCGAAATACTCCGGAACCAAATCGTCCACCGGGACCGGCACTGTATCTCAAGATTTCCCGACTTCTGAATTAAGACACTGCATTATCCAATCTTAATGCAGGAGTCTTATTATGTACAAATTTACAGATCTCCCGGGAAAGGTGGCCCCTGTGGCCGTCTCTCCGGGAACACCGCAGAGCGCGCTGCTTTCGCATAACCAGGCGCGCCCTCAGGCAGTCCAGGAAGTCAGGCAGAGTTATGCGGTAGTCTTTCCTTCCATGCGAGGTAGTGGACTTAGGTCAGGCCTATTCTGGCTGGCAGCTCTACTGGTCCCGCCTCTTGTTAGCACGGTTCTCTTCGCGGAAGCGCCGGAGACCGATTCCAGCCGTAGTACAGAAAAAGTGGGATCGCCCTTTGAAGAGACCTTGTGGAAACAGTTACGGCTCCACCCTTCTCTGTCCGGCGACAGGCTTCGTCATTCGGCCCAGCAGTCCAGGGCCACTTTTTCGGATTTCGTTTATCCGGATCCGGAACTGACGATTAGCAAAGGAAAAACCGACCTGAACGATACAGCCGTCTATCCAACCAATCCCATAATACGAAAGGGCGAAAGCTACGAGATCCAGGTTCGTCAGCCCATCCCTTTTCCGGGAAAGCTAACTTCCGAGGCCAACATCCAGGAATACCGCGCGGAGCAACTGGGATTCGAGTTCCAGATGAACCGGAATCGCACCATCTCGGAGTTTCTCGGACTGCTGGCGCAATACCACCGGGTAAAAGGCAGTCTTCAGCTAACCCGCGAACTGTCCGGGGCCGCCGCCGCGTTGGAAGGGATTGCCCGGGCCCGCTACGGAGCCGGCAAAGGTTCGCTGGCCGATGTAGCGCTGGCCCGAATTCAGGCGGATTCCTTTCGAGAGAAGGCCGAAAGCCTGCAGGGAGAACTGGATGCCATCACCGATCAGCTACTGTACTTCACAGCGCAAGTCGATGATAGTCCTCCCACCGCCAAATCAAAAGCCCAGGGTACAGAGGCGTCGCGCAAGAAGGGCGGCGAAGAGCTAAGCGAATTGCTGCTTCAGAAAGCTCCATTCAAAGAGTATCTTAAGGAAATCGAGAATCGCAGCTATCGCCTGGATTCGCTCCCCATGGTGGCGCGAATGCGAAGCATGCAAAAACAGGCCGAATCCGCGGACACCCTGGCCCGTCTGGAATACGCCCCGGATCTAGGGGTTTTTGCAGCCTACGGAAGGGAGGATCGAAACCTCATTTATCCGTCCGGCACAGGAAAGCAAACCACGTATAAGCTCGGCATTCAGATCAAGGTCCCTCTCTGGTCCGGGCTATCCAATCATAAGAATGTAGAGGCCGCCAATCTGGAAAGCCGGGCCGCCGATCTAAAACGTCTGGACGTTCAGATGCAGCTCAAAACCCAGATCGATGCTCTGGACCATCGCATTCAACAGGGGCGCAAGCGAGAATCCATCTTCAACCAGAGACTGATTCCCAACGCCTGGACGGCCCGCCGTTCCTCTGTGCTGGCCTATCAGTCCGGTAGCTCGGACTTCACCGACGTCCTGCAGGCCTGGAGCGCCTATTACGACGTGAATCTGCAGAAGCTGGCTCTAGAAGAGCAGCTGGCTGTATGGGTGATCGCAAGAAGCGAAATCGCAAACAACTTTCTGACGAAGGAGTCAGATCATGAATAAATCTCCCAGATCCAGAATCTCGAAGAACCCTGCTGTCCTGCACAGGGCTGCCCTGCGGACCACCAAAGGCATGTCCGGGGCAAGGCCAGAAATCAAAGAAACAGGAAGAATTGGATTAACCGTAGGTCGATGGTTCCGGCGGAATCGTTTACTTCTGGTTCTAGCCATCCTGTTTCTACCTGTGCTCTTCGCCTGTGGCTCATCGGACAAAGAGAAACTCGAGGCCCAGGGGTATTCGCACTACACATGCCCCATGCATCCGCAGATCCACGAATACAGGCCGGGCACCTGTCCCATTTGCCATATGGACCTTGTTCCTGTGAAGTCCCCCGAAAAAGAGGACCGCAAAGCCCCGGATTCCCGGCCGTCGACGACAACCGTAAACATAAGTCAGGAAAGACAGCAATTGATCGGGGTGTCCTACAGCCCTGTGCGAAAAATGGATGCAAGCTTTCACCTAGAGACCACAGGAAGAGGCGCTTTTGATCCTGAGCTGGGAGTGGCGGTCCAGGAATACCTCATGGTTCATCGCGATCCATCCTTGCGCGGAGCCGCAATTTCCAGGCTCAAACTCCTGGGAATGGGAACGCGAGAGATCGCAAACATTATGCGATACCGGGCCGCTTACGAAAGTTTGTACAATCCCCGGGATGGAGGGCCTGTCTGGGTCTATGCCACTCTATATGAATCCGATGCCGGCGCTGTGAAGCCGGGCTATTCGGCGCGAGTACACATTCCCGGAACAAGAACCGAAGGTTTTCAAGGCGAAGTTATATCTCTTTCGCCTGTGGTGGGCTCTACCACCCGAACCATCGATGCGCGAATTCTTGTTCCCAATGCCGGCGGACAGATCCGTCCGGACTCTTTTGTGCATGTGGATATTTCCGTTCCTCTGGGCGAAGCTCTGGTGATTCCTCGCTCGGCCATCGTCGACAATGGGCAGTCCCGATACGTCTTTGTGCATCGCGGAAACGGACGACTGGAAGTGCGAAACATCGAAATGGGTCCGGAAATCGAAGAGGGTGTGGTGGTTCTGGATGGCCTGGAGGAAGACGAACTCGTGGTGGAGCATGGCACCTTTCTCATCGATTCGGAAGCCCAGCTGAAGAGCTCCTTTCAGCAGTTTGACCGAAGCAGCGATACAGGCCACAGCCATGGTTCCGGGAATCAAGCTCCGAAAAGCTTGCAAAGATCTGATTCGCCATCCGGAGGCCATCGATGATAGGAAGGATTATCGAATTCTCGGCCAGAAACAAATACATCGTTCTGGCTGTAGTAAGTGTGCTTCTGGCCGCCTCCTACTGGGCCATCAAACGAATGCCCATCGATGCATTGCCGGACTTGAGCGACACCCAGGTAATCGTCTATGCAAAATGGAATCAAAGTCCCGGCATTATTGAAGATCAGGTCACCTATCCCATCATTTCGGCCATGCTGGGCGCGCCAAAGGTAAAGACCATTCGCGGGATTTCCGATTACGGCAATTCCTTCATTTATGTAATCTTTGAGGATGGCACCGATCTGTACTGGGCTCGGTCCAGAGTTCTGGAGTATCTATCGCAGGTGCAGCCGGATCTGCCGGAAGGAGTACGTGTGGAGCTGGGTCCGGATGCCAGTTCTCTGGGCTGGGTCTTCCAGTATGCGCTCACCGATGAAACCGGAAAAAACAGCCTGGCCGATCTTCGCAGCTACCAGGACTGGAACCTGAAGTACCAACTGCAGGCGCTGGACGGAGTTTCGGAAGTGGCCAGCGTAGGAGGCGTCAAAAAGCAGTACCAGGTCATGATCGATCCTACAAAGCTCCAGTCTTTGAACATTCCTCTGGAGCGCGTGGTGCAGGCCATACGCGAATCTAACATGGAATCCGGCGGCCGGATCATGGAATTTGCCGGCCGCGAATACATGGTGCGCGGCCGGGGCTATGTGGAGAGTCTCCGGGATCTGGAATCCATCGTGCTCAAAGTGGATCCGGATACCGGCGATCCTGTGCTGCTTCGTAACGTGGCGCGAGTGCAATTCGGTCCGGATATTCGTCGCGGAGTGGCCGATCTGGACGGAAAAGGCGATACCGTGGGCGCCATTGTAATCATGCGCGATGGCGAAAACGCTCTCAATGTGATTGATCGCGTAAAGGACCGGCTGGCATCGCTG
>JAGRNE010000140.1 GCA_020440915.1 Leptospiraceae bacterium | reverse complement strand
GGGCGCCTGCGGCATTCTCAGAGCGCATCGAACTACCAGCCCGCGCTGCCTGGACACTCAGAGGGCCAAAACTTCGCAGGTGCGAACCGAGCCGAACAAAACCATCCGGGGGGCCGTAGATTTCTAAGTCGATGATAGGCTTCGGAGGGCGAGTAAGAACCGCTACCCATCAATGAAGCCCGCGACGACGCTGAATTGAATTAGAATGGGTCTACCTCCGACGGTGCCACCTCACCACTCAGCGCTGCAGTCCTCGTCTATCCTGGGCCTGCTGAGTGCGCACCGTGAAGGGCCGGGGAGCGACTCTTAAGCCGGCAGCCCCGGGCCCGCAAGGCCCCGCAAGCAGCGCGGCCGACTGCTCTCACAATATCCGCTGCACAACGAATGCCCCGCGCCGCTACGAGTGCCGAATACCAGGCATATATCGATCTATCTGCCCAATTCCTGCCACTTATCTGCCGGGACGCCGTGAATCTGGCGCTTGGCTCACAACTGCGCTACAATCCATACTTAAAACCATGAGCCGACATTCCGCCGTCTATTAATGTCCAATACAGCAAATGCCAATGAACGAACACCTGTAAGTGATGCGAATTCTGCACCGCCGCAGTCGCCTTCAGCATATCTGTTCCCTAAATGAACTGCGGAAATTTAACGGAGAGGACGATTCCAGCAGGCCGAAGATGGGTCCGGAATCATTTTAACTGTTCCAATTTCGGCGGCTGTGGGCCTGCATGCGCTGAATTGCGGCTCCCCGCGCCCTAACTGTTCCGGTTTTGTCACATAGGATTGCCAGGAGGCTGTTTCTGCGGAAAATCAGGGCCATTGAACTGGCCTGGCTGGGTAGAAGCGGGCGGTCCGGAGAGCTACTCATCATGGTGGCAATGAGCATCGATGGAGCATGTGACTTCTGGAGGTGGGGTAGACGGCCATTATGACATAATGGCATGTGCATGTCGGACAGAGTGTGTATGTCATTATGTCTTTCTTTCTCTCCGGCGCAGCAATGCCCTGGCCTGTGATTTTTGGGGATTTAATGGCATGAGCCGGCGTTAAGTGGGGGCCAGGGGGCTAATCGGCCGCGTGGTGTGGAGGCTCCCGGTGGCTTGCTTTGCTCTTCAGCCAAGGTTCCTGCTGGAGGGAGGCTGGGCACGGCTTTGCAGCGGGCGGAGAGGCAGAAATGGGTAAAAATGGGCAATTAGGGTGGGTTGGTTGAGTCGGTTTCGGAGTGAGGGCGATCCAGCGGATATGATTTATGCTCGCCGCACTTCCTCGTCTCACTGGTTCGGGGCAGGGCTTATCCGGCCCATCCGCCAGTCCAAAGGGGCTTCAGGCGGCCTAAAGTGCGGAAAAATGGGCAGATGAGGGGTGGTCTTTGGCCTGGATTTTCGGTTGAAGTTGTTGGGAGTACCCTTGGAATCTGTCTGCGGAGGGCTTAGATGGCGGAGTCAATACGTGTAAAGGTCAGGTGCCATGCATGCGGCAATGAGATTCAGGGAACGGCTAAGTACGGAACCGGTCACTATGTAGCCCAGGGTGTTCCTTTTGAGTTTATAGCCACGGGCAAGATTGAATCCGATAAGGGTCGTCGGGTTAAAGGGGAAGTGATCTGCATTTGCCCGAATTGCACCGTAAAGAACAAGTTCGTTATCTAGAAGCGGGCCATGGTCAGGGAATTCGGTTGCCGCCAGAGGTCAGCCAGGATTCTTTGAAGGCATATGGGCAAACAGATCTCCGAATTCCCGGTCTCCACTCGCCGTCATAGCGCAGCGCATGTTCTGGCGCAGGCAATTACAGAGAAATATCCCGGCGCCAGGCTGGCCATTGGGCCGGATACAGAGCATGGGTTCTTTTATGATGTTTTGACGGATCCGCCCATTCAGCAAGAAGATCTCAAAGATCTGGAAAAACGGATGAAGAAGATAGCTCGTCAGAAGCAGGTCTTTGAGCGCTATCACCTGCCCATGGATCAAGGGATTGCCTATCTCAAACAGAACCAGCAGTCGTTCAAGGTAGAAATGGCCGAGGCGCTGCGGGAAAAAGGGGAATCGGAGCTTTCTTTCTACAAAAATGTGCTGAATAATGGGCAAACGAACTTCGTAGATATGTGCAATGGACCTCACGTAGAGAGCACAGCAGAACTGGGGGCTTTTAAGCTGGTATCGGTGAGCGGGGCTTATTGGAAGGGCGACGCTAGCGGACCTCAGCTCCAGAGGGTTAGCGGAATTCTCTTTGAGACAGAAGCGGAATTGGAGCAATATGAATGGATGATGGAGGAAGCCCGCAAACGCGACCATCGCAAGCTCGGACAGGAGCTGGAGCTATTCACTACCAGTGAGAAGATTGGGCCGGGTCTGATTCTCTGGCTGCCGCGAGGAAATGTGATTAAAGATCAGCTAGAAGGGTGGGCAAAAATAACCGAACGGAAAGAAGGCTATGTTCGGGTGACCACCCCTGTAATCACTAAAGAGGAGCTTTTCTATACATCGGAACATCTGCCGCACTACGCGGATCATATGTTTCCTCCGATGGAAATGGATAATACCAGATACTACATCAAGCCGATGAACTGTCCGTTTCATCATACCATCTTTGATGATCGTCCCCGGAGTTACCGGGAATTGCCTCTGAAGCTCACCGAGTACGGCGTCTGCCATCGCTACGAGGACTCGGGCTCACTTTTCGGCACCATGCGCGTTCGGGCTATGTGGATGAACGACGCGCATATCTATTGTGCTGAAAACCAGGCAGTAGAGGAATTTAAGAAAGTGATTAAACTTCATGAGTATTATTACGGACTTTTAGGCATCAAAGAGTATCATATGGTACTTTCTCTAAGGAATCCGGAAAACGATAAATATCATGGAGATGAGGTCATGTGGCAGAAAGCCGAGGCTCTAACCCGGCGGGCGATGGAAGAATCTGGAGTGGATTTCGTGGTTGAGGAAGACGGCGCAGCCTTCTACGGGCCAAAGATGGATTTCCAGATCAAATCTTCCATCGGTCGAGAGTTTACAGCGAGCACCTGTCAGCTGGATCTCTTCATGCCGGAGAAATTTGATCTGAAATATGTGGCGGCGGATGGCTCCATGAAAAGACCGGTATGTATTCATCGAAGCCCTCTGGGAACCCATGAGCGGTTCATTGGATTTCTGATAGAGCATTTCGCCGGGGCTTTCCCGCTGTGGATGGCGCCGGAACAGGTTCGTATTCTGCCTGTAAGCGATGGCTTCCTGGATTATGGAAAAGAGCTGGAAGCCTTCTTTAAAGAGATGGATATTCGGGCTACCCTGGATATTGGCGAAAGCCTGGGAAAGAGGATCCGCAACGCCGAGAAAATGAAGATTCCCTATATGCTTGTTGTGGGGGAAAAGGAACGCAGTAGCGGGCGGATCAACGCCAGGAATTACTTCACCGGCGAGCAAAAGGAATACGAGCGAAACGAATTCCTGGAAATGCTTCAGGAAGAGATTCGGCAGAAAAGGATCCAGGATCGAGTGGAGAAGGCCGAGGGATCCTCCAAATCTTCCAGCCCCGCCAGCCCGGCCGACGGAAAGAAATCTCCGGTCGAAGGGAAAGCAGGCCAGGCTTCGAACTCCAATGGCAAAAAGGCCAGGAAGGGTTCCGAAGCGGATAAGGCCACCGGCAAGAAGTAGCGCCCGGGCCTCCGTCGCGCCCGTGCAGATGAGACTGCGTCGCAGTATAAATCCATAAGAGCCACCTGAGACAAATTTTGATGGCGCTTCAAAGCTGCTTAGATTAATTCTAAATCCAGAATCATTCAATCATCGTAGGATCAGTCCTGCGAATGAAAGATGATAGGAGATTGATATGGCAGAACTAAAGGGAAGCAAGACCCATCAGAACTTGAAAGACGCCTTTGCCGGCGAGTCCATGGCCAACCGTCGCTATCTGTTTTTCGCAAAGCAGGCTGACGTAGAAGGTTTTCCGGACATTGCCGGTCTTTTTCGCGATACAGCGGAAGGAGAAACAGGGCACGCTCACGGACACCTCGAATATATGAAAAAAATTGGTGATCCGGCCACCGATCTGCCAATTGGCGATACCGAAGCCAATCTTAAAGCAGCTGTTGCTGGCGAAACCCATGAATACACCGACATGTATCCTGGTATGGCCAAGACGGCGCGCGATGAAGGTTTCGACGAAATCGCTGACTGGTTTGAAACTCTTGCCAAAGCCGAAAAGTCCCACGCAGGACGCTTTGAGCAGGGACTGAAGTCCATCAGCTAATACTCGGGCGGGGTGGCCCGAGGGCCGCCCCACCTAATCTGTCTTTTTCTCTAACTTTTTCCCTTAATCTCGAAGGTAACTGGCCAGGAGGCATCCGTGATTCAGCAAACTGATACCAGCAATGCAATATACGATCCTACCAATCTGAAGTACTGGGATCCCCAATCTCTGCAATCCGAACTGGAGCGTTCTTTTGATATCTGCAACGGATGCAGGATGTGCTTCAAATATTGCCCCAGTTTTCCCACTCTTTTTGGATTCATGGACGGCTACGCCGACGGCGATGTAGGAAAGATCAAGACCGAAGATCAGAATCGAATCATAGATGAATGCTATCATTGTAAAATCTGCTACGTGGCCTGCCCCTATACGGACAAGGACAGCCATGTCTTTAATCTTAACTATCCTGCTCTCATGCAGCGGGCGGTGATTGTACGGGCCAAAAAGCAGGGAGTGCCCATGCGTCGCAAGATGCTTCAAAATGCGGATCTGCTGGGCAAGGTTAATACCGGCCTTATTTCGAGGCTGGCCAACAAGGCCCTGGCCAGTAACTTTCATCGCGCCATTGCTCAGGCTATTGTGGGAATCCATAAAGATAAGCGGTTACCGGAATTCCATCGAACAAGTTTCCATCGATGGTTCCATCTTCGTCGCAAGAAGATGGAAAAGGATGGGCGGAGCCTTGAGGTGGATCCGGCCAACAAGGTTGTGCTTTTCTCCACCTGCTTTGTGAACTACAATAATCCGCAGGTAGGCAAAGATGCGGTGGAGGTGCTGGAGCGGCACAAGTGCGAAATTCAGTGTCCTTCTCAGAATTGCTGCGGAATGCCCGGGCTGGAAAGCGGCGATCTAAAGTGGGTGCGCAAGAAGATGCGGGCCAATCTAAAGGCGCTTTATCCGTATGCAGAGAAAGGCTATCGGATCCTGGCAATCAATCCAACCTGTTCTCTTACTTTAAAAGAAGAATACCCCAACTTTCTGGAAGGCGAGGAAAGAGAGCAGGCAAAACTGATCTCAAAGCAAACCAGGGATTTACATGAATTCCTCTTTGAACTGAAGCAGGAAGATAAGTTTGATCGGGGCTTCAAAAGCACTCCGGAATCAGTGGCCTATCATGTTCCCTGCCATCTGCGGGCTCAGCACATAGGGTTTCGAAGCCGGGATTTGATGAAACTGATCCCTCAAAACAAGATTGGGCTTGTTACCGAGTGCTGCAGCCACGATGGAACCTGGGCTATGCGCAAGGAGTACTTTGAGCTCAGCATGCAGCAGGGCAAAAAGGCTTTTGATGAACTGAAAGAAAAGGAAGCAAAGGTAGTGACCACCGACTGTCCTCTGGCAGCAATCCAGCTGGAGCAGGGCATGGACCTGGATCACAGGCCGCTGCATCCGGTGCAGATTTTGAACCGCGCTTACAAAGCGCCAGAAGAGGGAGGATTCCCCACTGCTGCGCAAACCGAAGACCATTGAAGCGCCCCGGAAGCATTGCACGTCGAACATTGAACGGTGAACATTGAGCAGTGAACATTGAGCAGTGAACTGTGGCCGAGCTGGCCAGACTAGCAAGCGGCCATTATAGATAGGATGGGATTTCCCTGAATTCAGAAGATTCGCGACCAAAGGAGGATACCATGACCAAGATTCAACCTTCCGATATCATGTCTCTGGAAGACTACGACAGGGTGCGCGACGAGTATCGTCAGCGCATCTTCGATGTTAAAAGGCATCGTAGGGTGCCGGTGGGCGATTACATTACTTTTCTGTTCGAGAATGCGGACACTATGAAGTATCAAATCCAGGAAATGGCCCGTGTGGAGCAGCTCCGGGACGAAAAAGCGGTGGCCCATGAAATCGAAACCTACAATGAACTGGTGCCAGATCCAGATGAGATCACCGCTTCCATGCTTATTGAAATCAACGATCCCCAGGTCCGGGCCTTTAAGCTCCGGGAACTTGTGGGTTTGCAGGACTCTGTAAGTATGCTCATCGACAAAGACTACCAGGTGCAGGCGGAGTTCGATGATCGACAGATAACCGATGGCAAAATCTCTTCCGTCCACTATCTGCGGTTCCCTCTGGGGCAGAAAGCCGCCGATGCCTTTCTGGGTACGGATAGCGTGGAGATTCTGATTACCCATCCGGCCTGCAGCTATCGCGTGGAGCTAAACAAAGATCAGCTGGAAGCGATGAAAGGGGATCTGGTACAGAGCCGTCGCTAGTCCTGCCAGTCGTGGGTCCGGCTTAGCGGCATTGTGGAATCCCGCCCATTTAGCCGGTGGCTGCATTTGGCTGCCGGCTCGAAATTCCTGTTGTAAGCGGACCTTTGTGCCGTTCCGGGCAGGTCTGAACTCCATTGTCCTGCCTGGAATTCGTTGGACTTGCAGAACGGTGGGATGAATCTCCGATTAATGCATCCTAACAAAGATCCTGGCCTGCCGAAAGAGGCCGGCCCTTCCTTCCTGGCTGTAGCCAGGAGGGTCAGCTGGAAGCCTGCATCGGTTCTTTTCTCATTCTTGCTTTTTCCGGCCCTTCTACAGGCCGAAGCCAAATTCCAGGAAATCTCCAACTCCGTTGTTCAGATCAATGTGGAATCCGTGCAGTATTCTTTTCAGAGCCCCTGGGAATCGCCCCGGCTTCAGGGAAGCGGTGGAACAGGCTTTATATTAGAAGAAAACCGCATCATGACAAATGCCCATGTGGTGAGCGGCGCGGTGCAGATTCGTGTCAAGCGGCCCAATCAGAAGACAGATTATCCGGCCCGCGTGCTTTACATAGCCCACGATTGCGATCTTGCCATTCTGACGGTAGACAATGCTGCTTTCTTTGCCGATGCCCGGCCACTTCAAATAGGTCCGCAACCGGAGCTCAATACACCGGTCACGGTGCTGGGCTTTCCCATCGGCGGGAATCGACTTTCCATTACCAGAGGAGTGGTTTCCAGGATTGATATGGATGTGTACAGCCATAGCGGCGTCGATGCTCACCGAATCATTCAGGTGGATGCTGCCATCAATCCAGGGAATTCCGGCGGCCCGGCTATCCAGAATGGAAAGGTCATTGGCGTGGCTTTTCAGGCCATAACCTCCGGGGAAAACCTGGGATATTTGATTCCTCCGGTGGTGATTCAGCGCTTTCTCAAAGATCTGGAAGATGGAATCTACCAGGGTTACGTAGAATTTGGCGTCCTGGATACTCCGATTCTGAATCCCGGGCAGATCCAGGCTCTGGATTTGGATCGGCCGGCGCCTTACTACGGGGTTCAGATTTATAGGGTGATTCCGGGTTCAACGGCAGCGCAGGGTCTGAAGCCAGGTGACGTTTTGCTTTCTATCAATGGTCATCGAATTACAGGCGAAGGCGACGTGGAGATCCAGGGCTCCCTGTATCCTTACGTTGAACTGGTGGACCATCTCTTTGATGGAGATCCGGTGAAGGTAGAAGTCCTGCGGGATGGAAAGATCAAGGAACTATCTTTGAAATCCAGAAAGACCGATGTCCTGGACTTTCAGCGAAGAACCTATGGAAGTCCGCCCGAGTATATGCTTCTTTCCGGGTATCTGTTTCAACCCCTGGATGCAAATCTAATGGATGCCATGGGGGGCCAATGGTCCGCCAACGGAGATCTGCAGGTTCTGTATCGCTATCATTATCATCTTTTCCATGGTCTCTATAAAGAAGGAGGCCTGGATGTGGTGTTGACTCGTAGGCTGGCTCATCCTTCCAACTCATACGGCGATCGGTATTTGAATCAGGTAGTGGAATCGGTAAATGGCAAAGAGGTTTTGAACTTTCGTCAATTTGTGGAGCTTCTGGGAAAAGCCGGCAGCAGCGAGCCAAGAATCGTAATTCGTTTTATTGGCTCAGAGATCCCGCTGGTCCTGGAAAGTCAGGCACTGAAGAATGATAATCCGGAGATTGCGCGTCGCTACGGAATTCGCAAACTCTACAATCTAAACGGGGAGGCGAAGTAGAATGAAAGCGCCCTCAAGCATTCCTTGTTCTTACTGCATTTTCCTTTCGTGGGTTCTCAAGAGCCCTGAGATTGGCCGTCTTTATTCCGGCCTGAGGCTTACTGACGTAATGCGCCCTACCGCCGGACAGGTCCCGGGCAATACCCGGGGATTGGTCCCATGGCTGCTCATTTCTGTCCTGGCGTTGTTACTGCCTATTTCGCTGTTTGCGCAGAAGCCTGGCTTCTCACGGGAGGCGGTGCAGTCAGGTCTGGTTCGCCTTCGCATCAGCACAGCCCGCTACAGTGCCGCTCGTCCCTGGAGCCGTGAGGTGGGGTCCACCTATGAAGTGACCGGACTTGTGCGACCCGGAAATCGTATTTTGCTTCCGGCCGGCCCGGTACGGGATGCGGTGAACATCGAAGTCAGTCGCCATGGTTCTTATAAGACCTATCCTGGACGGGTACTTCTGGCGGATGTGGAAGCCAATCTGGCCATGGTTACCGCCGATCCGGAGTTCTTCCAGGGTCTTGAGCCAATTGCCTTTTCTGCAGATCCCGGTCCGGGCAATTCCTATGTAGCGATTCGAGTGGATGAAAAGTTCAACATCGAATCCACAGAGGTGACGGTTTCGCAACTGCTGCCTATTGCAGACTACGGATTCACCAGGTTACCGGTTGCTATCTTTCGTTCCGATCCTCGCTTCGAAGGTGGCGGACTGGTTCTGGATGAAAACGGAATCGTAGGAATGATCGGATTTGTGGATGGGCAGGACCGGGCGGAGGCAGTCTTTGCTTCCAGGCTGAAGCAGTTTCAGCAGATGATCGAAAAAGCGAAGCTCAAGGCAGTAAATCCCGATGAACAGTCGGATACGTATGCTCTGCCCCCGGGCTACGATGGCTTTCCCGTGCAGGGCTTCTTTTTCTCCCCGCTGGAGGATCCAGCTTTGCGCAAACATCTGGGTTTGAATTCCCAGGACGGCATATTGATTACTACGGTCCTCAATGGCTGCTCCGTAAGTGCGCATTTGCAGGCCGGCGATGTGCTTGTAAGAGTAGATGGCTTTTCGGTGAATCCTGCAGGAGACTACCAGGACCCGAAGCTTGGCTGGCAGCCGGTGGATCTGTTGTTTGTCCGGGATGTGAACGGTCGTCCGCGCAAGGTAGGCGATTCACTGGCCCTGAGCATAGTGCGTAAAGGCAAACCGCTGGATGTTAAGATCAAGCTGAAGGCCTATGAAGGCGGCGCGGAACGCATCCCCTGGGCCGAGCCGGGGCCTCCTCCGTATCTGGTGCATGAAGGCTTCATCTTTACCGAGCTGTCGGTGCCCTT
>JAGRNE010000013.1 GCA_020440915.1 Leptospiraceae bacterium | reverse complement strand
GACTTCATTACGCCTACGCCCACCCAGATGTTGGAGGGTATCCAGTTCCATTTTTCGTTTGGAGTTACTACAATGACAGTATGCTTCTTCCCCAGCAGACGGCGGAGCATCATGGCCGTGGTATGCCCGGATATTCCCCCTCCCATTACGATTACTCTTGCCATTTGTTCCCCCTGTTACTGTAATACAGGTAAGGGGTAGGGGGTAAGCAATTATTTTTGCGCGGCAGGCAGGCTTTGTGCCCGAATATAGTTGCGATCTATTCGCGAATTCATCGAGTTTCCGAAAAGAAGCGAAATCGGTACAGTGTCAAAGAAGAGATTACGACGCTAACACTGCTCATGGCCATGGCGGCCCCGGCCACCATCGGATTCAGAAATCCCAGCGCCGCCATGGGAATTCCCACTGTATTGTAAACGAAGGCAAAGAAGAGATTCTGGTAAATCTTGCGAATGGTGGAGCGGGACAGTCGGATGGCATCGACGATCTCTGTGGGATTGTTTCCCATCAAAGTAATGTCGGCGGATTCCGAGGCAACGTCTGTTCCGGAGCCCATGGCAAAGCCTGCATTGGCCCGGGATAGCGCCGGGGCATCGTTTATGCCATCCCCTACCATGCCGGTCAGCGTCTTTTCTTTTTCGATGGCTTCCAGCTTCTGCTCCGGCCTCAGGTTTGATCGAAACTCTATGCCCAGAGACTCGGCAATGGGTCGTGCCGCTTCTTCTCTATCACCGGTCAGGATGACCGGGCGAATTCCCATTTCCTTGAGCCTCTGCAACGCTGCGCTGGACTCAGCACGAAGTTCATCTGAAAGCAAGAACCAGCCCAGATAATTGCCGTTGCGACCTACATGGACCAGAGTTCCGGGGCCCGTGTTGCGTTCCGGCACCTCGATACCGTTTTCTAGAAGAAAGGCCTCGGTGCCCGCCACAATGGTATCGCTCATTTGCCGGGAATGGGCGATGGCCGGGGAATCCGCGCTGGATTCTGGTGGCGCTACGGAATGATTTCCGGTCAGCCCGGTAGCACGCCTTGCCAGAATACCTGCACCGGGAACGGTTTGAAATTCGAATCCATTAACGGAGGGATTTGAGCTCAACTTCCCATCTTCGGCGCAATATGCACGAATTGCTCTGGAGATTGGATGCTCCGAGCCGGATTCCACTATCCAGGCGCTTTCCAGCAGCGACTGGCGGCTTGCGGAACTCTGACTTGCGGTTACTCTCTGGATACCGGTGGTAAGCGTTCCTGTTTTATCGAAGAATAGAGTCTCAATGCGACCGGCAGTTTCCAGGGCCATGGCATTTCGAAAAAGGATGCCGTGTTTGGCGCTCAGACCTGTGGCCACCATAACGGCAATGGGACTGGCCAATCCCAGAGCGCAGGGACAGGCGATAACGAGCACAGCCACCGCTCTAAGCAACGAATCCGTGAAGCCCAGTTGCATCCAATAAGATGCGCAAAAGGTAAGGATGGAGATCAATACAACCGTAGGCACGAAAATGGCAGAAACCTGGTCCACAAGACTTTGAACCGGAGCTCGCGAATTCTGTGCTTCTTCTACCAGGTTCATAATCCTGGCCACCGAGGAATTGTTTACATCGCTGGTGGCTCGAACAATGATCCGGCCATTCAGGTTCAAGCTTCCGGAATAAACTGCATCGCCGGATGTTTTTCGCACCGGCACGGATTCGCCGGTAATCAATGAATCATCTGTTTCGCTGATGCCTTGAAGGACGACTCCATCCAGGGGCAAACGTTCGCCGGGAAGTATCACAATCTCATCGCCTGACGAAATGAGGCGTACATCCATAATGGTTTCCTGGCCATCATACATTACCCGCGCCTCTTCGGGCTGCAGGCTCAACAGTTCTTCCAGGGCCCGCCCCGCCTGCAAACGTGCTCTGCGTTCCATGATCTTTCCCAGGAGAACTAAGGTTAAAATCACGGCGGAGGATTCGAAGTACACATGCCCACCCTGCGGAATCAGAACCTGGGCAAGACTGTAAAGGAAGGCCACCGAGGTGCCCAGGGCCACCAGAACATCCATATTTCCGGCGCCGCTCTTAAGACTGTAGTACGCTCCTTTATAGAAGCGAAAGCCGGCAAAAATCTGAACCGGGGTGGCAAGAAGCAATTGCCAGAGTGGGGACAGCGCCAGCGGAACGTAGAACATGGGCGCTACCAGAGGAGCGCTAAGCAATGCGCTGAAGAGAAAAAGCAGCTGGTCTTTGAGGTATCCTTTCTTTTCTTTTTCTGCGCTCTGGCGTTTCTTTTCCAGGATTTCATTTACCGCAGGCTTTATGGAATACCCCAGCTTGCTTACACGGTCTTCGATCTGGTCCTTGCTTAATTTTTGGGGATCCCAGCGAATGCCTGCCGTTTCCGTGGCGAAATTTACTCGCACAAATTCAACGCCGTCTGTACGGGAAAGAACCTTCTGGATGCGACTGGCGCAGGCAGTGCACGTCATGCCCTCTACGGAAAATCCCTGCTGCTGCGACGATGCTTCAGTTGTGACCATATTCAGAGGATACGGATATTTTGGGCGATCGGCTCCCAGGAAGGCAGGCGAATCAGGAATAGGTTTTGAATACCTCCAGAAGTTCCTGAATTGTCTTCTCTCCATTGTTGGACTGAAAGGCTTCGCGGACGCAATGATTTGTGTGGCTTTCCAGTAATTCGATGGAAAGGGACTTCAGCGCCGACCGGGCCGCGCGGACTTGCATAAGAATATCAACGCAGTACCTTTCCTCTTCTATCATTCGTGAAATAGCTTGCACCTGGCCTTCAATTCTGCGAGCTCTGCGAACGTAGGCTTCCTTCTCCGGCGCTCCTTCCGGTGCGAGGCTCTTCTTGCTCTGGGATTTCTTGGTGGTCTTGCTTTTCATGCTTTCTCCTTTTGGGGGCGTGCGGCGCTTCTGATCAATATAGAAAATGGCTTTAATTCAGGAAACCTAAACTCACTCTGGTAGTCCATGCAGGTCACTACTAGCGCCCCCGGTCGAATTTGCCTGTTTGGCGAGCACCAGGATTATCTGGGTCTGCCGGTCATCGCCATGGCGGTGAACCTCCGTTTCTACATCGAGTATCAGCCAACTTCGGGTACTCACTACCGCATCAGAACTCCGGATCTTCCGGAAAAGGAAAGAACGCTGGATATTCGGGCCGAGTCTCCTGCAGGAGAGGATTTCTGCTGGGGTATTGCCCGCGTTTTATTGGACGAAGGATTCCAGCTTCCTGCTGGAGGAGAATTCACCTTTCATTCCAACATCCCGGTACGGGCCGGCTGTTCCAGTTCCTCGGCCATGTCCGCTGCCTGGCTGCGTATGCTGATCGAGATAGGCGATCATCCCCAGAAGGAGAGCTATCTTCAGGATCCGGTGCGATGCGCTCAGCTGGTTTACATGGGAGAAAAGGAGATGTTTCAGGGAGCCGGGGGAATGATGGACCAGTACACCTGCTACATTGGAGGATTGCTGCATGTCTATCCTTCACCTGATGCCTCCTCGCCCTACGGCGTGGAGGAGCTGCCTAACCGACCTGCGAACATTCTGCTGGTGGATTCCGGGGATCCCAAGGATACCCAGGGAGTGCTGGCTCGAGCTGGCGAAACGGCCCGAAGATATGTTCAGGAAGCCAGGGATAGTATTCCCGGTTTCTCTCTGCCGGAAACCACACTCACATATTATGATGTATTCAGCGGAGGGCTAAAAGACGATAGGGCGCGGCTGCATGTGCGAAACCAGATCCGGAATCGCGATCTCTGCCAGGATGCTCTGCGTCTGTTTCGCACAGGTCCTCTGGCTCCGGTGGTTCTCGGCAACCTCTTTCGCGAAGAACATGAGATTCTGGCCGGTACAGTGGGGATTTCCACATTGAAGATAGACGCTCATCTTGGTGGGCTACGATCCGCCGGTTCGCCCGGAGGAAAAATAAACGGCTCTGGCGGCGGAGGCACTTTCTTCTGCGTCCAGGCTGCCGATACCGGTAAAGCGGCGGAGTACCTGGAGAAACGAGGTCTGGAGCATTTCGAAGTTCAATGCGAGCAGGGCGCTCGAAGGGAGTCCTGAAGCCCCCTGAATTGTCCGGGATTTTGGAATTGCCGGCCCCGGGGCCCGGAAAAATCTGCCCCGCCATGAGTTACACAATATGGAGAGTTAGCCCCGGGGGGGAGAGTTTCCAGCTCACAAATATGGGTAGCACTGCAAACAAAGAGCGGGCCCTGGAAAAGGTCCGGACTTTGAACGAAAGGCTGCTTCAGTCTGAACCGCAAACGCAGGATCGATTTGTAGTGAGAGACGAAAACGGCAGGGATTTGAAGGCACCGGCCTGATCCTTACCTTCCTGGAGTTCCAATTTTCCTTTCTACATAGCCCACAGTCCTCAAGGAAATCGGAAAACCTCCGATCCTTGTACCAGGAAGGAAGTCTTCCGGGAGCGGAACGTGGCGAGTACAGATTTTAAACCTTTTCGCGAAGACCTGGAATGCAGCGATTGCGGGTATCGCCTGGCAATCATGTTGCAACCGCTGCATATGGAGATTCCCATTCATTGCCCGGCTTGCGGTCATAACCTTACGTACTTAATTCGCCAGGCCATTCGCCGCCAGATTTCCGATTCTGTCCCGGCTTGAACAGATCCTGTAGAAACGGCTAAACCAACCTGGTGATTAGCATTCCGGACAGTCCTGTCTTCCCTCTTCGATTTGAATTGTAGGATGACCTATGCCGAATCGTTCGGGCATTTCATGCTTGATGCTGCTGAGCAGCCCCTCGTTGCGCTGCAGAGAATCCACCACTAGATGAGCGCTGAGGGCCGTGCGCCGTGTGCTCATGGCCCATACATGGAGGTCATGAACGTCCTTTACTCCGGGCAGATCCATTAGATAGCTCCGGACTTTGGCCAGATCAATACCTTCAGGCACTGCATCCAGCGAAAGTCTCAGGGATTGAAGCAGAAGTTGAAGCGTACTCCATACAATGACAGCGGCCACCAGCAAAGAGAGTACGGGATCAATCCAGTAAGCGCCGGTGTATTGCATGAGCAGTCCGCCAACCACAACGGATAAACTGACCAGAGCGTCGGCGGCCATATGCAGAAAAGCGCCTCGCATATTGAGGTCCTCTTTTCTGTCCTGCCAGTATAGTGCAGTGGTGAGTCCGTTGATCAGCACTCCCAGGGCAGCGATGTACACAATGGTCATTCCGGGAACGGAACCAGGTGTCTGAAGTCTTTGAATGGCTTCCACGGCGATGGCTCCGGCCGCTCCCAGCAGCAGTACGGAGTTGAGCAATGAAATCTGTATCGAAGCCCGGCCTTTTCCGTAGGTGTAGCGATCGCTGCTGGCCTGTCGGCCCAGGTGAACGGCAATAAGTGCCAGAATAAGGCCCATTACATCGCTAAAATTATGACCCGCATCCGCAATAAGAGCCAGAGAATCCGTCAAGAAGCCTGCAGCAAGTTCGGCGGTGGCGAATCCAACATTGAGCAGGATGCCCAGCCATAGGCGAAAGGAAGCGCCCTTTTCCGGATCCGGCGAGATATCATGATTGTGGGAATGTCCGTTATGAGAATGAGCCATTCTTTCTATCCTGGTTCCCAGATAACGGGTTTCGCCTTCGGACTGTCAAGTAATGGGAATAGAAAAATGCGCAACATCGGAATACTTACATCTGAGAGTATTCGTATCTACGACTGTGCGAAATGGGATTCTTACGATCCCGAAATCCTACCTGGACCCGAGGCCTCCGACGCCTATCATCTGACGAATGTACTTTCCCAGGATATCGTATTCCAGGTTCACTCGGTCGCCCTTCTTTCGGCGAGAGAGGTTGGTGTTTTCAATAGTGTGTGGAATAATCGAAACCTTAAACTTTCGACTATCCAGGTCAGCCACAGTCAGGCTAATACCATCCACCGCAATGCTGCCCCGGGGCACCAGCAATCCATTCCCGGCTTCCGGAAAGGAAATCCAGAAATCATGGCTGCCCTGCTTTTCTTCGATGGATTCGATTAGACCGGTATTGTCTACATGCCCCTGCACAAAATGCCCGTCGATTCTTCCATCGCTTCGTAGCGATCGCTCCAGGTTGACCAGGTCCCCCTCCTTGAGATCGCCAATGTTTGTTTTTTGTAGAGTTTCGGAGATGGCTGTTACCGTATAGGCGCTGGAGGTAGGAATGGTTTCTGCGGTGAGGCATACCCCGTTATGCGAGATGCTATCTCCGGGTCGAAGCGCACTGGCGATGGGGCTTTCGACGGTAAAGGTCAGATTCGAGCCGGAAGGCGCTATCTGTAAGATCTTTCCCGCGGATTCTATGATGCCGGTGAACATGCGCTATTTCGGCAAGGCCTGGTTTCCTGGCAAGACTTCTCCTGGATCGTTGTGCTGCCAGTAGTCGAAGTAATCCAGGCTCTGCAACTCCAGAATTCCTCCATCATTCCTTTCCCAGCGAAGCAAAGGGCGCGAAGCAGAATCCATATCTACGTAGAAGATGTCTTCTCTGGCTGGTACAGTACCATCTTTCGCATTGCGAGACGATTGTCGGACTACAACGATTCGCACGTTACGAAGTTGTCCTTTCCATTGCAGCGTACCCGTCCGATTCTCCAGGCTGGCGGGCCAAAAATCCGGCGCTCTTCCCGGCAAACCGATGTCCCAATCAGGACGACGAACCTGGGAACTCATGAGCATGGGAAACATTTTGGTTTTCCGATCCTCCAGGCGGTCCATGCGAACAAGCAGGGGAAGTTCGTCGTAGAGCAGAGCATGGGACTGCGGGACCTGGACTGTTGTATAGCCTCTGGACTCGTTCTCCCAGTAAGAACTATAGAAATACTGCAACGTGTTCTTATGCTTTCGCAGTTCTTTGTAGGTCTGGCCGCACCATTCCTGGCTGGTCATAACTGCTTTGCGAAACCGGCCGCTGCTGGCTTCCCAGAACAGGGAATTCATCTGTCGATAGGGATAGACCCCGGTTTGATAGCTCAACACCTGGTTTTGCTTGATCATGTAATAGTCGGTTTCCGTTTCGGATTTGACCAGTTGTTCGGGTTTGAATGGCTCCAGCACCGTTATCAGCATGAGCTCGGCCTGGCGGCGATGGCCGTAACGCAGTACCTCTCCAGTGTAACGGGCCACTTCTGCCTTTCCGCGGAAAGCGTCGGTACCCAGGAATCCCCAGGCTCTTTCGGTTGCAGCGGCCTGTTTTGTAGCGCTTTCCGGCTTCTGGCAAGTGGCAGCTGAGAAGTAAATCAGGGGAATAACAAAGATTGTGAGTAGCTTCATTGAGTCCAGTGGCCGGAAAAAGGATCTGCGAGGGAGTGGCATGCTTCTTTGTAAGTCCCGGGCATCGGAATGCAAATACTGTTTGAAAAATAGAAGGGGGTACGACAGAACCTGTACAGTCCCATGAATCGTAATTCCGACGAAATCGAACCCATTGAATACGAGCTGGAAGTGATGACGACTCCGGCTCAGGTGTTTCGAGTTCTAACCTCTCAAACCGAGCTCCGGAAATGGTGGGCTCCCCGGGTGATTATGTCGCGAAATCTTGTGACCCAGGTAGAAGGCCAGGATATGGAAATGATGGCTGTTACCCGGGAGAAGAATCATCTGGTGCGCTATTCCTGGCGCGGGAAGCACTGGCCGGACGATAAACCCTCCACAGTGATCACTTTTGAGATCGAAGACCAGGGGGTGAGTCGGGGTAGAACCGGCGAAGGCATTTTGTTGACTGTTTCCCACGATGGATGGACCGACCCGGAAGAGAGAGAGAACCAGGCTCGAATCTGGGACGATGCCGTAAAAGGCCTGGAATGCGTGCTGACCGGGAAGGAATTTCGCCCCTGGTGGCAGGATGATCGCAGGGTGGGGGATTTCCTTACCGTGCAACTTGCAGAACTAAAGGATTTCATTGGTCGCATAGAAGAAGAAAGCAGAGCCAAAAAAGAAAAGAAACAGGCCGCCAAACATTTGTGGAAGATTTTCCAGGAACTGGACGGCGTGGGCGATTGGCTTTACAAAGAGAATGGTACGGAAATGGAACTCCGCTACAAAGGAATTCGGATTTTTGGCGCCCTGAAGAACGGTCAGATCGTTATGGCCTGGAGAGATCTGGATCCTCTTCTGGGACGAGAGCTTCAGGATTTTGCGGACAGATTTACGGTGGAACAGGATATGGACATTCATGTGGGGCGCAACTATGATCGTCTGCCCGGTGCAGAGATCAACCCGGACCTGTTTAGCAGATGGTGCAAAGATGTGATGGCCCACAAAGCAGAACCGTGATCAACTTCTCCTGGACACCGGTAGGACCGGAACAAACCCTTCTGGAAATTAAAACGCCCAGCGTGCAAGTGGGTACTTTGTATCGTCTGGCCGCTGCCATTTACTGTCTGGATCTGGACATCTATTCCGGAGATGTAGACACCATCGAAGAGGACGGCGAGCTTTACTCTCAGGATCGATTTTTCTTACGGCCGGTGGAAGGCAAGCCCGGCGATAGCCCCGAAGTGCATCACAGCCTGGGCGTGCTCATGGAAACCCTGTTGTCCGATCGCATCGATCCAGAGAAGCTCCTGGCGCAGCACGATCATTCTATTCCCGACCCTTCCTATTTCTTTGATGAGCCTCCGGAACTGGTATTTGATCGCGATCCGGAGCGAAAAGAAACCAGGTTCTATATTGAAACCACCGGAAGAACGGGGCTTTTGATTCATTTGAGCCGCCATTTCTATCTGGAAGGAATTAACATAGTAATGGCGACCATTCGCACCAGCAATGCCGGAAAAGCCCAGGATCAGTTTCATCTTCAGAAAGATGGAGCGCCGCTCAGTCAGGAGCAATGCATTCGTATCGAAAATCGGATCCTGGGAAAAACGGATTGAAGCGGGCTACAGAGTGCAGGCCCGGGCGGCCCGTGCTGTGCATCAGCCGTTTCGCACCTGCTCATGCCATTCGTCCAGGGAGGCCATCTTTTCCAGGCAGTTTTCCTGGATGATCTCCAGGCTGGGAAGTACGTCCCGCATAGCCATGGTCTGGGTGGCAGACAGACGGGACTGGCTTTCTTCGGGCATTTCTTCGATCATTCCTTTCAGATCGGTGCTAACCGAATACATGGACTGAAAGGCATTGTGAAATGTACGGTACATCTCCAGTTTCCGGATTAGATCCAACCTGGACTCGTCATCGCCCAGGGATTCAACCCAGCTTCGGTCTGACTGGGACAGTCGATTCAGATAATGTGTAACCGGCCGAGGATAGGAATATAGTTCTTTGTAGTAGTTGATGGACTCTTCGCCGGCCTGCCAGGATTCGGTATCCACCTTTCGCGTGATCTCCGAGAATTCATCGTAGTTCTCTTTTTCGAATACTTGCTGTTTTCGAAGAGTATTCAAAACAGCCTGCTGACGTTCCCGGATCTTTCCCACCTCCTGGGCGCAATCATCCAATAGCTCTTTGTCCGCAATGGCCCGGGAACCGGGAATATCCGGGCTGTGATAATAGTCTTCCGTTTCGGCGGATCCAGGGGCAGCCGAACGAGCCGTGGATGGCGAAGGACCGGAGGGGCCTGTTTTTTCATTCTTGATGCGAAGCTGTAGTCGACGAGCTTCTTCCATGGACCGTGCTAACCGTACAATTTCCACCTGCCTGGTCTTCAGGTTGAATCTGGTGGCGTACCGATTCCCTTCTCGATCAATGTACTTCTTGTTCAGGTCCCGAATGGAAACCTTGCGCGGATCGATCTCATCAATGGAGTTTATTGGTATATAATCCAGAATGCTCCCTCAATCGCGAAAACTTCTTCTAATGGAATGTTCATTTTCTGTATTGGCAACCATTAATTGAATGCCCTTTTCTACGCTGCATGTTGCATCTGATTGCATCCAGGCCGGAAAACATCCCTGAAAAACCTCCGGGCACCGAGAGTTCTATCTTTCCGGCTCCATCCGGGCAACGTATCAGTGGCCCGGACGAAACAGTCGGTCGATTTCTTCTGGCTGGAATTCATACCTTTTGCGGCAGAACTCGCAGAACACCTCTACATGACCTTTTTCCTCTGCCAGATCCCGGATGGATTGCTCCCCCATGGCGTAGAGAACCTTTTCAATCTTTTCTCTGTTACAGTCGCATCTATATTCAAAGGTACCGGTTCTGAGAATCTTCACGCTGGATATAGAAGAATGAAAATCTCTTCTTTCTCCGTCCCCATCGGAAATCCAGCCGTGGACCAGATCCGCCGGGGCACTGGTGCGGATTATCTCCAGCACTCTTTCTGAATCCTCCAGGGCAGCGCCCGGCAGGGCTTCAAAGCTGAAGCCGGAGATGTCGACGAGTATGTCTTTTTCCAGAATCGATTCCATCCGAATGAAGCCCAGCTTCTGATCGGATCGGCCCAGGTACTCTTCCAGGTTCTTTTCAAAAGGAAGATCGTGCATGGAAACGCTGGACGAATACACTTTGCGGCTGTCCTCTACGAATCGGTTCACTGTCAGCAGTCCATCTTTCTTCCCATCGTAAAGGTTTCCGCTCCAGATCTCGTCTGGATGCGAGCAAAAAGCACGAACGGTTCCGTCCGAGGAGGCAAAGGCAAGAACCTTGGCGGCCGGACCATTGCATTGCATATCAATGCCCACCACTGTTCGATGGGCTTTTTCGTTGTGTCCTGCCAGAAAAAAAGCGCCCAGCATGCTTTCCCCCATCAGGGCCGAGACACGGCTGGATGCCCCCAGGGTATGGCCCACTTCCAGAGCGACATCGGTAATGGAGCCCATAATAAATCTAAAATTATGCTCGGGCAGTATGCCGGTGATGAAGCGATTGTAGGCCATATCCCTCACTTACAGCGGGGAACTGGTCCTCAATTCGTTTCTTCAAGAGCCTGGAAAAAAGTCCCGTACTGGTTTTTCGGATTCCAGACAATGAACCCTGCGCCGCCTGAATCCCGGGCCGCCAGAATCTGCTTTTTGATGTAGTCTTTGTAGCTGAGACCGCTTTTTCCAACATACATGGTAAACCCCTGGATGTAGGCAATGATGCGGCTGGTGCCGGCTCGCCGGATGGCCTTCGTCTTACCGTCATAGATTGTGCGATAGGGATTCTTCTGATAGAAAGGATCGCCATAAAAGTGCGAAGGATAGAGCATCGGATAAATTGTATCTAGATAGGGCGCGAAGACTTCCATTTTTTGTCCGATGATGTCGTTTTTATTGAACGGGATCCTGCCAAAGATGTCCGCTCCAATTCGCACACCGTGGGGGCGAAGTCTTTTTTCGAAGGACTGCAAAATAGAAGCGATGGCGCGATATCGCCGTGTTAGAGTTAATCCGCGAATGTGGAGTTTGTCCGCAAAGCGAATATAGTCCAGCTGAATCTCCATGAAGCCCAGGGTGGCTGCCGCCTCGGCCCGCTGGATTACTTTATTTACATGTTCCGGGGGAGCCGGATAAGTCCGAAGCCCTCCCTCAAATACTACAACGCGACTCACCAGGTAGAATCCCATGGATTTTGCTTCCTTGAGAAAATCCTCCGGAGGCAGGGATGGCTGAACGTCCACAACCAGTGTGTTGACGCCGCTGCTTCGGGCTTGCTTGAGCAGAGGGCCGTACATGCTCTTTGTGCGAGCAACGTAGTTGTTGATGTATATTCCTTTGTAGTACGCCGGCGCTGTGTAGCGATAGTGACGGTTGGCCACCGGTTCTATGCCGTTCAGCAATTTGCTATCGGCGGCCTCGGTCTTTTCTCCATGCTTTGCTTTCTGGCTTCGTGTATACGCTTCGTCCGCATTCTCTGCCGCGTCCCGGGAAAGCCGGGTGGCGATATCGTTCTTCTCTTTCTGGAAGCGCTTCTGGTCTTTTTCCCGGTCTGAATCACCCGGCTGCGGGATCTCAATCTTTTCCTCTATTTTGCGGTTCACTGCCTCCGCTCCGGGGTTGGGTATATCGGAATTGGCTGCGGCAGGCAGCGGGCGTACCTTTTCGGCTTTCGGTTCGGTCTTGCGTTGCTGGATGGATTCCTGCGCCGGTACGGAGATAGAGCGTTCCGCCTTTTCTTCAGGATCAGAAGAGGAGTTCCTGCTTACGGTTTCGGAGGACCGGTCCGGGTAATCCTCCCGTTGCTGCATGAGTTGTCGGTACAGCGATTCCCGGTTTTCGGCTCTGGGCGGCGGGATTTCCGGCAAAGAAGGAACAAATGGATCCTCTGCAGGCACCGAATAGACCAGAACCGTAGAAAAGATTGTAGAAAGTAAAAGAAAAATGAGGCTGGAAGGCAGCCATTTGCGTGGACCGGGCATCGGAGCAATTATCGGGCTTCTTCTTTCGGCCCTGCAGTATAATACAGACTCTCAATTCCGCTTTACTTTTTCTTTCTGCCGGGGCGGGCTCGGTTATGAAGTCCTACTTTTTCTCCGCCCGTTCTACCGCATTTCTGCCTCTGGTTGTTCTGCTTCTGGTTGCGTTGGCGCTACCACATTGCCGCGGACGCCGCTACAAGGGCGGGGAGAATACTAAATCCTTTGAGTTTCTCTTCGAAGGTCGGGAGCGTAGCTATGAATTGTACGTTCCGGACAGCCTGAAGCCGAATCCGGCCATACTCTTTGTTCTTCATGGCGGAGGAGGCGATCCTACGAGAATGATGAGTCTGACCTACGGAGCCTTTGACAGACTGGCCGACACCCACGGTTTTCTGGTGGTGTATCCGGCCGGCGTGGATGAGCAATGGAACGACGGTCGGGAAGTCCCGAACTCCCAGGCCCATGAGCAGAAGATAAATGATGCGGGTTTTCTTCTGGCGATCCAGGACAGGCTGAAGCAGGATTATGGCGCCGGAAAAACCTTTTTCACCGGGATCTCGAACGGAGGCTTCATGTCTTTTCGAATGGGTTGCGAACATTCGGATCGGGTGGATGGAGTGGCCCCGATCACAGCCAACATTTCGGTTTTTTTATCCAGTCGATGTCGCCCTACCCGGGTACCGATTCTTGTTATAAATGGTACGGAGGATCCTCTGGTGCCATACGATGGTGGATTTGTGAAGGTTCTGGGACGCGAGCGCGGGCAGATTATTTCTACCGACGATAGCATAAGGTTATGGCTTTCGCATAATGGCTGTGCGGCGCCTGCCGATTTCAAGGCATCGGAAACAAAGGCGCTGGATTCGCAGGACGATGGCACGGTGGCCCGCCGGTTCAGGTTTCCCTGTTCGACGCCGGTGGAGTTGATCCGCATCGAAGGAGGAGGGCACACCTGGCCCAGGGGTTTGCCGTATCTGCCGGAGTTTATGGTGGGTCGCGTATCCCAGGAAATCGATGCTTCGGCGGAAGTGGTGATTTTTTTTGGATTGGACTGAGGCCGCCGGCCCCATTTGGAAAAAGCCCGCTACGCCTGCTACGCCTGCTACGCCTGCTACGCACCATGGAAAGTTTAGCACGGGGGTGTGACAGTGGCCGGGGGCTTGGTGCCAGGGCCAAGGCCACAATGCGACATAATCTCGTTATTCGCGTATTTCCTTTCTCGCGTATATGCCGTCATATATATGCTTTACAAAAGATAGGGTATTTCCGATGCTCCCAGTATGGAGTCTCATCTGCTGGTCGAGTCGGTACAGTCCGTTCACTTCTGGGATCGTCGATCCCCGGCTTTGCTCTACGGGGCGTCGCCCATATTTCCGCTGAGTCATATACTTCAGGTGCATTTGTGGCAGAGCGGTTTTAAAATATACAACATTGATTGCGCCATTCGCTTCAACGCATTCCAGTTAATGGATGAAGCTTTGCGAAGAGAGCTTCCTGGCGAAGACATGCTTCGCCAGATTATGATTCAAAGAGCGTTTACGCCCTATCAAATCCTGGATTTATTCTGGTCGATCTGGAGAAGAGAACGCAGAAAGCCAGGTAAGACGCTGTACTTCATATATGCTCCCTGTAAGCAATTCTTTGATGGCGATGTTCAGGAAAAGGAAGGGGAATATCTACTCAAGAAGCTGGCTTCGGTATTGTCTCTATGGAATGAAAGCGGTATTCCTTATCTGATCGTCGAAAGTTCATCCTATCGAAGCAAAATTTTCAGTAGCGCCCTTGCTTCCTTCAGCGCTCTCACGGAATACCAGTGGCATCTGGATGCCAGAGATGGTGGAAGACGCAAAGAGCGCACCTTTCTTCTACGAGATATGAATCTCCATAGAAATCGTTCTCTGCCTCTATCCACAACGCCTCTTGCGGCGGAGCAGGAAAGAAAGCGTATTCGCCTGGCCTGATTTCTTACGGAATCTTAATCCATACAGGAATTTACTATAGATTCGCTTCAGAGAAAAACATGGGAAGAACATTACAGCCGTATTCGAATCTCGTGGACAACATCTACGAACGATTCAAGAAATTTCGAAAAGCTCTGCGAAAAGAGGACCAGAGATCTTTTGATACGTTAATGAATGCAGCACGTTCTCAGCTTCAGGTAGGGGTTATGGCGGCCCAGCCCAATCCCTTCGATTCCATGTCCATGAGCATGCTTATAGAGCTGCATAAAGAGCTACTGCAATTGCAGAGGAGACTGGATGCTCTGGAAAAGCGACAGTCAGAAAAGAGGTCAGGCCCGGAGGAGATCACAGAAATCAAAAAAGAATCGGCGAGCTTTCGGCCAGCAGGCGACGGCAACGATGAGCAGCTCTCCAGAAAAGAAAGACAAAACCCTCACTGTTAGTGGCTGGCTTTTCGATATCTATCATCTGGAGGATCAGATCTATCTCTGTATTCTGGATGAGAACGGCGCCTTTTATCTCTGCAGAGATCACTTTCATCCCATTATCTATGCCCGGGCCCCGGAGTCCACGCTTCAGAAGCTGGTGCATCGGCTGCACGAAATGGACGGAATTCACGAAAGACCTTACTATGTAAAACGTAAACTATTCTACGAAAACCGCACAGTTGACGTGCTTTCCATTTCCATCAGTCGGCCTTCCATACTTCGCAGGATTCGCAACCGGCTCTACGCAATGTATGGAAAAATGGATCTATTTCATACAGACTTTGAAGTTCCCACCGGTTACATGCAGCAGAAGGAACTGTTTCCTCTGTGCAGGCTAAAGGCCGGCATCGCTCCTGCAGTTTACGGAAACAGAGGAGTCGGCCCTACGCTCTACGATCTGCAGTGGACCCGCTGCCTGGACGATATCTATGATCTTGATTTTGCTCTTCCTCCGGTGCGAACCATGAGAATGCGCCTGAACTACGGCCATCGCATGCTGTACCAGCAGTTGCATTCGGCGGACGCCAAAGGAAGCAGAGGTACATACGCGAACGGGGATTCAAAACCGGGACCCATCCGCCAATTTCATCTTCCGGACCAGCGGATACTCCTGGAATGCAAGGGGCTTCGGCTGGAGCTGCCGGTAAACCTGGATAGTGGCAGCCTGCAGGAGTTGAACGATTTTCTTTTGCAAACGGATCCGGACATTATACTCTCTGCTTACGGCGACCAGATATTGTTTCCCATCCTCTTTCGCGCATTTCAAAAGTTCGGAATGCTCCACCAATTGGATCGAGACATCGCTCCAGGTTCCACGCGAAAGATTATTACAGAAGGAACAAGTTACAATACCTACGGAAACTGGATCTACCGGGCTCCTTCTTATCCTCTTTTTGGACGCTGGCACATAGATAGCGCCAACTCTTTCGTTTACAAGGAGGCTCAACTAATGGGCATAGCAGAACTATCCAGGCTCAGTCGAATACCGGTGCAGCGATTGTCTCGCTCTTCCACCGGCGCAGCGCTTACGGCCATCGAATCTGCAGTGGCCCTGGAGAAGAATTACCTGGTGCCCTGGCAGAAAAGCGCGCTGGAGCAGCCTCGCTCGGTGATGGATCTTCTGGAAGCGGACAAAGGCGGACTGGTTTTTGTGCCCCGGACGGACGGAATC
Source organism: Leptospiraceae bacterium (assembly GCA_020440915.1). Classification (GTDB taxonomy): domain Bacteria; phylum Spirochaetota; class Leptospiria; order Leptospirales; family Leptonemataceae; genus UBA3465. The sequence goes on along the minus strand of JAGRNE010000013.1, from coordinate 14,409 downwards.
CTGGAGAATGTGGCTCAAATCGACTTTTCCCAGATGTATCCTTCAATTATGAGTCTGCACAATGTATCGCCGGAAACTATCAATTGCCTTTGCTGCGAGGAAGAGGATTCCGAACACGTACCGGAAATTGGATTTCGCATATGTACGCGAAGGAGGGGAATCGTTTCCGACGCTCTGGCGCACATTCTGAAGCGGCGGAAGTACTACAAATCCAGGATAAAAGAACTCAAGTCTCAAATTGCGGATCTGGAAAGGATGAACGGCATCGGCGCGGATAACAACCTGCCGCAGAACGTTGCAAGCCAGAATAACAACAGGTCCGGCAATTCCAGGGGTTCGGATAGCGGCCTGCCCGGTAAATCGAAAAAGACTGCCGCTAACATCCACCAGGACCTGGAGAGTCAGCGTGAAATCTACGATCATCGACAATCCAGTCTGAAGTGGATGCTGGTAACGTCTTTTGGCTATCTGGGTTACAGGAATGCGAAATTTGGCAAGATAGAAAGCCATGAAGCGGTTACTGCCTTTGGTCGCGATAAACTTCTTACTGCGAAAGAGCTGGCCGAAGAAAAGGGATACCGTGTAGCCCATGGAATCACCGACTGCTTATTTCTGGAAATTCCGGACGAACCGGACCGGGATCGGTTCTTCAATGGGGGGCAGGGAATCGTTGGAGCGAAGCAGGAACGAAGCGAGCACCGCGCAGCCGGGGAAGAATCGCCACCAGGCTCGGATAAGGGCTATGAGAAAAATCGCCGGAATCCTGCGAAAGAAGAGGAGCGTTTACAGAGTCTCTGCGCAGAAATAGGTGAAGCCACCAGAATTGAAATGAGTCTGGAAGGGATCTATGACTGGTTGATCTTTCTGCCTTCGCGCACCAAACCGGGTATTTCTGTGGTAAATCGCTACTTTGGTCGATTTCGGGATGGCTCCATGCGAGTGCGAGGTATTTCGGTGCGCAGGAAGGATAGGCCGGATTGGATCAAAGAGGTGCAGGAAACTTTCCTGGCCATGATGGCCGAATGCAGAAACATCCAGGAACTTCAATCCATTCATTCTTCTATGGAGAATCAGTACTTTTCATTCAGGAAGGCTTTGCGCAGGCGAGACATCCCCTGGACCAGCCTGCTTCTGCGACGCACCGTTAGCAAAGGGCTGGAGGACTATTCGGTGGACGGTCCGGCTCCGGCAGCTTTGCGTGAACTGGAGCCCTACGGAATTCAAATACAGGCCGGAGAAAAGATCAAATACCTGGTGCTGGAGAAGACCGCTCCCCGGGCCTCACGGTATATGTCCGAAGAGATGGCCCTGCAAAGCTTCGGAACGGAGCCTGTGGCCCAACCGCCGTATGATATTGAATATTATTCAGGTCTTCTCTATGACGCTTTTGAAGAAGTCTGGAGATACGGAGCGCCTCCCGGTTACTTTAGCGGCGACATCTTGCAACAGGATTTGCCAGGCCTGTCCTGCTAAAATACACGCTTCTTCGAAGCAACGTCCTGGCGGGCCGGTATATTCCGAGATTACTCCATTACTCCGGATTTGCTCCGGGAACACTCCGTTTTTACGTATCTCGTCACGCACTTAAGCATTTGACGATCCCGGACCTTGAGCAACGTCTGATGGATATGTACATTCCCGAACCATTCCGAATCCAGGACCGCTCCACCATCAAGGAAATCATCCGATCCTACAGTTTTGGCGTACTGGTAAGCCATCAAGAAGGGGAACTAAAGGCTACACACCTTCCCTTCGTCCTGGTGGTCGATCCGAAAAGCGAAAAAGAAGAGCTATTGTTCCATGTGGCTGGAAACAATCCACATCCAGAGCCGGGGCCCGGCGGGGATGATTCGGTGTCGAGCTTTCCGTCAAACTACTGCAGTGACGGTGCGAGGGTTTCGCGGAATTACTCGTTGGAGCTATCTTGCGATGATGCCGCCACCCAGCACAATGTCCGGGACTTCCGATTCGGCCGGCGGATAAAAGACGGCGCTTTGACCCGGAGTGATGCTATGCACTTCTTCCAGGCATTCGACGCCTATACGATGCCCCACAGTATTCCCGTTGGAGGCGCGCCCCTCCTGATAATCTAGGTAGCGAATTCTGGCGCGTACAGGCCGAGAGCGATATCGGATTTGAACCCTTACGTCCAGATCGCGATTCGAATAGTCGGCGAAGAGCCTATCCGGGTTCAATCCCTGGAAGGTATTCTGTTCGACGATAAAGCTCTTGCTTCTGGTTTCTTCCACCGGGCCCACAATTACATCGCCGTTTTCCTCAATGGAGATGACGTACAGCGGTTCGCTCCAGGATAAACCCAGGCCGCGGCGCTGACCGATGGTGAAATTCTCTTTGCCTTTATGTTTTCCCAGGATTCGGCCCTGAATATCTTTGAAGTATCCGGGCTGAAATGTAAGCCCGCGCTTCTTTAGAAAGTTTCGATAATCGTTGTCCGGAACAAAGCAGATTTCCTGGGATTCCTCTTTCTCTGCAATGGATAGGCCGGCGGCGGAGGCGTAGCTACGCACCTCCGGCTTGCGCCTGTCTCCCAGAGGAAAAATGGTATGGGCGATGGCGGGCTGCTCCAATCCATAAAGATAATATGCCTGGTTCTTGTTCTCGTCCACTCCTTCGCGAATGGCCCATCGCCCTTCATTGGTGCAAAAGGTGCGAGCGTAATGGCCGGTGGCGATCCAGTTGATCCCCAGCGCCTTGGCCTGCTGAAAGAGCGATCCAAACTTAACGAAGGTGTTGCATTCCACGCAGGGGTTGGGTGTGCGACCGGAAGCATAGTCCGAGACGAAGCGATCCATAACCTTCTCTTTGAAGACCTCCTCCATGCGAATTACATAGAAAGGCATTTCCAGTTGCAGTCCTACATCCCGGGCATCCCGAATGTCTTCAGGACTGCAGCAGGATTTTTTTCTTGGATCGCAGGACTCCTCGTACTCCCATACTCGCAGATTCACCCCGGTGACCTGGTAGCCGTCCTGCATCAGAGCAAGAGCGGAAACAGCGCTATCCACACCTCCGGACATGGCCACAACGATCTTCTCTTCTGTAGAAGGCAGAACGCCGCGGCCATTCTCAATACGAATGGCAGGATGCAGGAATGGCTTTGTTGTCGCTTCCATGGTCACAATCGCTTTACAGTATCTGTGGCTGTCCTTTCCTGGAGTCCAGGGACAGCATTGATATGAGAGTTATAGAGTCATCCGGTTTCAAATCCTTCAAGGGAAGAATCCTGGGATTGATCCTGCTCGCCCTCAGCGCTGTGCAGGGCGCTCCCAGGGTGGATGTTTCTATCAGTTACGGGGATTTTTCCCCGGATGGCGATGGTTTTCAAGACCAGGTCTGGATAAATGTGAATTCCAGCGAAAGCCCGCTGTATATGTCTGACTGGATTCTTACCATTCGGAATTCGGAAGGTGAGATTGTAAGACAGATCAATGCAGATCGAAGGAAGATCCGTCCGGACCGAGGAGTGGGAAATCTGTTCTTACCGGGAACCTATGATGTAAGTCCTCCCATCCTGCCCTCGAAGATATACTGGAACGGACGTAGCAACAATGGAAAAATCGTAGGGGACGGGCTCTACAGGCTCAGTCTACAGGGCGAATTTCGTACCGGGGGTTTTGTCAATCAGACCTTCAATGTTCGCGTAGACACAAACAAACCCCGCATCACTCTGATTCCCAGCGCCCCGGTTCTTATTCGGCCAATTTCTTCGGACGGAAGCGTTCAACAACCGCGTGGGGAAATCACCATCATTCAAAGATCGCCGGGCGGAGCGGGATTCAACTTCATTGGTCAGATCCTGGAGCCGGATGGAGACATTGTAGAGGAGCGTCAATGGAAGGATCGCCTGCCCACATCCATTTCCTGGAACGGTAGGGAGCCAGGTGGATCGGCCGTCGAACCAGGTAATTACGGCTATAGATTGCTGGTGCAGGATCCGGCGGGCAATACGGTTCGCGTGGAGGAGCATGGCATCTATGTAACGGCCGGGGCGCCGGACATTGTACTCAAGGGAAATCGCTACTACTCCCCGTCTGGTCCTGCGCTGCAGCTTCAGACCGTTGCGGTGAGCGGTGGGCTCAGCGTCTCCAGTTACGAATTTCAGATTGTGGATTCTGGCGGCGATCCGGTGTATCGACAGACCGGCGGAGGAAGGATTCCAGCTGGTTTCTCCTGGAACGGAGGGGCCGATCTTTCCGAGGGCTACTATCGCGCCCGTGTAGTTATGGATCGGGGAGGGCGGCGCATAATCACGCCAGAATTCGTGTTCTATCTGGATCGATCGGGTAGCGAGCCGTCCCTTTCTCTTTCTCGAAGTAGTTTTACGCCGGACGGGGACTTCAACGAAGACACTGTGACCATCACTACCTCTGCATCCGGGCCTGTACCGGTTCAGGACTGGACTCTTTCGCTGGTCATTGTTTCTTCTGCGCATCCGGAGCTGAAGGAAGTGTTTATGGCTTTTGAAGGAAAGACCCGATTGCCGGAGCGAATTCTATGGGATGGCACCAGCTACGATGGCCTGGAGCTGGAGTCTTTTGAAACCATAATTCCGGTGCTCACTGTTCGCAACGAAGCGGGGATCAGCCTTTCCTACGAAGGTGATGAACTGCGGACAGGGGTGGTGCTGCGGCCCATACACAATGGAGGTGTGGAACTGGTGGCAAGGTTTCCAAACAAGAATTACTTTGATGAGCAGGGAGTGATCAACTCCACAGGCGAAGAGGTGGTGAACGCCATCCTGGATCGGATTCGTCGTCATCAGCGTTATTTCCTTCGTGTGGAATGCCACAGCGCCATTCCTGGACGCGAAGAGGAGAACCTGGAAAGAACCGAAGAGATGGCCTATACCATATTCGAGAAATTCCAGGGCAGCTACTGGCCGCTGGATCGGATGACCTACATGGGGGCCGGGGAGACGGAGGCACTCCACGAATCGGGGAATCTATTTCAGTCCTACAGAAATGAAAGGATGGAGTTCCGCCTGGAATACGACAACTTCGTGGAAAAGCAGGAGAAAAGCGAGAAATAGAGGCGCTCAGACTCCGGGATTAGATTCGTGCAACCGGAAGATATCCCTCTGCCAGGCAAGAGCCTGCCGTCCCGGATTGTTAAGATGCAGTGCAGACTACGAGGCGGGCACTACTTCTTTTTCAGTACTTCGCGGGCCAGATCGGCAATGTTCTTTGCTCGCAATCCGTAATAGTCCATGAGCTTGCCTGCTTCGCCGCTCTGTCCGAATGTATCTTTCATACCAACGCGATGGACCGGCACAGGATGACGCTCGGATACAAGCTCCGCCACCGCAGAGCCCAGGCCGCCCAGGATATTGTGTTCCTCTGCAGTTATAATGCAGCCGGTGCTTTTTGCATATTGAAGGATCAGTTCTTCATCCAGAGGCTTCACCGAGGCCATATTGATGACGGCTGCATCGATGTTGTCTTTCTGTAGCATTTCTGCCGCCTCTACAATTTCCTGCACCATTACACCGCAAGCGATGAGTGTGATGTCCTTGCCATCCCTGCGGACTTCGCCTTTTCCGGCTTCGAATTTGTAGCCCGGCTCACGGCTCAGTACAGGAACCGCTGCCCGACCGCAGCGAACGTAGCAGGGGCCCTGTATATCGGCCACGGCTTTGATGATTTCTATGGTCTCGGAATAATCCGAAGGAACGAAGACATTCATTTCCGGAATGGCACGCATGAGAGCAATGTCTTCGATAATCTGATGGCTTGCGCCGTCTTCTCCGACGGTAATCCCGGCATGGGAAGCAACCAGCTTGACGTTGAGGCCGGGATAAGCTACAGAGTTGCGCACAATTTCCCAGGCACGACCGGCCAGAAACATGGCAAAACTGGAAGCAAAAGGAACCAGTCCGCTAAGCGCAAAACCCGCGGCCATGCCTACAAGGTTCTGCTCCGCCACGCCTACATTGTAGAAACGCTGGGGGTACGCCGCGGCAAATACATTGGTCTTGGTGGATCCGGAAAGATCCGCATCCAGAACTACTATGTCTTGCCTACTCTCGCCCAGCTCTTTCAGAGCCTGACCGTATCCATCTCGGGTCGCTTTCTTTTCCAATTGTATTCCTCTGCAACGGGGATGCGCCTAACCACTAAGCTTCTGGAGCGGCCTATGCCGTCGAAGCAAAAAAAGGCGCTCCCATCCTTTTTGGAAAGAAGCGCCCCTTCGCCTGGGCGGATCCTTAAATGGCCCGCCGTTGACGTCTCTTCCGGTTCTTAGCCTTTCAGAGCGTCCACCCGGTCTGTTTTTTCCCAGGTAAACGTCTTGCCTTCCCGGCCAAAGTGACCGTAGGCAGCTGTATCGCGGTACTTGCGACCGGATGGGTCCAGAAGTTCCAATTCTTTCACAATTCCACCTGGACGGAAGTCAAATGCATCTCTCACTTTCTGAGCGATCTTATCGTCATCCATGGTTCCGGTGCCGAAGGTATCCACCAGCACGGAAGTCGGTTCCGGATAGCCAATGGCGTAGGAGAGTTGCACTTCGCATCGCTCAGCCAGGCCGGCGGCCACAACATTCTTGGCTGCGTAGCGGGCAACATAGGCCGCAGAACGGTCTACTTTGGACGGGTCCTTACCGGAGAATGCGCCGCCGCCATGACGTCCGTATCCGCCATAGGTATCGACGATAATCTTTCTACCTGTAAGACCGCAGTCTCCGTGGGGGCCACCAATTACGAATCGACCGGTGGGATTGATCAGATACTTGGTATCATTTCCAATCATTTCGGCGGGCAGAACTTTTTTGATCACCAGTTCGATCATCATTTCTTCCAGCTGCTTGTGAGTTACATCCGCCAGGTGCTGGGTGGAGATTACCACGGTGTTGATCTTATGGGGCTTTCCGTCCCGATATTCTACCGTTACCTGACTCTTGGAGTCCGGCAGTACTTCTTTAAAAGTTCCATTGTGGCGCAGTTCTGCCAGATATTTCACCAGTTTATGGGAAAGATCGATGGGCATGGGCATTAGGCTGGGGGTTTCCTTGCAGGCAAAACCGAACATCAGTCCCTGGTCGCCTGCTCCCTGATCCAGGTGCAGTCCTTCGCCTTCGGAAACGCCCTGGGAAATGTCCGGTGACTGAGCATGCAGCTTGACCAGGACTTCGGCGGTATCGCAATTGAATCCGATATCCTTATGCGTATATCCTATATCTCGGGTAACTTCCCGGGCAATCTTCTCCACATCTACATTGCTCTGAGAGGTAACCTCTCCAGCAATGCAGATGAAATCTGTAGTGGTCAGAGTTTCGCAAGCCACACGGCTCTTGGGGTCTCCAGCCAGGTAAGCGTCCAGGATTGCATCGGAAATCTGGTCCGAAACCTTGTCGGGATGACCTTCCGATACGGATTCGGACGTAAATAGGAAATTTTTCAATGACATGTAATACCTCTATTGAGTTGTGCCTGAGAAAGGCATCAATTTATCTTGATATCCTATTTTCTGCCCCGGGGGTCTAATGTCAACGGAAAGAAAGGGGCCAAACAGAGAGCCAGAAGCCAAAAAAACACCGGAAAAACAGCCAGCTCCTCCGCAAAGGGCTACAAACCTGTGGAGAAAAGGTCTGAAACGTGCCTTGATTCTGTTTCTGCCCGGCCTGCTTCTGATTCTGGTTGGATTCTCCGGCTGCATTACCGGATCGCCACTCTATCTGTGGAATGCTGCCGCCGGACAGGTGCAGATTCTCTGCGCCCGAACGCCCATCATCGAAGTACTGAAGGAACCGGATTTAGATGCAAACTGGAGGGAAAAACTCCAGCTGGTGCTGCGGGTGCAGGAATTCTCCCGTCAGGATCTGTCCCTGGACACCGGTGATTCCTTTCAATACTTCTCCGCCATCGATCGGGACGCCGCAGCCTACAACGTGGTGGCGGCGCCGGCCCTCAGCCTGAACGCGCATACTTACTGGTTTCCTATTGTAGGAACAGTGCCATATCTGGGCTTTTTTAGTCGCCAGGAGGCGGATGAGCATGCGCAGAAGATGGAAAAGCAGGGACTGGATGTGGTGGTGCAGGAAGTGGCGGGATACTCCACGCTGGGCTGGTTCGATGATCCATTACTATCTTCCCAGCTAGCCTACTCGGACTATGGCCTGATTCGCCTGGTGATCCACGAAGCTGTGCATTCCACTGTCTGGATACCTGGCTCTGTCCCTTTCAACGAATCCCTGGCATCCTTTGTGGAGGAGGAGGGCTCCCTGGCCTACATCGCCCGGGACGATGCAAACGGAAGTAAGCGGGAGCGGCTCAAAAGATGGAAAGCGGAGAGGGAGCAGTACCGCCAGTTAATGCACGCTACAGCTTCCAGATTAGAGCATCTCTATTCGAGCGATGGACAGAAAGACGATAAGCTTCGGACAAAAGAGCGAATTATTGAGGAGTTGAAGCGAGACATCGCCGAATCTTCCTGGAAATACCTGGATGCAGAAGCGCTCTCCGGCAAAACCTACAACAATGCCCATTTTCTGTCCTACCTGGCGTACAGCTCGGGACAGCGATATTTCTATGACGTTTTCCGCGAATGTAAAGAACAATGGCCTTGCTTTCTACATCGCATGAGAGCGCTGGATAGCCCTCCGGCGGACTGGAATCGAAATTAATACGTTACATTTCCCTGTCGCCAGTCCGGAAATGGATTTCGAGGATTGCTTTTCCGTCGTGAACAAATGGAAATTATATTTTACTACATAGTTCATATTTCACCGGAATAGCTACTCTGTGCGAAAGACCGGCGCCTGGAACGTTCAAAAAAGTTTGTAAAATAGTTTTTGTAATTGACGTCGCCGGGTTTTTGATGCTTTCTGAGGGTTATGAGTGCTTCTAATGATTTGGTGTTGTCGATGGGAACTGCCTTTCGCGGCGCCATGGACATTATCAGGGATGGCATGAGCAAGAAAGAAAAACTTTCTACACTTGCTCTATCCATTCTAATCCATGTAGATCAACAGCAGGGAATTTCCCAGGGCGAGCTTGGAAAAATGCTTCGTCGGGATCCCATGACCATGAGCCAGGCGGTACGGGCTCTTCAAAATGCCGGGCTGGTAACCAGCGCTCCCGATAATGAAGATCGTCGGGTGAAACGCCTTACCATTACCAAGAAAGGGAAGACCCTGGGAGACAGTCTTCTGGACAACGAGAACCGACTTCTGAGCAATCTGGCCCGGGAGTGGGGGAAGACCAGAGTAACGCAGTTTTCCAAAGATGTAACCGAGTTTAATGATTTTCTTACCCGCATCGCCGGGTAATTCTGGAAGGGGCCTCCGGGCCCCTTTTCGATTCGGGACAGGCTACGGCTGCTACGGCTCCAGTAGATAGTGCTGCTGCCCCCTCTTACGAAACCGACCTGTCACGGGATAAGGAGCCTTTCGACTTACTTCCATATCATCCAGGTACGGATGAATGTCCAGGGGAGGGAGTTCTTCATCGATCCAGACCCCCAGTTTCTTCTGACCCTGTAAAACGATAACAGCCGAAGGTCCGTCCGGATCATATTGCTCTGGATGTCCCGGGAACAGAGGGACGATTCCTTCCTCCGGCAGCACGATTCGCCGCGGTAATTTTCTACCGGTTCGAGAAAGCCTGGCCGCGCCAATTCTTTGCAGGGGCTCGGCGGTGGTTACAAAATAGAAATGGCCCAGGCGATAGCAACGATGCTGCCCCGGCGATGGTTCGGAAACGGCCGGGCGCGCGCTTCCAAAAGCAGAGAGCAGACGTCGACTGACCGCCGGGCTGTAGTACTGAAGGATATCCGGATCCAGGAATCGTTCCAGTTGTCGTAGCATGGATGTGCGAATGAGGTCCTGTTTGCGTTCCTGTTGCATCAGGCGATGGGAAAGGCTCTGGAATCGCTGCAGTCTGGCCTGAAGATAGGCGGGCCCCTCAAAGGAATGCAGGAATTCCGCCGATTGCTCCTGAAGGTCCTTGAGCACCCGGTGGGATTCATCCACCAGTTCCTGCATTCTTTGAAGCTTCTTTTCCAGTTCCCTGGCTCGGCCCAGGCCTTCTTCCAGTTGTATCTTTACTTTGCTCACCAGTAAAGATTATCGGCGGTTGTGCTCTCAGTTAACGTATTTTCTGCGGAAGATACTCAGCAGGATTCCGGTAGCCATCAAGCAGGTAATCAAGTGGGAGCCTCCGTAGCTCACAAAACTCAAAGGCAATCCGGTGACCGGAAGCAAGCCCAGCGCAATTCCTACGTTAAAAAATATGTGATAGAAGAACATGAAGCCTATGCCCGCGGCCAAGAGGGAGCCAAATCGATCCCTGGCATCGTAGGACATCTGTAATGCACGCAATGGTATGGCCGTTAGCAGAAGAAGCAAGAAGACGCTGCCCAGAAAGCCTGTGCGCTCTGCCCAGGCGGTATAGATGAAGTCAGTATGCGCTTCTGGCACTACAGGAGTATCGCCAATGGTCATTTCGCCTTCGAACATCCCCTGACCGGTCCATTCGCCGGAGCCAATGGCCGCTTTGGAGGCGCGAATCTGATAAGCGTGTCCCCTGGGGAATCTATCCGGGTTGATAAAGGCCGTAACTCGCACTACCTGGTGATACTTGAATGAAAAGGTCCAATGGATGGAAAGAGCTGAAAGGATGGAGATTCCAACCACGCCCAGTGGAATGTAGTACTTTCGCAGACTCTTGAAACTCACTCCCTGGGTCATTCTCCAGATAAAGAGTCCCAGTGCAGTAAGAGTGCACAGCAGCGCCACAACAAGAAGTAGAACATCGTTGTCCAGGATACGCAACAGAACTCCGCCTTCCTCGATTCGAATGCTCTGGGCCGCATCCTGCAGGTCAATGAACAGGCTTTGATTGGTGAGAATATTACCTAAATACTCGCGATCTGCTCCGGTGACCCCTTCCGGAATCCTGGATTTCTCCAGGAAGGACCAGATGTCAGACTTCAGTATTCGCACTGCCGGTAGTAGCGAATCCTTTCCCAGTTCGGAAACCCGGGTGACCACCGAGTCCACAAGCATGATGTTATGGTATTCGATGTAAAGCGGTACAAAGATGGAAATTGCAAAGAAAAATACAATGGAACCAATGTGATAGATGTCGGCTCCCGCCATGAACAGCATGGAAAGCAGAATGGGAGCGATAACAAAAGCCCCTCCGAAGTCTGGCTGAACGACGATCAGAAGCATGGGCAGAACTGCTATGCCAAAGGGAATAAGCAGCGAATAGAGATGCTCCAGTTCCCTTTCTTTCAGTTCCAGATATTTGGCCAGCAGTATGATGGTGGCCAGCTTCGCAATCTCTGAAGTCTGAAAACCCAGGGGACCAAAACGGATCCAGCTACGCGCTCCTTTGTGCTCGGAACCGATAAAAGGAACCAGGGTTACCAGAAGAAGAAAAATCGCTACGCCATACAGGGGCAGGGCAATACCGCCAATGACCTGATAGTTAACTTTTCGCAGGGCCAGCATTACGATGAGCCCGACGATCAGAAATCCGCTCTGCTTCATCCAGGCAGGAAAGGAGGCATCCGGATTTGTCTCCTGGGTGTAGAGGACAAAGATGCCGGCTCCGGTGCAGAACAGCACCGAAAAAAGAAGGACAAAATCTACTCTATATTTGCTCAGCATCTGGTTTCGCCTCCTGTCCTAGAGACCATCCTCATGGTCCGGATGTATGGCCATTTCCCTGGCGGGGTCCTCGGGAAGCGGTCGATCCCATTTCGGATAGGCGGCGTCGAACATACTGATGGCCACCGGAGCGGCGGAATAGGAGCCGGCAATACCGTATTCCACAAAGACGACTACTACCATCTGTTCTTCCACTGGCGCTCCATAGGGCGCAAACCCTACAAACCAGGCATGGTCTCGTCCGGAGCGCTCGCTTCGGGTCTGAGCCGTTCCTGTCTTGCCGGCCACGGGCACCATATCCCGGCGATTCAGGTAGGATGCGGTTCCTGCGGTGATGACCGCACGCATCCCTTTTTCGATGGTTTCTACATGATTGCGCGAAAGAGGCACTTCTGCTATTTTTTCCGGGCGAATCTGGCGCACTACACGACCGGTGTAGGAGTCTCGCACTTCTTTGAGCACATGCGGTCGCAGAACTTTGCCCCCGTTCAGAATCGCGGAATACATTACAGCCATTTCCACCGGAGTTACCTGCAGAAAGCCCTGGCCGATAGACAGGTTGATAGTGTCCCCGTCATACCATCGACTGGACCAGGTGATCTGCTTCCATTTCTGGTCAGGCACAAAGCCCTGGGCTTCGCCCGGTAGGTCGATGCCGCTCTTTTTATCCAGTCCCAGCGCTTTGGAGAATTCGATGATCGGAGTAGGTCCAATCTTGTAACCCAGTCGATAGAAGTAGACGTTGCAGCTATGGGCAATAGCGCCGATCATGTTGTTTATGCCATGCCCGGAAGAGCGATGACAGTAATACACGCTATCCGGCACGCCAGCCACAGAGCTTTCCAGAGTCCAGCGACCGGGACAGTTGAATTTTGTATGTTTGCTAACGAAGCTTTCCGGAAAGGATTCCAGGGCTGCCAGAGCAACCAGCGGTTTAAACGTAGAGGCGGGCGGAAACTTGGTCTGTATGGCCAGATTCAGAAAGCCGTTGTAGAGTCGGACCTTTCGGATGTGTTCGGTGCGAATTTCCCCGGTGCCGCTGGAAAGGATGTTGGGATCGTAAGTAGGCGCCGAAACCAGCGCTACCACTTCGCCGGTGGCTGGCTTTATGGCAATGGCCGCGCCTCGCTTGCCGCTCTTAATAAGCGCTTCGTAAGCCGCGGCCTGCACATCCCGGTTAATGTTAAGGATTAGATGATTCCCCTGCTGGCTACGCTCGATGGTTTCTTCGCTGTCCAGGACCTTGTTGCGCACAAGTATTCCGTCTTTTCCGCGAAGATCGGTATCGTAGAAATCTTCCACGCCCGCTTTTCCCAGAGTCTGATAGGGCAGGGCTTTACCCTGTCGAATTTCGCTTCGGCTGGGGGCCCCTGTATAGCCTGTAATGTGGGCCAGAGCGGGCCCCATAGAATAATAGCGGAGGAATTGCGTTACAAATTGAGTGCGATTGCCTTCCAGTTGAAGGCTGGCCAGGCGTACCTGCTGGGCCCGGCTGAGGCGGTGAATTAAGGTCACATCTTCATTCTTCTTCGAGAGCTCCTTCCAGCGAGAAGGCTCCAGGACATCGGCGTACTCAGACAGGGGTATGCCCATGACCGCGGAGAACTGCTTGAGAAATGCCACCCCCTCTTCGCGGGTCTTGAACCGACCGGGGTACATTACGAAATCAATATACAGAATATTCTGAACAAGAGGGTTGTCCAGGTTCATGTGGCGATCGTATATGAATCCTCTGGGCGCCTCTTTGAACTCCTGCTTGCTTACGAACTTGCGCGAAAGCACATGGTTCTCCGCCCCATGTAGAACCTGGAGATTTCCCAGTTGAAGAACGCAAATCACCGAAAGAAATAGCACCAGAGCGGTGAAGAAGTATATCCTTACATGAAAGCGTCGTTCCAGACGAAATTCTGTGGACGATCGGGTACTCATAGTGGTTTGGCATCCAGGCGATACAGAGTGGTCAGAATCCAGAACCAGACCGGGGCGATGATGGCCGTATAAACCGCAGGCCCCAGCAGAGGATAGGCTGCGGAAAACTGATCAATCATTCCCATAAGCAACCAGATGCAAATTCGCACAATGAATGTTGTGGCGAAAACCAGTACAAGGATAGATGCAATGCTATCTCGATCCAGCAACTTGTTCAAGCGTCCAATGGTGTAGCCTGCCAGACAGTAGATCAGGGAGTGCACTCCAATGATGGATACAAATTCCCGGGCGCCCTCATCGAATGCCAGGAGCTGGGAGTCCTCCAGCAAACCGGCAAAGAATCCTATCCAGATGCCCGTGAAGTCGCCCTTCCGAATGCTGAAGAATATAACGAAGATCAGCAAGAAGTCCGGATATATGGCTCCGGTGTTGAGAAATTCAAAGTTCAGGGTGAGAAAGTTGATCCCTTTGAGGAAGTAGGAAACAATAAGACCCACAGCCACTACTGTCGCTTCTAGAAACATTACTGTCCGGCCCCCGGTACGTTTATGTTCTCCAGCCGTCGTCGCGGTCCGGGGCCCTGGGGCTCGGGCGTATTCTCTTCCGGTTTGGTTTCTTCTGGCTGGTTCTGCTGTTGCTCCCGACGCTTTCGTTCTTCTTCCTGCTGCTTCAGTTTACGCTCTACTTCTGGAAGATCTGGAAATACTGGCGGTCCAAATTCCGTAACCAGGTTGTCTTCGATTTTTTCCCGCTCGAAGTTTTCCGCCCAGTCAGAAGGGCTTTTCAGCAGTACTACCACAGTGTCCAGACGATCGATGGGAGCGTAAGGCTTCACCAGCGCTGTGCGAA
>JAGRNE010000139.1 GCA_020440915.1 Leptospiraceae bacterium | reverse complement strand
TTCAGTCGCTGCATGGCCCGGCCTCTTGCTCGAGGGCGAAACCTTCGCATTGTAGGTCCGCCGTCAATGTAGACCTTCCTTACGAAAAGCTGGGTTTCATCCAGGTTCTCGTTGTTGTTGGCGGCGTTGGCCCGGGCTGATTCCAGAACCTTTTTCAGAAGCACCGCCCCTTTCCGCGGAATAAAACGCAGATAATCAATAGCCTCGTTGTAGGGATACCCACGGATCTCGTTGGCCACCAGGCGTACTTTTCTCGGGCTTACGAGAAGGAACTTTGCTACCGCTTTCGCTTCCATTATCTCTTCACCTTCTTGTCCAGGCTGGTATGCCCTTTATAAGTTCGCGTAGGTGCAAATTCCCCGAGCTTGTGTCCCACCATATTCTCGTTCACATACACAGGCACAAATTTCTGTCCATTGTGCACCAGCATGGTATGCCCGATCATTTCGGGAAAAATGGTGGATCGTCTGGACCAGGTCTTGAAGGGCTTCTTATTTCCCTCAGCATTCATCTGGTTGATCCGATTCATCAGGGACTCTTCTACGTAAGGCCCTTTCTTTAGTGATCTGGCCATGCTTAGCGTCCTATCCTCTTATTAATTCTTCTTTGTACGATGAACCTGTCTGTGCGATGGTTCTTCTTACGAGTCTTATAACCTTTCGTAGGCTGTCCCCAGGGGCTTACCGGATGGCGTCCACCAGAGGTCTTACCTTCACCACCACCGTGTGGGTGGTCCACAGGATTCATTACTACGCCGCGGACATGCGGACGAACACCCATCCATCGCTTGCGACCGGCTTTACCGATGCTCACCAGACTGTGATCGCGGTTTCCGAGCACTCCTACGGTGGCGCGGCAATTTTCATGCACCTTGCGCAATTCGCCGCTGGGCAGCTTGATCAGAATATAACTTCCATCTCTACCCGCAATACTGGCAAAAGAACCTGCGGATCGAACCATCTGGCCGCCACGTCCCGGTTGTAACTCCACATTATGAACCTGTGTACCTGCAGGAATGGTTCGCAGGGGCAATGAGTTGCCAGCCCGGATATCCGCTTTATCTGCGGAAATGACCTGGTCTCCGGCTTTCAATGCATCCGGACACAGAATGTATCTGTATTCGCCATCTGCATACTTTACCAGAGCAATATTTGCGGTTCGGTTCGGATCGTACTCTATACCCACAACCGTTCCTGGAACATCCACTTTGTTCCTCTTAAAATCGATAACACGATACTTGCGCTTGTTTCTACCGCCTTTGCGACGCACCGAGATGCGGCCGGCATTGTTTCGACCAGCGCTATAATTCACGGAATCCAGCAGAGCTTTCCGCGGGCCTTCCTTGCTCAACCCTTCAAATACTAGAACAGATTTGTAGCGCGTGGAAGAGGTAGTAGGTTTAAATCTCTTGATTGGCATAGTCTTTCCTTATCCAGCGTTCTTCGCAAGATCCAGGGACTGGCCCGGAGCAAGAGTAACAATGGCCTTCTTCCAACCAGGAACTCTTGAGTAATCCATGCGAAATCGCTTGAGTCGCGAAGGAACGTTCAGTACCCGCACCTTCTCTGCCTTTACGCCGTAGAGCTTATACAGGGCCTGCTTTACCAGTTCCTTGTTCGCTCTCTTCTGAATCTTGAAAGTGTACACCTCATTGTTCGGGTTCAGGTGCTTCACTTCTTCAGATTTCTCTGTTACGACAGGGGCTATGATAACATCATTCAGATTCATTACTTAACTCCCTGGGCTGCGTAAGTCTTTTCCAGATGAGCCAGTGCGGACTCGCTAATCACAAGCCTCGAGTTGTAGTACAGCTCCGGAGCAGTGATTCGGGTAGCATCCATATGGTGAACCACCGGTATGTTGGATACAGACTTGCGAAGCTTCTCATCGGCGCCCATGGTTACAAAGACTACAGTGGATCCTGGAATCAGACCCATGGCCTTGAAAACTCCGTGAACCTTCTTTGTACTGAACTCCTGCACATCGAGGTCTGCCAGAACAAAAATAGCATCCTTGGACGCCTTATAGCTAAATACAGCTCGAATACCCGCTTTCCTTTTTTTATCTGGAACGCGGACGCTGTAATCCCGGGGCACGGGGCCGTGAGAAATCCCACCACCTTTCCATTGCACCGATCTCGTAGAACCCTGACGGGCATTACCTGTACCCTTTTGTCGCCAGGGCTTCTTTCCGCCACCGCTCACTTCGGAAACAGTCTTTGTCTTATGTGTTCCCTGGCGGCGGTTTCGGTTTTCCAGATCAATAATTTCTCGAATCAGACCGGCGTTCACCTCAACCCCGAATACACTATCCGGAAGGTTCAGATCACCGCTTTTCTTTCCCGTGGCGTCGAACTTCTGCGCTTTCATCCCATCACCTCAATCCGAACCACGGTTGTACGGGACCCGGGAATGGAACCCTGGACCAGGATCCGGTTATTGTCCGTATCCACCTGCATGATCTTCAGATTGGAAACGGTTTTCTTAAGCTGACCGGCATGGCCTGGCATGCGCTTCCCTTTGAAGACTCGACTGGGATCGGAACTGGCGCCAATAGAACCCGGGGCTCGATGAAAATGCGAACCGTGAGTCATTCTACCGCCGCCAAAGCCGTGCCGCTTCATTACGCCCTGGAATCCCTTTCCTTTGCTAATGGACGTTACTTTTACAGTATCGCCGGCGCTGAACAGGGAAGCATCTACACTTCCGCCCAGCTCCACTTCCATCTCTGCATCACGGAACTCCATCAGAGTCCGCTGGGGTGCGATTCCATTTTTCTTCAGGTGTCCAATCTCACCCTTACTCAGGGCTTTCTCTTTGGTCTCCTGGAAGCCGAGCTGCACAGCTTTGTAGCCATGCTGCTCCTGGGTTCGGAGATCCGTCACGACGCAGGGACCCGCTTCCAGAACGGTTACTGGAACAACGTTGCCCTTCTCGTCGAACACCTGGGTCATACCCAATTTTCTGCCTATTAAGCCCTTAGCCATTTCTAGTGCCTCAGCTCTTTATATCCACACTTACACCGGCCGGCAACTGGAGCTTCATAAGCGCATCCACCGTGTCCGGATTGGTATTCATGATATCGATCATCCGCTTATGAGTGCGGACTTCATACTGGTCTCGTGACTTCTTGTTCACGTGAACCGATCGCAGGATGGTGAACTTCTCCACCCTGGTGGGCAGGGGGATCGGCCCGGAGATCTCCGCACCGGTCCGCCGCGCCGTGGCGACGATTTCCGCCGCCGAGCGATCGATCAGCTTGTGATCAAAGGCCTTTAGTTTTACGCGAATTCTCTGAGCCATAATCCCCTGCTTCTCTCAATTATTCAGTAATCTCGGCTACAACGCCGGATCCAACAGTACGACCACCTTCGCGGATGGCAAACTTCAGACCTTTGTCCATGGCGATGGGAGTAATCAGCTCCACAGTGATGGTTACGTTATCACCTGGCATTACCATTTCTTTGTCTGCCGGCAGAACGATGGTTCCGGTCACATCAGTGGTTCGGAAATAGAACTGCGGTCGGTAATCGTTAAAGAATGGAGTGTGACGTCCACCTTCCTCTTTCTTCAGAACGTAGATCTCAGCTTTGAACTTCTTGTGAGGAGTGATAGACTTTGGCTTGGCCAGTACCTGACCGCGCTGAATGTCTTCCTTTTTGGTTCCTCGCATCAGAGCGCCGATGTTGTCTCCAGCCTGGGCGAAATCCAGTTCCTTGCGGAACATCTCAATACCGGTAATGATCGTTTTAGAAGTATCGCGAATACCGACGATTTCCACTTCATCGTTCACTTTCAGTTGTCCCTGCTCTACACGACCGGTAGCCACAGTTCCACGACCAGTGATGGAGAATACGTCTTCAACTGGCATCAGGAAGTCTTTGTCCACGTCACGCTTGGGCTCGGGAACGTATGTATCCAGTTGCTCCATGAGCTTGTGGATGGCCGCAGCTCCGATGTCGGACTCGTCGCCTTCCAGAGCTTTCAGGGCAGAACCCATAACGAACGGAGTGTCTTCCGGATATCCGTAAGACTTCAGAAGATCTTTTACCTCTTCTTGAACCAGCTCAACCATCTCGTCGCGCTCGTCTTCCTTGATGGTGTCCACTTTGTTCAGAAATACTACGATATACTTCACACCAACCTGGCTGGCCAGAAGGATGTGCTCTCGAGTTTGAGGCATGGGGCCGTCTACGGCAGAAACTACGAGAATGGCCGCATCCATTTGAGCAGCTCCGGTAATCATGTTCTTTACGTAGTCAGCGTGACCCGGGCAGTCAACGTGAGCATAGTGACGATTTTCTGATTCGTATTCCTGGTGAGAAGTAGCGATGGTAATACCGCGTTCTTTCTCTTCAGGAGCGTTATCAATTTCCGCATATCCAACAGCCTTGTTGGAACCGCCTGCTTTAGCCAGTACAGTAGTAATTGCAGCAGTGAGAGTTGTTTTTCCGTGGTCTACGTGCCCAATTGTTCCCACGTTAACGTGAGGTTTGGAACGATCAAATTTTTGCTTACCCATTGATTTTACCTTTCTTCCAGAGTTTTTGCTTTAATTGCTCAAAAGGCGAAATAGCCTTATTTTTGTTCGCACCGACAGTGTCCAGCCCAATTACACTGCAGCCTTGGCTGCTAGCTCATTGGCTATACTGTTCGGTACCTCCTCATAGTGCTTGAATTGCATTGTGTAGGCCGCTCGTCCCTGAGTGGAGCTTCGCAGATCCGTTGCATACCCGAACATTTCTGACAGAGGAACCTCGGCAGAAACTACCCGCGCATTACCTCGCTGCTCCATAGAGCCTATGCGTCCTCTTCTTCGGTTCAAGTCGCCCACTACGTCTCCCATGTAATCTTCGGGAGTAACCACTTCCACAGCCATCATTGGCTCCAGAAGCACAGGGCTTGCCTTTTTACAGGCATCTTTGAATCCTAAAGAAGCGCAGATCTTGAAGGCCATTTCCGAGGAGTCGACGTCGTGGTAGGAGCCGTCATAGACCTCCACCTTCACGTCCACCACCGGATAGCCAGCCATAACACCGGCCTGCAGGGCCTCCTGACAACCTTTGTCGATTGCCGGGATGTATTCTCGGGGGATCACACCGCCCACAATACTGTTTACAAATTCGTATCCTTTTCCGGCCTCGTTGGGGCCTACACGCAGGTAACAGTGACCATACTGACCACGACCACCGGTCTGCTTGATATACTTGGATTCTACTTCCACCTGCTTGCGGATGGTCTCACGGTAAGCCACCTGAGGTTTACCAACGTTGGCTTCTACCTTGAACTCTCGCTTCAGACGATCCACAATGATCTCCAGATGGAGCTCACCCATGCCGGAAATAATGGTTTGTCCGGTTTCATGGTCGGTCTTCACTTTGAAGGTCGGATCTTCCTCCGCCAGTCGCACCAGCGCTTGTGAAAGCTTTTCCTGGTCCGCTTTCGTAAGAGGCTCGATGGCCAGGTCGATCACAGGATCCGGAAATTCCATGGATTCCAGAATAACCGGGCTGTCCTCCGCACACAGAGTGTCCCCTGTGGAAGTGTCCTTCAGGCCCACGGCAGCGCCGATATCGCCGGAGAATACAACTTCAATCTCTTCGCGGTCATTTGCATGCATTTGAAGAAGTCGGCCAATCCGTTCCTTTTTGCCCTTTGTAGCATTCAGAACATAGGAACCTTTGGTCAGCGTGCCGGAGTATACGCGAAAATATGTTAGCTTTCCTACATAAGGATCGCTCACAATCTTGAAAGCCAGGGCCGCGAAAGGCTGATCATCACCTGTTTTTCGCTCGATTTCTTTCTCGGGATCCTCCGCATCGTGACCCTTGATGTTCGGCACGTCCAGCGGGGAAGGCATATAATCCAGAACTGCATCGAGCAGGGGCTGCACACCCTTGTTTTTGAAGGCGGTTCCGCACAATATGGGGAACATCTTCATCTCCAGTGTTCCCTTACGAATGGCGCGCTTAAGCTCTTCTTTGGTGAGTTCACCCTCTTCCAGGTACTTCTCCAGGAGCTCGTCATCACATTCGGCGGCGCTCTCCATAAGCTTGGTACGGTACTCTTCAGCTTGAGCCTTGAGATCCTCGGGAATATCGGTGTAATCGAATTTCGCACCCAGTTCCTCGCCTGACCAGATGATGGCTCGGTTTTCAACCAGATCCACCACTCCCTGGAAATCAGACTCTTTTCCGATAGGAAGCTGAATGGGCACACCGTTGGCGCCCAGACGATCGCGAATCGTATCTACGCAATAGAAGAAGCTGGCGCCCATGCGGTCCAACTTGTTGATGAAGCACATCCGGGGAACGCGGTAGCGATCCGCCTGGCGCCAAACAGTCTCGGTCTGGGGCTCTACCCCGGCAACGCCATCATAAACAGCCACAGCGCCGTCCAGAACACGGAGAGAGCGCTCCACCTCAACGGTGAAGTCAACGTGGCCCGGAGTGTCGATAATATTGATTCTGTGGGAATCGCGATCCTGATCGGAGCCTTCCCAGAACGTAGTGGTGGCAGCAGAAGTGATGGTAATACCTCGCTCCTTCTCCTGCTCCATCCAGTCCATAGTGGCGGCGCCTTCATGCACCTCTCCGATCTTGTAAGATCGACCTGTATAGAAGAGAATACGCTCGGTGGTTGTCGTCTTTCCGGCATCGATGTGCGCCATGATGCCGATATTGCGCGTTCTCTCTAATGTAATCTTGCGTTTCATAAAACCCTCGGCTTACCAGCGATAGTGACTGAATGCCCTGTTCGCCTCTGCCATCTTTCTAGTATCGTCTCGTTTCTTAACAGCGCCGCCGGCATTGTTCTTCGCATCCAGCAGTTCATCTGCAAGACGCTCCGCCATGGAATGGCCTTTCCGACCCCGGGCATAGCCCACGATCCATCGAATGGCCAGCGCCTGCATCCTTTCCGGTCGAACCTCAACGGGCACCTGGTACGTTACGCCGCCCACACGACGGGAACGAACTTCCAGAGCCGGCTTTACGTTATCCAGGGCCTCGCGGAACACTTCCACGCCCTCTTCGCCGGTTTTTCCCTTGATCCGATCCATAGCGTCGTAAAACACCTTCTCGGCTACGGACTTCTTTCCATCTCGCATGAGATAGTTGATGAACTTGGTCACCACAGCATCGCTGTAGCGAGCATCCGGAGCGACATAGCGCTTATGAACTGCCTGACTTCTACGTGACATACAAATTCCTTAAGCCTTGGGCCTCTTGGCGCCGTATTTGGAGCGGCCTTGTCGGCGCTTATCCACACCCAGCGTATCCAGGGCACCTCGAATAATATGATAGCGAACACCAGGAAGGTCTTTTACCCTTCCTCCTCGCACCAGAACCACGTTGTGTTCCTGCAAATTGTGACCTTCGCCTGGTATATAGGCAGTCACTTCGATGCCTGTTGTCAGTCGAACCCGAGCTACCTTTCTCAAAGCTGAGTTAGGCTTCTTGGGGGTAAAAGTCATCACTCGCGTACATACGCCGCGACGCTGAGGACAGGCCAAAAGTGCAGGAGACTTGGTCTTCTTCTTCTGTTGTTTTCTTCCGTGACGGATTAACTGATTAATCGTTGGCATTCAGTTAATACACTCCCTTCGAGAATATAATTTCCCGGAATCCCCAAATACCGGACCCCGAGGGGTCCCTGAATTTCCAATACCGGTTAGAGACGACAACTTGCGACCTCATCCTGTGAGACACAGTTTTGTCGACTCGCACTGGAGCAGCTCAGGCTTCAGGCTCGAGAGACCACAAAAGAAGGAGGTCCCTTCCCTGACAAGAGGTATTCAGGTCCAGGCCCTTTCCTGGGTTAACTTTTTTTAACAAAATCGGAGGGAGCTCGGAAAAGATGTTGTACGAAATCAAGGTCTACTAACGAGGGCATTATGTCGCAAAGTTGACCTCCTGGCTACTCATGCGCTACGGCCGTTTCCATTTCTGCGCTCGGGGTGTCGGCCACCGCGAGGCCAATCGAGGCCCAAAAAACAAAGAGGCTGGCAGGGTGCAAAAAGAAAGGCCGCATGATGGCGGCCTTTGTCTGACTCACTTGCCAGGGCTTTCGTGGCTAACGGTTCGCCTGAAAGCGCAGATCTGGATTCTCCTGGCGCCGGAGACCAGCGCCTTGAGATGTACAGGCTACAGTTTAGCCTGAGAAGCTTTCGGGGGTGGCTGCCTGTCCGGCTGCCAGTTCTTCTGCTTCTCGTCTTTCCTTTTCCAGCTTCTGGATATCGCCGTACTCTTTGTAGAAGATTTCTACGTCTCGGTAATGCTTCAGTCCTGTTCCTGCCGGAATCAAGTGCCCGATAATCACGTTTTCCTTTAGGCCAAGCAGGGGGTCCTTCTTGCCTTTGATGGCCGCATCGGTGAGCACACGGGTAGTCTCCTGGAAAGATGCCGCAGAGATGAAGGAATCGGTGTTCAGAGAGGCGCGCGTAATACCCAGCAGAATCTGCCTTGAGGTGGCCGGCACACCGCCTTCGGATTCTACGCGCTCATTCTCATCTTTGAAGGAGAAGCGATCCACCTGCTGATGCGCCACAAAGCTAGTGTCGCCAGGATCATCCACTTCCAGTTTGCGGAGCATCTGTCGAACGATAATCTCGATGTGCTTATCGTTGATGAATACTCCCTGCAGTCGGTAGACTTCCTGCACTTCATGCACCAGGAATTCATGCAGAGCATTGATGCCCTTGATCCGCAGAATATCGTGGGGATCCAGCATACCTTCATCCAGCATGTCGCCGGCTTTCACGTAGTCGCCATTTCTCACCCGAAGACGATTGGAAACCGGAATCGCAACCTTGATGCGGTCCAGCTCTTCGTTATCCGGTACGATGTAGAATACTCGCTTTTCTTTTACCACTTCGTTGTGGTCTTCGATTCTTCCATCCAGCTCGGCCAGAGTGGAAGCTTCCCGGGGTCGGCGGGCCTCGAAAAGCTCCTCAACCCTCGGAAGACCACCGGTAATGTCCCGGGTCTTTTCTGCAGCGGCTGCAATCTTATAAAGTACATCGCCCGGCTGAACGCTCTGACCGTTTCGAGCGGTTACGATAGCGTTTGGAGGCACAGAGTATTCCTCCGAACCCACCAGCATACGGGGGTTCAGACGTTCCCGGCGGTATTCAATGAGGCGGTAATTACCCTCTTCATCTTTCTTGAGGTTCTTGTCCTCTTCGATATCCACGAAGTTTACGGTTCCTCTTGCATCGGACACCACAACCTCATTGTAGGGGTCAAACGTTGCAATAGATGCGCTGGGCTCAATAACCTGAGTTTCTTGCACATTCAGGATGGTTCCAATCCGAACAGGAATGGAAGCGGCTTCGCCCTCGATAAAGAAGCTATCTCCAGAAATTCTAACGGTTCCGGCAGCCTCAGCGGTTACGGGCTTCTCTTCGCCGTCGTAACCAGTGGCGATTACCTCTCCGGGCACCACCACCTGAGCATCTTCCACTTTCAGGCCGATCATTTTGCCGGTTTCCAGCACCTGGTTAATACGGCTCAGATTGATGCTTCCCCTGGTGGAGA
>JAGRNE010000138.1 GCA_020440915.1 Leptospiraceae bacterium | reverse complement strand
TTTGCCATTTCGGATTCGCCCGGAAGTCTGTTCTATTGCCGATCTACGGCCGCAAATGGATCAAGAGCCGCGGAACAGCTGCCTGTAATCCAGTTTGCTCTGCAGCTTGTAGAAAGGCGAACCGGAGGCCGAGTTTAGGAAGTCCGGCACAGGTATGCCGGCCTGTTCGATGAACTTCTTTGCAGCGTCCACTCCGCCCAGCAGATCCACCCAGGCGGATGGAGGCACCCAGTTGAAACCGAAGCCCATGGCTCCGTCCACACCGTTCTGATCCGTAACGTCAGGAACCAGCGAAAAGGAATAGGAAATGTAGCGAGCAATAAAGCGACGCACCAGATCTGCCTCTTCGCCCTTTTCTGTTTTCATGAACTCTGCGAAATGGAAGTACTGAGACTCATGGATCAAGGAAGCTGCCTTCTTTTTGAAGGATAGATCCAGTTTCGGAAGATCTTCGTAATTGCCGGTCTTGATGTTGTAGACCTTTTTTACGCTCTTCCCTTCAGGGGTCTTTTCTCGCATATACAGGCCTTTGCCTTTCTTGTTTCCAAGGGCGCCCTGATCGATGAGCTTCTGCATGTAATCCGGAAGTTTAAAGGTATCATGGGCCACATCTTTGGTGTTCTCGTAAATGTTGTCCACAATGGCTTTGTGCACGTCCAGTCCCACCAGGTCGGCAGTGGCCAGTGGAGCCATAGCTCTGCCGGTGTAGCCAGAAAGCAGCTGATCCACCAGATGAATGCCGCCTTTGTCTGCCAGTTTCTCTGCGTAGATGGCCGCTTCGTTCATGAATTGAAAGCCGATGCGGTTACCGGCAAATCCCGGGCGATCGTTTGCGACGATTACGTGGCGGTGGAGCTTCTTCTCCAGATACTCGGAGAGTTCCTTTGTATAGCCGGGATCGTTCTTCGGATGAACGATGAGTTCACAGAGAACAAGTTTATACGGAGGATTGAAGAAGTGGGTGCCGTAGTAATGCTTTTGTCCATCTTCATCCAGATGCGAGGCAAGTCTTTCGATGGAAAGTCCAGAGCTAACTGTGGACACAAGGGTACCTGGCTTACGGGCGGCGGAAATCCGCTTCATGATAGGTTCTTTCACTTCATAGCTTTCGGCGACGAGTTCGAAGACCCAGTCCGACTCGGACACTGCTTTTTCCAGATCATCGTCGTAAGTTCCAGGGATGAGCTTTTCCGCGAATACCCCGGAACGAACGGAAGCAATGGCGGTCTGAATCCCTTCTTTGGCTTTGTCAAGCGTTCGGGCCAGCATGTACACTTTAGCGCCTCCAAAGGCAGCTACAATGGCGGCGCTGTTCGCGCCCATGGTGCCGTTGGCCCCAAGAACCGTTACTGTCTTAAAGTCCTTCATAGCGAATCTCTTTCTCCTGGCGCTCGGCTGATAGTCCAGGTGAGCGCAAAATTTATGATTCCGGGCCTTTTCAGGCCGCCCCCTTCGGGGCCTGGACAGCTTCCGGCATCCGCTTTCTGAGTCAAATCCTTTGGATTTAGGACTTTACCTCGGTGCAGAGCGTTCGAGGCTGGGGGTCATGTTCCACCGGGACTATATTCTGCGGCTGATTCAGGAATTCTCGATATTTCTGGCCAGGCTGGCCGGACTGAAGGACCGCAATGATCCGGAGGTGATCTTTCTTGAGCTGGAAAGATCCTTTCGGCAATTCCTGGGCTACGATTCGCCCCTACTGGAAAGCCTTGGCCCGGAAGGCGCTCTGGGAGTTTTGTCGGCGGCGGATGGCGGCGATCCAGATCGGCTGGCCATGGCCGCCATACTGTTCCGAGAGAAATCGGTCAATTACAGGAAGTACGGCGATGATGCGGCATCCCTTCGTTGTCAGCAGTTCTCGGATCGGTTTCGTGAAGCAATTGGTAATCGCACACTTTCTCCGGAAATTCGGAAATTACTGAACGCAAAGAGCGGCATGCCTTCTTCGGATTGAACCCGGCAGACTTTTTTGTCCGGCAATTGTCAATTCTCCGGGAAGCCGAGGGGATTGGACTTCGCTGCCAACGGGGAAGTGAAGGACTTCTTTTATATGAAGCACGAAAGCGAAGACCCCGGCACACCTCACAGGTTTCCGGATCCTGCTTCCTTGCTTCCTTTCATGGGCCTTATAGATCCAGAGAGTATTCGGCCCCGAAACTAATCCGCGAATGGTGGGATCGCAATCCGCCGAGAGCATAGTTCTGATTGAAGTTGTAAAGGCTGGCCAGCATTTCTTCGGGGGACAGACCTCCGAAGTTCTGGGCGATATCCAGGTCGCTGGCATTTGCTGTTCCGGTCTGTCCGGCCAGGCCAATGTAGAGCCTCAGCTCTGGCATCATCCTATAATAGAGGACGCTCTCCAGGTGAGTGGCCTCGTAGAAGACTTGCGGGTTTACCCGGAAGGTTCGCAGGCCCTGGTACTGCCCGGCCGTGGAGAAAGGATGCATTCTGGAGTCCGAAATAACGCTGCCCCGGGTTTGTACCGCCGCTCCATAGATCTTCCATTCGAAGTTCTGACCAAAGGCATCGAATCGATAAAGCACTTCCAGTCCGCCGCGAACCCCACGCACCCACATACGATTCTTTGCATCACTGACTGCGAAAGTAGCCAGACTTGAAGTCTCAAACGCAAAAGAGGAGCCGTCCTGGTTTAATCGGGTGAACTGCCCCATGTATTCCACCACCGGACGTACCTCCAGAACATCGCTGTAGTAAACCGAGTACCCCACTCCAAGTGAGTGTTCTACCAGGCTCAGGTCTCTGGCATAATCTACGGAAAGGTTGAAGCTATCCGTGGGCAGGCCCGTAAGTGCATCTGTCGTGGTTCCGAGTTCGTAGGATGCCAGGCTATAGGAAGAACTGAGTCTTCGGGAGGCGAGCCGGACAAGGAAGCGATCATAGACATATTCGATTTCTCCGCCGTAAGAAAGGCCATCAAGGTAGGCTGCCGGCGAACTTGTGACGGCCTTATTGTCTACCAGACCGCGAAAGGTATTGATTCTTCCCAGAGCTGGCACAAAGAGCGGTCGGACTCGTCCGCCGCCTCCCTCAAGGCGAAAACGGATTTGATGCTGGTTCAGATCTTTGCCCATTAGTGCATCGAAAAAATCCCAGCTATCGCCTGTATCGGTCTGATTAACGTTTGTTTGTTCTCTGCTTTGCTCTTCTTCAGCCTTCCGTCGTTCCTCTTCCCTTCGCTTCTCTTCTTCCAGACGCTTCTGCTCTTCGCGCTTTTCTTCTTCTATCTGCTCCAGGATTTCCTGTTGCTTTTTCTGCTCTTGTTCCTGCTGTCTTCGCTTTTCTTCCTCTGCCTTCCGGCGCTGCTCCTCGATCTGCTTTCTGCGTTCTTCTTCACGTTTTCGCTTTTCTTCGGCCGCCTTGCGCTCTTCTTCCTTTTTGTCGGCATCGTCGTCTGTATACTTGTTGTTGTACAGGATGCGGGCGATCTGGGTCTTGGGTATTACCTGCCTTCTATTGTCGCGCACGATGACTACATTCGCCTGGTTTTGCTGGATAATGCGGCCGTTGATTTGCGTTCCATTTCTGAGCAGGATAGTATCCGCCAGAAGTGTGCTGGAAAAAAGCAATGCGATTATCGTAGTGACAATTACAAGAGGTTTGCGATGGAAAATCATAGTTGGTTTCCTTCAGATTCCTTCAGTTCTCAGCGGGCGGAATTCTCTAGTCTTCAGACAGCGATTGGGCTCGGGCCAGCCTCTCCAGCACCTGCTTTTGCTTCTGCAAATCCTGCTTATTGTGCTCCATAAAAAAGGGAGCGGAAGGATTAGCCAGTAGAATATTGATTTCTCGCAGAGCGGCCCCGTAGTCTCGCGAATCCTTGTATATTTCGGCCAGATAGTAATGCAGTGAGAGGTCGTAATCCTTTCTCTGTTCTCCACTCATAGTTCGGGTGGGAATGCTCTCCAGTAGAACCCGGGCCTTCAGTCGATCCCCCTTCTGGAGCAGCAATCGTGCCAGCGCAATCTTCATTCTGGAGTCGTCGGGAAAATCCCTGTACCCCTGCTTGATGTAGATCTCTGCCTGGGGCCTACGATCGGATTCGAGATAGTAGATTCCCAGGGAAAAAACGGCGTCTGGTCTTAGCGGGGCCTTACTGTGCGCCTTCTTGTAGTAACTGATCACGCATCGGTGCTCCTGGAGCTCTTCGCAGGCTCGAGCAATATTCATATATGGTCCCGGATCGTCCGGAATTAAAGATGCTGCCTTCTGAAATAGACGAATAGACTCCTCAAAATCCCGGAGAAGAAGATTCAGTCGGGCCAGATTATACAAAAATGGATAGAATTGCGGATCCGCCGCAAGGGCCGCTTCGAATCGATCCCGGGCCACAATGCGATTCTTCCTGTTGGAAGGATCCCGGAGCAACTCAGTCACTGTTTCATTATTAAAGCTGGCTACATCGTCAAAAGAGTTGCCCTGCCATTGTATGACGCTGTAGGATCCCGCCGGTCCCATTCCCTGGAAATCCTTGCCGGAACAAAGCAGGAAATCCTGCGGATTGCGAATGAATGTTCCTTCCGGAGTGGGCCTGCCTGGAACCGGACTTCCGTCCTCGGGCAGCAGGAGGTCCGGGAAGGACTCGGCTGGCGTTTCGGCATATTGCGGAAGAGCGAACATTAGAAGAACCAGAAAGGTGAGTTTTCTGGCCGATAGCCGGGCCCAGGGTCGCATAGAAGAGAGCACCCCATCGAATCCAGGGTCGCGGAAGGCACCGCTGCCACGGCTGCGGAATGAAAATTCATTCAGGTTTAGTAGAGAAAACCGAAAACCCACACCAATAGTATCGGACGAAAAAAGCAAAGTCCAGGTTCCCGTTTCCTTCCGTCGAATCAGGCCTGTATGGACTCCTCTGAATCGGGTCCCAGAATATCCTGGAGAAAAAAGGCGGCCAGATCGTGGCGTCCGGTCATGCCAGCCTTGTCGTACAGCGCCTGACTCTGATTCCGAACCGTTTTTTCTTTTTTTTCCAATTGGGCGGCCACCTCCCGAAAACTGAAACCGAGGATCAGCTTTTCCGCTACCTGTCGCTCTCCGGGAGTGAAGCCCCAGCGATCGAACTGCTCCTGAACCGCATGCCGGAAGTCTGTCATAAGGCCGCGGTTCTTGCTTCGGAATTGTTCCAGCTCCTCACGCACCGACTCAAGCTCCCGCTCTGCTCGCAGGAATTCTCGATCCGCCGTATTGCCGATGGCAATGATAATAATGGCCAGACCGATCAAGAAGAATCCCTCCATGGCGGCATGCAGGGTCATCTTTCCCTCTTCTGCCAGATGGTGGCTTATATCGTATACGGTAAAAACGGCCAGAAGCACAGCCATGCCGAGAGCTACCTTGCGTAGTAGAATTCTAGCATCGGTTTTTAACCATCGGGACAAATGACCCATTGCAATTCCTCTTAAATTGGCGTTAAATACTTACATGAATCAGCAAAAGCCAGTACCGGCTCCGGGACTCGTGCAAAAGCCCGGGGTTCCAATACCTCTGTCGATAATGACTCGCGTTATCATTTATACCTTTGGAGTCCTCATTCTCGGTTACCCGCGAAGCCATTTCGCAGAGCCTCCTCCAGCGCTCTCATACACGGATGCGCTGAGCGCCGCACACGAAAACTCGCCCGATGTTCGTATTGCCACGCAGGACCTGAACATTGCAGAGGCGGAGAAAGCGAAATCGGATTCCTTTGTGCCCGAAGCCCCATCCATTGAGGCTTCCGTAACCCGGGGTACAAGCAAGGACTCCATCGAAGTTCTCGACTACAATTACACCGCCCAGACGAACGGGCAGAAGCTTCCCATGAAAGGATGGGAAGTGGGTATTTCCCAGAAGTTCGAAATCGCAGGCGAAAGGGGATTGCGACAAGAAGAAATGGGCGCTCGCAAGCGTTACTTCGAAGCCCGCCTGTCCAATCAGCAACTTCAGTCCCGAGCCCAGGCCAGGGAATTGTATTTGCAGGTTAGTCTACTTCAAGATTGGGAGCAACACCTTTCCGAGCATCTGGTTCGCTTCTATCGATTACAGGCCAGATTTGGCGGAGGCTACATTGACCGCCGTCTGGGAAGCTACAGCCTTGTGGCCCTGAACATGGGAATCCAAACCTTGAAATCAGAAAGAGATGAGGTTCGCACTCTGAAAGAGAAGCTGATGCGCGAGCTTTCCATCCTGGTAGGACAACCTTCTTCGGACTTGAAACTGGATTCCATTGATTCCATCAAAATGCCAGACCTGCCGCCGCTGGAAGAGTTGCGAGCGGCCATGGAGGAGAACGGCGTTGTCCTCAAGGAAAAGCGTGCTTTCCTTGAGTCACGGGTTAAGGCAGCCGACCTGGAATCGCGCAAGCTCTGGCCTGCGCCATCGCTCTTTCTCTACGGAGGAGAAAGGACCCTGAACTCCGGTGCGCAGATTACCGTCAGTCCAGCCAACCGGGAGACGTACATGCGGGCGGGTATTCAG
Organism: Leptospiraceae bacterium; assembly: GCA_020440915.1. GTDB lineage: Bacteria > Spirochaetota > Leptospiria > Leptospirales > Leptonemataceae > UBA3465. The sequence continues at coordinate 3,066 of JAGRNE010000138.1, read as the reverse complement.
CTACCTCTGGCCTTTCTTGGCCCCGAGCGGCAGAACTCTACCATTGAGCGTCAGAAGGCGGAGAAGGCCCGTGTGGAACTGGAAGCTGAGACTTCCCGGTCCGCTCTGCAGCTGGAAGCATCCTATCGCAACTATGAGTCCTTTCGGGCGCAGTATCTTCAAATGCATAACTTTCTGATCAGAGCCGAAAGATTCTTTCCGGCACTGGAGCAAGCGTTAATGGGACGTCGAATCACCTATTTTGAATTCTGGGGAGAGCATGAACGATATCATTCTCTGTTTCAGAAGAGTCTGGACGTTCGCCTGAATGCGGCGCGAGCGCTGAGTGAACTTGAACTGCTAACAGGCCGGGTCCTGGAAAAGTAAGGAGAATAGAATGATATCAAGAATGATCGAAGCGTCCACCCGGAACCCTGTCTGGGTTCTCTTTCTGCTTTCCCTTCTGGGATTGCTGGGGCTGCGAAGCGCCACCACTCTGCCGGTGGATGCAGTACCTGATATTACCGGGGTGCAGGTCATGGTGGCCACCCATACCGGCGCCATGGATCCCGAAGAAATCGAAACCACGGTGACTTATCCCATTGAAGCGGAACTTGCGGGTATTCAGAACGTAACGGAGATTCGCTCCATTACAAAGTACGGCCTGTCGCAGGTGAATGTGATTTTTGACGACAGTATGGATGTCTACTTTGCTCGCCAGTTGATTGCGGAAAGGATTCAGTCTGTTTCGGCATCTCTTCCGGAGGGATTGAAACCGGAGATGGGAGCTGTGACTACCGGCCTTGGCGAGGTGGTAATGTATTCCGTAGAAGCAAAGCCGGGCTCGGAGCTGGCGAAGCGACCGCCGGAAGATCGCCTGAGATACCTTCGCACAATTCAGGACTGGGTCATTCGGCCGGTGATGAAAACAGTTCCAGGCGTGGCCGAAGTGGACTCCAACGGCGGATTCCAGAAGGCCATCTTCATCTATTTTGATCCTGCAAAGCTTATTTCCCAGGGGATTGGCCCTGTGGCTCTCGTTCAACTCCTGGAAGAGTCCGGAATGAATCGCGGCGGCGGGTACATTGAACGAGAAAACCGTCGCATCATCGTAAAGAACAATGCGCGATTTCAGAGTGTAGATGAGCTGAACCGTTTTCCCGTGCGAATCCATGCCATTGGCGCTCCGGAGCGATTGGGCGACCTGGCCCTGGTGCGCGAAGGGAACCGTCCCCGGGTGGGATCCGCCACGCATAATGCCGAAGAGACGGTGCTCGGAACCATTCTTATGCGAACCGGAGCAAACAGCCGCACCGTGGCCCACGAATCTATCGAAAAGATGAAGACCCTGGATTTACCGGAGGATGTACAGGTCAAGGTGCTGTATGCACGCAGCTTTCTGGTAGACGCTACGATCAAGACGGTAGCCAAAAACCTGATTGAAGGGGGCGTGCTGGTCATTGTGGTATTGTTGCTTATCGCAGGCAACTTTCGGGCGGCACTTATCGTATCCATGGCCATTCCCCTTTCGATGCTGGCCGCATTGCTGGGCATGGAAAGGCTCGGTATATCCGCGAATCTCATGAGTCTGGGAGCCATCGACTTTGGCCTCATTGTGGATGGATCGGTGGTCGTCATCGAGAACATTTTGCGAAAGATGGAAGAAGAGCCAGAAGCGCTGGAAGAAAAAGGGAAGCTGCATCTGATTCTGGAGGCCATGCGCGAAGTCTCTGGGCCGGTGATTACGGGACTTAGCATTATCATGATCGTTTATGTACCGATCATGCTCCTGACCGGTATCGAAGGTAAGATGTTTCGCCCCATGGCCATTACAGTCCTTCTTGCGCTGGCCGCTTCGCTGGTAATTGCTCTTCTTGTAATGCCTTCGCTTGCGTTGTTGTTTCTGAAGAAGCCGGGACCGCACAAAGCCTCGCTATTTCGCTACATCTCAAATGCTTTCGAACCAGTCCTGGAATATGCCATCATCCATCCGTACAAGATTACAGGCGCAAGTCTGAGCGTTTTTCTGCTTTCTGTTGGCCTGTTCTTTACTCTGGGGGCAAACTTTTTGCCAGAGTTCGACGAGAAGGATCTGGTGATTGGTCTTACGCGCAACGCAGACATTAGCATGGACGCCACGCTGGATCAGCAGAAGCGAAGCGAAGAAGTCATTATGAAGTTCCCGGAAGTGGACACGGTCTTCTCCAGAATAGGCACTCCCGAGTCAGCCACCGATCCCATGGGGATTCACCTGGCCGATACATTTGTGATTCTCAAGAAGGATTACGATGAATGGCCGGAACGAATAGATGGCAGACATTATACGAAAGGAGAACTGTACGAGGCGATCAGCGCTGAAATCGAAAAGGCCGTTCCCGGTCAGGAGCGTTCTCCTACCCAGCCCATTGCCATGCGTTTTAACGAAATGCTGGAAGGCTCCAGGGCGGACCTTTCCCTGCGCATCTTCGGGCCCGATCTTAAAAAGCTGATGATGTATATTCAGAAATCAGAGGAAATTCTTCGGGAAATTGACGGCGTAGTAGAAGTGAGCGCCGATGCGCTAACAGCCCTTCGTAGTAGTCCGGTGCTCGAGTTTCGTCCTCGTCCGGAGGATATGACTTACTGGGGCATTGATTCAGCTGGCATCGGTCAGGCCTTCGAGATTGCCATGGCCGGCCATCAGATCGCCAGCTACTACGAGCAGGACCGCAGGTTTCCGATCATTCTGCGAATGAAAGAACAGAACAGGGAAGATCTTAAGATGGCCTCCAGGTTACCTGTGGATTTGCCGGACGGCGGAGTGGTGCCGCTTTCCGATGTGGCCAGCCTCCAACTGATGGAACAGGTTACTACGATTTCGCGAATCAATTCCAGACGCTATTCCAGTCTGGCCATCTACATTCAGGATAGAGACGTTCAATCTGTTGTCGAGGAGGCGGATAAGCGAATTCGAGAAGAGCTTCAACTGCCGGACAATTTCAGGATTGAATGGGCGGGTCAGTATAAAAACCTGGAGCGAGCTCGACTCAGAATCCTGACCATTATTCCTCTGACGTTGATTCTAATTTTTCTGCTCTTGTATCAAAG
>JAGRNE010000137.1 GCA_020440915.1 Leptospiraceae bacterium | reverse complement strand
GTAATATGACAGGGAAATACCATGACCGCCATCATGGCCGATGTCTCAGGCCACGGAGTTCCGGCAGCCCTGGTTACCATGGCCCTGCATCATCATTTTCAGCAACTGGTAACTATCAACATGAGTCTGCCGGAACTGGTGGAGGAACTCAATCGCCAGATTCAGCCCAACCTGCCGGACGGTACTTACTTCACGGCGCAGATCGTTCGTCTGTACCAGGACCATACCTTTTCGTTCGTAAATGCAGGACATCATCGTTTAATGCATTTCGACTACAACACCGAGACCTATGAAGGTCTGGATAGTAGCGGCATACCCCTGGGGATTGCAAAAGTCAGCCGCGAGGACTACGAGGAGAAGTACGGCCAGCTACGGCCAGGAGACTTCCTGGTCATGCTCACCGATGGCTTTGCCGAACAGAGGAACGAAGCAGGTGAACCGGCGGGCGTACCAAGAGTGGCTTCCTGGTTACAGGAAGAAAAGAGCCGGCTTCTGGAGAGGGAACGTGTGGCCATGGCCGATACTCTGGGTCCTTCCTTTCTGGTGCGTTTCGAACAATTCATAGGAAAACGGCCGGCCGAAGACGACTTTGCAATGCTGATTCTGCAGAGCTCTCCCTTCTTTTCGTCGTCGGCGGCCATCCATGAAAAGGCCAGGAAAGCTCCTTCTCCGGATCGCAGCCTGGAACTGGCGCTGGAATCCTACGAAGAGGAACCCACCTATCTAAAGAATCTACTGCTCTTGTCCCGGCTGACTTATATGCGAAAGGATCTGAAGGAGTCCGGACGCTACCTCAAAGAGTACATTCATTCCAGCGGCGAAGCCAGTGCGCAGATCCATTGCATGCTGGGGAATGTGTTCTACCAGACCGGGGAGTACAAGGAAGCAAAAGCGTCCTACAAAAGATCACTTGCCGCAAACCCCGGATTTGCCGAGGCTGCCATCATGCTCTCCAGAGTCTATCTGAGAGAAGAACGAAAAAATCGTGCTCAGGACGTTCTGCGAATTGCTCATCAATGCTCGCCAGGGGATGAAAAGATCCGGGCGGCCATAAAGAAAGTGGAATCCCTGGCCCAGGGGTAATAAAACCAGGTAAACTTCGGTTTTCCGCCCGCCGCGGGACCGATGGCCCGCAGACCCTGTCTGCAAAGAGAGAGAAATATAATGAAACGAATCGCATCTGTACTTCTGTTCTTACTCACCACTCCACTTCTGGCGGAGGAAATGAGCGATGCGACGCTCCGAAGCGAAACGAACCTGCTGTGGATGTGCATTGCAGCTTTTCTGGTATTCTTCATGCAGGCCGGTTTTGCCTTCGTGGAAGCTGGCTTTACCAGGGCAAAGAATGCTGTGAACATTCTTATGAAGAATGTGGCCGACTTTAGTGTTGGCGGGCTTGCCTTCTTCCTGTTTGGCTTTGGCATCATGTTTGGGCCACACCTCCTGGAAGGCCTGGGGTTTGGAAATCCAGTTCCGTTTAGCTTTTTCGAAAGCACGGACGGTAAGCCGGATCCAAACAAGTTTGGCTTTCTTCTTTTTCAGATGGTTTTCTGCGGCACTGCGGCCACCATTAGCTCCGGCGCCATGGCCGAGCGTACCAAGTTCCATGCCTACCTTGTGTATTCGCTTCTGGCTTCGGGTTTCGTTTACCCGGTGTTCGGTAGCCTGGCCTGGAGCAATCTCTTTGATTCCGAAACCGCTGGTTTTCTTGTGAACCTGGGATTTATCGATTTTGCGGGCTCCACCGTTGTTCATTCGGTGGGCGCATGGCTGGGACTGGCAGGTACGATAGTCCTGGGACCCCGTATTGGGAAGTTTCGCTCGGACGGAAAGATTATCCCGATTTTTGGTCACAACATGAGCATGGCCGCCCTGGGTATGTTCATTCTCTGGTTTGGCTGGTATGGCTTTAATCCAGGCTCCACCGTAGCCGTGGATGGAGGAGCTTTCGCATTTGTGGCCGTTACCACGACTCTGGCGGCCTGTGCCGGAGCCCTGGGTTCTATGTTCCTTTCCTGGACCCTCTTTCGCCGACCGGACATCAGCATGGTAATCAACGGCGCTCTGGCCGGACTGGTGGCGATTACCGCCCCCTGTTACGATGTGGACGCTTTCGCCTCCATCATCATTGGATTTGTGGCCGGACTGGTAGTGGTAGGAGGCGTCATCCTTCTGGATCATATGCGAATCGATGATCCGGTGGGCGCCGTTTCGGTGCATGGCTTTGCAGGAGTATGGGGAACCCTATCTGTAGGCCTCTTCGCCCATCCTTCCTACGGATCTGGATCAAAGGGCCTATTCTACGGCGGCGACTGGAGCCTTCTGGGCATTCAAGCTGCAGGTGTGGGTATTGCATTCATCTGGGCTCTGGGCATGGGATTAATCATTGCCCTGGCGCTAAAATACACCATTGGACTGCGCGTTTCCGAAGAGGAAGAGATCGAAGGCCTGGATATTCTGGAGCATGGAAACGAGGCCTATCCAGAACAGGTATAGCCAGACTCCCATGCCATTGACTCTGTAGATCAAACGGTCCGCCAAATCTATACGAATGGCCCACTATTGGAATGCGCCGCTGCAGAATTGCCAGCGGTGCCCAACCCCGGGATGCACTCCGGTAGTAATCTGGCTCCTGGGGCGGAGCCAGGGGATCAGCTCCTCCCCATAACGTCCCCGCTTCCATCCGGGATATCCGGAAGCTCAAAGTCCAGAAACAGAAAGACGCCATCCTTTACGGGACAGCTAAAAGTCAGGGTTTCGCGTTTGGTTTCTGTGTCGCGATAGGGAGAAGAAATAATTCCTCTTCCGTATTGCTTCATTCTAACAAGGTTATGCAGAAAGTAAGGACGCCAGCTCCAGTTCATATGTCGGAATTCTGCCCTTAACTGAAAGTCCCCGCTGGCATCGCGCTCGAAGTTAGAAGAAAGCTGATCCCCCTTTTCATCGCAGGCATAGATTCTGTAGCATTTAGGAGGCAGCCCCGACAGAACTCCGCGGAGAATCTCATCTACTTTTTCAGGATCCGGAGAACCGTTTCCGTTCATTCGCAGCTTCATGGAGGCCAGCAATTCCGACAAAAGTCGATTCATCACCGACTCGATGGTCATGACATTGCGATTTCTGTTCCAGTTCTTGTGGACCACGGACTGAAGCACATCTCGAACCTGCCCCTGGAATTGCATGGCATCCAGAAAATGCTCATTTGCAGCGGCAAAATAGTATCCCTGCACAAATTCGGCTCCGCTCTCCACGGCGCTTTCCAATTCCCGTCTTGTTTCCACTCCTTCGAAGAGCACCGAAATTCCAAAGTCGCGGGCAAAACTGGCAATGTACTCGATGAGAGAACGATACTCGCTGGATCGAGCAATGAGCTTCACCAGAGCCATGTCCACTTTCGCTATGTCCGGTTGCAGATGGATGAGGCGATCCATGAAATTGAAATTGAAATCGTCCACAGCAATGCGGCAACCGGCGGCCCTGTAGCGGGCCACCATATCGGAAAGGTCATTCAGATTGCCCTGGAATTCATCCTCGGTGATTTCAATCACCACCCGGTTGCCGGAAACGCCCATTTCTTCCAGCATGTCCAACGTGGGTAAGCTCTGATGCTCACGAAACTTCCACATCCAGGAAGGTTTGATGTTTACAAAAAGCCTTTGATGGGCAGACAGAGAGTCAACTACCGAGAAAGCCTGCTTGCGGATATGTCGACTGACCTCGATCCTCTCCAGAAGATCGGACTTCTCGTCGTGAAAGAATGGCCCGAGGCTTTCAATGGTACCATCGGGCAGACGTCTACGGCCCAGCACTTCATAGCCATACACGCTTCCATCAGCCACTGATAATACTGGCTGAAAATAAGGGAGTACTTCCCCCGGCCCCATACATCCAGAGTTTAAATGCAGGCAAACGGGGCAAGATATATCTCCCTCTTTTCGTCCCAATTCGCATTAATTCGCCAGAGTTGCGGCTCTTTGCAGTGCTCAAGGAATGAACTATATGCATTACAAAAGGGAAAAAGAGATCTTCTAAAACCAAAAAATGTTTGCGGCCTCAATAGAGATTGTTGGAATCTGAGACGCGTTTTTGCGATTCTTGCCGCAAGGCAATCGGAGTGTTTATGCAGGATTCTAAATACCAGGGAAAGCTGTTTCGTCCAGGGGCCTTCAGCTGGGTCATGTATGACTGGGCCAACTCCGCTTTCTACACAACTGTAGTAGCCGGTTTCTTCCCGGCCTTCTTTGACGATTACTGGAGTGCAGGAATGGACTCCAATACAAGTACCGCTATTCTGGGCTATACCGTTGCCATTGCCTCGGCAGTAGTGGCCCTCCTGGCGCCAGTGCTGGGTAGCTTCGCGGACAAAGGATCTCGTAAGAAGCGATTTCTCTTCTTTTTCACCGCTCTGGGCGTATTGATGACAGCCGGCTTCTACTTCGTAGATAAAGGTAACTGGCCTCTGGCTGCCACTCTATACGTGGTCGCATTCATTGGCGTTCTGGGCTCGGTGGTCTTCTACGACTCGCTCATTGTATCAGTGAGCGATGAAAGCACTGTAGATAAGCTTTCCGGCCTGGGTTTTTCCATAGGCTACCTGGGCGGCGGTATGCTCTTTCTTGTGAACGTACTTATGTTTCTGAATCCTCAGTGGTTTGGTTTCATTGATGCAAAGGTTACGGACATTGGCGCGGCCATCACGGCCGGAGATAAAGACTTCGGCGCCATTCAGGCCATGGTAGCGCAACTGCCAGACCAATTTCAGAGTATCAAAGATTCCTTCGCCGGGGTGGCGGCGCCCGCTGCCGATGCGCAGAAAGAATTGTACGCCCTGATTACAGATCCGATTGGCGCAGCCAAAATTATGGCCATCAAAATCTCCTTCCTGATGGTGGCTGTCTGGTGGGCGCTGTTCTCTATCCCCATCTTTCTGAATGTTAAAGAACCCGGGAGCGGTCACAAAGTCTCCTTTGAAGAAGCGTTTGTGGGAGGTTTCAAGCAACTGGGTGAAACGTTCAACGAAATCCGAAAGTATAAGATTGTACTGGTCTTCCTCTTCGCCTACTGGTTCTACATCGATGGCGTGGATACCATCATTACAATGGCGGTAAAATACGGTAAGTCCATTGGTTTTGCCACTGGCGATCTCATCGCAGCCTTGCTCCTGGTGCAGTTTGTGGGATTCCCATTTGCCTGGATCTTTGGCTGGTTAGGCGGAAAGTACGGAAGCAAGCGTTTGCTGTTCGTTGGTATTTTTGCCTACATTGTGATAACTATTCTGGGCGCCAATTTGAGCGTGGAGCCCTGGGATGTGTTCGGATTCAAGATTCCTTCTTTCTATCTGCTCGCAGGTATGGTAGGTATGGTTCAGGGTGGTATCCAGGCATTGAGTCGTTCCTACTATGCCAAGATCATTCCATCCGATAAAGCTGGTGAATTCTTTGGCTTTTACAACATGCTGGGCAAATTCGCATCCATCATCGGTCCCCTTCTCATGGGATCTGTGGGATTGGCCATGGGAGATACCCGATATGGTATCCTTTCCGTTTCCATTCTCTTTGTAATCGGCGGCGGACTGCTTTACTGGGTTTCCATCCTGGAAAATCAGAAAGAGAAAGCGGAGCTCTAAGGCAAATTCGAGAGCCGACTTTAGAATTGGTTGCACGTAAAGCTCTGTTCTGGCAGTGCTTTACTGTGCCCACCGCTCTGAAGAACTTTCTGTATTTTCCCCAGGATCGTAGACGTCAGGGCCCGGCCCTTCTGGGAATGGCTCTGACGCTTCTGCTGCTGCATGCGCTGCGGCTTGTCTTTGCCCTGGATGGCCAGCTTCATCCGGACGAAGCCTACTACTGGGCCTGGTCACAGAAACCGGCTCTGTCCTATTACGATCAGGGACCTGGCATTGCGTACTATATATGGCTATGGACTTTGGTCCTCGGAAACAACTATGTGGCCCTTAAGTTGGCGGCCCTGGCCGCAAGTTTTCTCACAATCTACATGTTCTGTCTGGCCGGCAGAGATCTGGGAATGTATGGTTGGCAGCCCCTTGTTAGCGGCCTGATTCTGTTTTTTATCCCGGGAATCCTGGGCGGCAATGCGCTGATCATGCACGATTCCATGATGATTCTCGCCTGGTCCGGAGCGCTCTGGATGTCAGTGCGGGCCATTCGATGGCGCAGAGCCCTGGACCTTTTGGGACTCTTTTTCTTTCTGGGGCTGGGCGGTCTGTCCAAATATACAATGTTCCTTTTTGCCATCGCACTTGTTGTATGGCTCATTCTGCATCCCTCTTACAGGGAATTCTGGGTTCGTCCCGCCAGCTGGGCCGGCCTGGCGATGGCCGTTCTGATAATAACGCCCATCATTCTGTGGAACATGCAAAATCACTGGGATGGAGTGGGCGCAATCATCCATCTTCGTAGCTCCGGAGGAACTCAGGGAGGGGGCTCCACCGGAGCCTACCTGGCCGGACAGTTCATTATGTTTTCTCCGCTATGGATGGCCGCTTTACTGGCCCTGGCCGCGAGCGAGACGATAAACTGGCTGCGAAAGCAAAGAAATAGATTTTTTTCCGGAATGGATTCAACGAAAGGGAATCCTGCGCCTCCGTTGGTGGCCACAGAACCGGGAGCGAAAGCGGGGGAATCAAGAGAGCATTGGGAAGAAAAGCAAGATCGAGAAGCGAGAAAGGCCGGTGTTCACCTGCTCTGGATACTGACTGCTGTACCCTTTTTGTTTTTTGCATTTCTTTCGGCCAGCCGCGAAATCCAGGCGAACTGGGTATTTCCTGCCTATGGCTCTGCAGTCTTACTGCTGGCACTTTTTCTTCTTTCGCCGTCGAAAGCCAGGACAGACAGCAAGTCAGCTGATGGAAGGGAGGCCGGGCGCACAGAGGATTCGGACAGGACTTCCGGCGGCTCCACCGTTGCTACCACTACAGTCCGGCAAGACAGCGAATCGTCCTACGCCGTTTTGCCAGGTCCCGGCTGGATTCGAGTACTCTTTCTTGGTGGTTGGATACCGGTAGCGCTTCTGGATATTTTCTTTCTTTTTTCCATTCCTATTTCCGTATATCTGCCACTGGAAACCTACTGGGTGCCGGGCTATCGGACCATGGGATTCCATGAGGTAATCATGGGCGTAGAAAGAGTTCAGAAAGAGCATCCCGACGCTGCTCTGGTGGCCAACCGATACCAGGACGCATCCATCGGCTGGTTTTACAACTCCGGCCAGAATTACGTTGCCTCCATCAACATCATGCAGAGAAATCAGTTCAGCTACTGGCCCGGCCTGGAAAAAGGAAAGGACTATATCTTCTACCATATCCAGGAGAATACCTGTGAGAAATCGGTATCCTTTCTGGGGCTTATCTTGCCCACATTTTTTGAAGATGTGGTGGAGTATCCGGAGCAGGACATTGTCCGAAACCGACGGGTTGTGAAAAGATACCAGGTCTGGTACGCCAGAGGTTACAAACATCCCTGGGATCAAAAGATGTTTGAGTATTTACAGAAGGATGCCATCTTTCAGAACATGGTAGGTCTTCGCGTTCCTCCTCCGGGCAAAGTGATCCAGGTAAACAAGGCTTTCGAGCAGTTTATGGAACTCTGGACCCGCGAATACATGAGTCGAAAAGGGAAACAGGATTGCTCCATTTTCTAAAGGCAGAGGAAGGGAGCCGGACGGCAAAGAAAAAGAAGAGACAAAAAATGAATAGGACCACAGCGAACCGTAAACACAGCAGTCGCCTGGAATGGAGCCGTCATGTGCCAGCCTTGCTTTTCGCTGCTCTCACCCTGGCCGTCGGCTGCAGCGAGGAAAAGTACAATCTGGATGTGGCCGACTACAAGCAGTTCCATCTGGAAGCGGGCCGAGCCATGTGTGCGAAAATGCAGGAATGCTACGCTCCCTTTTTGCGCACCCTTCGTCCGGAGTTTCAACGAAAGGTGGACGAAGATAGCTGTATGGAGGCCATGCAGCAGGATCTGGACAAAAAGCTCGCAGTTCATACCGTGGAAATCCAGCAACTCTCCAGGGTATGTTATTCGGAGTTGCTTCAGAGCAACTGCAAGGAGTTTATTGTAGGCACTGTCTTTATTCCTGCATGTCAGGCGTTAATGGAAAAAACCTCCGCAGAATTCCAGAAATATCCTGCCCTTCTTCGAGAACTGAATCATAACAGCGACGAAGAGCGCCTGCATTCTCTTAATTCGGATCCTGCCCGGGCAGAATGGTAGCGCTGATGCGCCGGTGAGATCATAAATCCAGAAGACCGAGTCAGACATTGTATTATCTATCCTACGGCAAACTGTTTATCTTACCAATAAGCATTCTTCTGATCCTGCTTACTGTGGGTACAGCCGGCTACCATTTCCTGGAAGGCTGGAATCTCCTGGACTCGGTGTACATGACTCTAATTACGCTGACCACAGTCGGCTTTGGCGAAACCCATCCTTTAAGTCCAAAGGGCCAGGTATTCACCATCCTTCTTCTGATGGGCGGGGTATTGATGTATGCTTTTGCCATCAATGACTTCGTGCATCACCTTCTTAATCACAATTTCCGCGAATACACGCAGAAGATGAAAATGGAAAAGTACATTAGCAATATGAAAGATCACTTTATCATAGTAGGCGGAGGTCGCATGGCCTGCGTAATCGGGCGGCAGCTGGAGACTTTCCAGGAGCCTTTCGTTTTCATTGAACAGTCCGATAGCGCCACTCTGTTCCAGGAGCGCCCGGATTGGCCTCATATACTCAAGGATGCTTTGCTGGACGAAACTCTGGAAGAAGCAGGAATCGAACGAGCCCGTGGCCTGGCCTGCTGTTTGCCCACAGATGCAGATAACCTCTTTGTTGTGCTCAGCGCCCGAAGAATGAAGCCGGATCTGCAAATCCAGACCCGAGTCCAGTATGAATCCTCTAGACTAAAGATGCTTCAGGCAGGCGCGGATCATGTAATATCGCCCAATACGCTGGGTGGCCTCCAGGTGGCCCGCTCCTTTGTGCATCCAGATATCGAATCCTTTCTCTCTGTGTTTCGCGATACCGGGATGTATGAATTTGATATGAAGGTGGAGAGAATCGAAGAGGATTCCCATCGACTGGGTCTTGCGCTTAAAGAAGCGAAGTATAGAGAAGAGAAATACCTTGTGATTGGAATAAAGAAGGCCGGTGGCAGGATGGTCTTTGCCCCACCCGCTACCTACATCCTGAAGCATGGCGATGAGGTATTCTTGCTGGGAGCCGAATCGGCTCGCGAAGAAAATGCATAGTGCATAAGAGTACACTGAAACAGGGCGCCGAAGCGCCCGGTTTGCCGTGCCTTATGCGAGAAAGTCAGCAATTTGCTCGTTCTTCTGAGCAGACACCTTCTGTTCCGCATTCATACCAATCATCTTTCCGTTGAGCTCCTGGGTTTTGTCCAGAGCCATCTGCTGGATTTGATTCATGGTTTCTGCCGCGCGAGCCACCTGTTGCATGGCCTGGGCAGCGCCCGAGTTTCCGCTTACTTGCATAGAAGCCTCCTGATATTCCGATCGGGAAAAGAAGACCCGTACTTTACGTGGGGCGGACATTTTTTCTTCATTTTTTATCCCCTGGCGCCGATCCTCCGGGCCCGGAGGAA
>JAGRNE010000136.1 GCA_020440915.1 Leptospiraceae bacterium | reverse complement strand
CTCCGGGAGGTTGAGTCCAAGCTTCCGGCGCTGTCCAACCGTCCTGCCCTGATTCTCTGGGGAGACAAAGACATCGCCTTTCGCCGAAAGGAACGCCAGCGATTCGAAGAGATATTTGCCCATCATCAGACCAGGATTCTATCCGGCGCGGGACATTTTATCTGGGAAGATTCTCCGGAAGAAATCGCGGGGGCCATCCTGGGTTTTTCGAGCCATCTGAAATAACGATTGTCTTGCAATACCGCGAACACGCAAAACCCTGAGCCCGGACAGCCCGGGGTCTGCGAAACGCCGAGTCTGCAAGAATCCGCGGTCTGCGAAACCCGTGGCCGTAACATTCCAGTAGGCCAAAGGCGCAGGGGAAGCAACTGGAAATGGGAATAGAGAAAACAAATCACTCCAGAGGGTTTCGCGCTGGCTGGATTATCCTGCTGTTGGCCGGGCTCCTGATCCTTCTGGCATGGCTATTCATACCGCATCTACTGACCCTGGCCGGCCCACATCAGTTTACCGTGCCCTTTGCTCGCATAGCTCCGGAGCTGATTTCCACGATAGAGGCCCATCCGAATCTGAGCCAGGTCTCAAGCAAAGACGATCTGGTGGCCTTTGCTCTGGAACGAAGCAATGAGTTGCTTAAGCCCGATCTGAATCATGGATTCTCGCTGGATTTCGCCTCGCCTCGTCCGGCGCATTGTCTGGAGTATTCGCACTACTTTGGTTCCATATTTAACCGACTGGCCCGCAGGCGAAACATTCCTTACCGGGCCTTCGTCGTTCGAAGCCAGCAAGCTCGCTTCGCCGGGCAGAGCATTCCTCTGCCTGGTTTTCAAAATCATGACTGGGTGTTGATTGTGCCAGAAACGGAAAAGGCGCCTTCCCTGTCCGGGCTTTCTTCGGAAGCGCTTTACCTGGATCCCATGCTGTACGATGTATTTCTCATTTCCAATATAGAGGTCTCCGTCATGCCCTGATCCACGGTCATGCCCTGACACTTTTCCGGGCCTAGTTTCCGTTCAAAGACCAGTCGTAACTCAGATATTCTACCTTCCATTTTTTCCGAACATTTTCCAGGCTGCCGAGTTCGTCTTTCCAGTCCAGGGGAAGATACTTCCACAGCACTTCCAGAAGCGGCTTTCCTCCTCCTGCGAAATCGTCTGCAAACCACTGGAAGATCTTCGAAAGGTAGATCGTACGTGTGGCCGGATCAAGTCGATTGCGAATGTCAGACGCCAGGAATTCCTGCATTTGTTCATCCAGTTGCTCGTCGATGCGCTGCGGCAAGAAGGCTTCGCTTCTTAGCAGCGGACAGCTAACACTGGCGCATACAATACCAGCATGAATGCGATAATCATTGTATTTCGGCCGAAGGATTTCGTGTTCGATTTCGTCCAGGGTGTATTGCTTGTGCCCGATGGGGAATTTATGGATTTTCCATACAGTGCGCCCAAGAGCTGTAGAGGTGTAGATACCGCCAGCTCCGTGAAGATCGTTTATGGAATCCACCGGATAGCCCAGACAGATCAAATCCAATGTAAAAGCGTTGTAGGCATTGATCCAGAAAGCCAGGCCCTGCTCCCTGGTGTTTATGGTAGATGGATCGACGCTGCGAAACCCTGCCATCACCCTTTCGAGGGTAGGATCCTTACACATCTTCGCATAGTCCACGTTTCCCCGGTCCACATATTTACCGAGCAGATCGCTATAACTTGCATACAGCGGCCCCAGATCCGTAACCGCAAGAAGCTCTCCGTCCTTCGGCGGCGCGTAGATTCGTTCCGGCAAGCCGGAGCAATGCAAGGTAAAGAGAAGGAAAATTAGAGCCAGGACGCCTTTCATGCTTCCTTTTCGAAATTAGATTCATGTAGTTACAGTTCGGAAGCCCGAGATAGTTCCAGGATCATGGCCGAGCCGATGCGGACTCTTCTGCAGTTCGGGCGGCCGGTGGCTTTACCCTCCGGTGGCCGGCCAGCCTCAAAGTAGATGCCAGAAACAGCGAGTAAAGGATGGTTTCTTTGGGATCAAATTAAAGCCCAGATCACTGAAACCAGAAGAATGAGTCCCAGTATTAGACCGCCGAAGACTGCGAACTGAGCCAGGGAAATGTCTCCTGCAACGCCGGCATGGAAACCGCCCATGGTGCTGGAGTCTTTAGACTTGGCCGGCGGTGTGTAGGTGCGCACTTTGATGTTGGAATTCTCCTCCAGGACAAAGCCTTCCGCCTTGCCGGGAAGTAGCAGATGAATCAGCATCTCTTTTTGATCTGGCAGACTTTTCATAGAGACTATGCGCGCCACAGCCTCTGCCCGGCCATCCTTGATCTCGATGCCCTGGCTCTTCAGGTAGTTTTGCACCGAAGCCTTTTCCAGATCCTTGAAGCGCACATGTACTCGCTGATCGATCTGGAGGCGAAACAGGGGTGTACCCTGAAAGGGAGAGATGATAAACTGAAGAGCCATCCCGGATTTTTCGATTTCTTTAGTCTCTGCCCGTTTCTCTTCTTCGCCAAGATCCGCGATCTGAAATTCGATTTCCGGATTATGGATACCCAGGGAGACTTCCAGGTCCAGGGCCCATTCATACTCCAGGGTTGCCAGGTCCCCGGAATTCAGTAGCTCGATCATGCGATCGGCCTTCATTAGATTGTCTTTGCGCGATTGAATAAATCGTTGAATATCTGCAGTGGCCCCGGCATTGACCTGGCCCTGAAATTCTCTTGTGCGCAACCAGCTGCCGAACTCTTTCCAGGGAAGCTCCAGAGGAACGCTCATGTATTCGGCGCCGGAACCGGCATTGCCGCTCCATTCCAGTACGCTGGATCGATCCATGTCCAGCAATAGAAAGCCGGTATAGATCATGGAATCCCCGGGGATCCTGAACTTGATGACCTTTTTTCGGCCGCCCTTATCCTTTTTTTCCGCCATGGCTGAGCAGTGATCAAACTGAAGGGAGGCTTTTATGCTTGCTACATCTTTTTTGTGGAAATCCTGCGGCCCCCGCCAATCCTGGGAATCGCCGGCCGACGAAACGCGCAAGCGTCCGTGCCAGGGGCGGCTAAAGCCTCAGCGCCATAACCCGTACCGGGGAAAACCGGCAATGGACGAAAAAGCGGCTGAAAAACATCGATAAAGGGGATACCATGAATCGCAGCAGATCCGAGGAATTGTACAGAAGGGCGTTGAAGGTTTTGCCTGGAGGAGTCAACAGTCCGGTACGTGCTTTTCGTTCCGTGGGCGGCACTCCGGTCTTCATGGAATCTGGCCAGGGTTGCGAAATCAAAGATGTGGATGGAAACACCTACATCGACTTCTGCAACTCCTGGGGACCTTTGATCTCCGGTCACAGACATCCGGACATCCTTCGGGCCGTGCAACGTCAACTGGAGAAGTCCATGACTCTTGGCATTCCCACAGAAAGCGAAGTGGAACTGGCCGAATACATTCTGGGAAAAATCAAGACCTCCCTGCCCGGCATTCAGAAAATTCGTTTCGTAAGTTCCGGCACCGAAGCTGTAATGAGCGCAGTTCGGCTGGCCCGCGGTTTCACCCGGCGAAACAAAATCATCAAATTCGAAGGTTGTTACCACGGACATTCGGACGCTTTGCTCGTAAAAGCAGGATCCGGTCTGGTCACCGCCGGAATTCCTGATTCCAGCGGAGTGCCAGAGGCCATGACCAGCGATATCATTGTACTACCTCTGGACGATGAGAATGCAGTGCAGGAGGTCTTCGCAAGGCAAGGAGACGAGATTGCTGCCATTATCCTTGAGCCTGTGCCCGCCAACAATGGATTGCTGATCCAACGCGAAGAGTACCTGCAGTTCCTGCGAAAAATAACCCGGGAAAATGGAGCGCTACTGATCTTTGACGAGGTCATCAATGGTTTTCGTCTGGCCTTTGGGGGTGCCGCAGAATATCTGAGAATTGAACCGGATTTAATCACCTACGGCAAAATAATTGGCGGAGGATTGCCGGTGGGCGCTTTCGCCGGTCGCAACGATATCTTTGCTTTGCTTGCGCCGGATGGACCTGTGTACCAGGCCGGAACACTAAGCGGTAATCCGGTAGCCATGGCGGCGGGCCTGGCTCAGTTGAAACTTCTGGATGATGCTCTGTATACAAATCTTGAAAATAAAAGAGAAAAACTGCAGAGCGCCTTTAACCAGAAGGGTTTTGCCTTCAATATGACCGGCATCGGTTCCATTTTCTGGTTCTACCAGGGCCAGACCCCTCCACGCCGGCCGGATCTCATTGATCGGGAATCCATGAAGACCTATGCGAGGATGTTTCATTTCTGCCTGGACCGGGGAATATACCTGGCTCCTTCGGGATACGAAGTAGGATTTCTTAGCGCCGCCATGGAAGATTCCCACCTTCAGAGGTTTCTGGATACTGTGTGCGAATTCTTCGAAAAAGAAGTGGCCAACGGAAAATAGAGATGGGCCGGCAAGTCCTGGT
Organism: Leptospiraceae bacterium; assembly: GCA_020440915.1. Taxonomy (GTDB): domain Bacteria; phylum Spirochaetota; class Leptospiria; order Leptospirales; family Leptonemataceae; genus UBA3465. The sequence goes on along the minus strand of JAGRNE010000136.1, from coordinate 5,179 downwards.
TCTGCAACTGTAGAGCGGCCAGGAGTGCAGGCGACGGCCCGCCCGGGCGGAAAAACCGGGATTGAAACATCGGAAATCACCATGAAACAGAAAAGACGCCTTTTACCTTCCTTCCTCATTCCTGTCCTCTTTCTTGTAATTGTAGGACAGCTTATCTGGTGGATGGTTTTCTTTCGCATGCAGGATCAGCGAATGGCGGCCATGCAATCAGAGCTGGACGCTCTTCAACTGGAACGGCTGGAAAGTCTTACGCCGGAGCAGCCGGACCTGGACGAAACAGAGCTGGCCATCAAGACCGATACCGGCTGGAAGATTAAAGAAGAAGTGCTGGAAGCAAGGGCCGGCGATAGTCAGCGCAAAAGCTGGATGTTGTTTTCCGAAAGCTTATTTGCATTCGCCGTTCTGGCTGCCGGCTCCTATTTCATTATCAATGCGATCCGCAAGGAAAGAGAGCTGCTAAAAGAGAAGGAGCTTTTCCTGCACTCTGTAAGCCATGAGCTCAAGACCCCCATTGCAGGCATTCAGCTGAATTTGCAGACCCTTCAAAAGCGAAGTCTGGCGGAGCAGCAGGGCCGAGAAATACTGGACGATACCATTTCCCAGATTCGTAACTTGAATTCCACGGTGGCCCAGCTTCTACCAGGGGAACTAATCTCCGATGCAGGGGGCAAGCGCACCGCAAGCCTAAAGGAGGCGGTGGAGCAAGCCCTTCAGCAGCACAGAACTCTGGCAGAAAATCGCAAGGCGCGGATTCATAACGTAGCCAGCGATATGCATCTTGCAATTCCGGAAACTCTACTTGGCCGCGCCCTGGGTCATATAATAGAGAACTGTCTAATGTACGGTCCTGAAGGAGTACAAATCTGGATTCGCACTGTGGAGCATCCGGAACACTGCCACCTGGTCATCGAAGACAATGGTCCTGGCGTGCCCGGTTCCGATCTAAGTCACATCTTTGAACCTCTGGTGCGGCTGGACAACCATAAAGGGTACATCAAAGGCACCGGCATGGGGCTTTATATCGTGCAGGAGATTTTGCTTCAATGGTCCGCGGGCATCCAGGCCGAGATCCGAGAGGGCGGCGGATTGCGCATGAATCTTGAACTTCCCCGGGCGGCTGGCTAATGAGCTCTCCTCCTCCTACAATACTGCTGGTGGAGGATGAGCCTTTTCTGCGCAAGGGGATTCGCCTGAATCTCGAAGCGGAAGGCTATACCGTTGTGGACTACGATTCAGCCGATTCAGCGCTGGCCAGCCAGAATTCCTTTGCAGAGATTTCGCTGGGAATCTTCGACATTATGCTGCCTGGAGAGATCGATGGACTGGAGCTGTGTCGCAAGATTCGCTCTCGCACAGATTTTCCCGTCATATTCCTGACGGCTCGCTCCGCCCTCACTGATAAGCTGGAGGCATTCCGGGCAGGCGCAGACGACTACCTGACCAAGCCTTTCGAGCTCGAAGAACTGCTAATGCGGGTGCAGGTACGGCTCAGGAGCCGGCCAGCCATGGCAGTGTCGGAAACCATAGGCGCTTTTCGGCTCGATCTGGAATCGGGCCTGGCCACCTCCTCTTCCGGCGAGGTAGTGCGATTTAACGATCGAGAAAAGAAGATCCTTCGATTACTGGTTCAGAATAGAGGTCGCCCGGTTCATAGAAGCGATATTCTGGACCATGCGTGGTCCAGCGCCGAAAGCCCCACCAATCGAACAGTGGACAATTACATTGTGAAGTTCCGAAAGATCTTCGAAAAGGATCCTACGCGGCCACGATGGTTCATCACCAGACATGGGCAGGGCTACGAACTGGCTGCCGCTGAAAATTAAGTCGACCGTGTGCCGCCCTGCATCAGCCTTTCCTCATGTCCGAATATCCTCTGATTCAGGCCTTCCAGGGAAGAGATCCGCAGTATCTTCCACTCTGGTACATGCGACAGGCCGGCCGGTATCTGCCAGAATACAATGAAATACGCCAGGGAAAGACTTTCCTGGACTTAAGCATGACTCCGGAGCTTTCCATCGAAGTTAGTCTTCAACCTCATAGAAGATACGGCATGGATGGCATTATCATGTTTTCGGACATCCTCACTCCCGTGCATGCGGCGGGCATACCTCTTCATTTTGAAGAAGGCCGCGGGCCTGTGCTAGAGAAGACCATCCGCTCCGAGTCAGAACTCTCTTTGATCGATGATTACGTCCCGGAAAGAGACAATGCTTACGTGGGCGAAACGCTCCAGGGTATTGAGGATTACATCGAAAATCTGGATTCGCAGAAAAAGCCTGCTTTGATTGGATTTGCTGGAGCGCCCTTTACTCTGGCCAGCTACATTGTGGAAGGATCCACCACCAGAAAATTCGAAAAGACCAAAGGCTTCGCATTTGGTCAGACAGAGTTCTTTTTGAAACTATTGCGGCGGTTGGCAGATATTACCGGCGAGTATCTATGTTATCAGATTGAAATGGGAGCCCGCGTTGTGCAGCTTTTCGACTCCTGGGGAGGAATCCTGCAGGCCGACGATTACGAAGAGTTTTCCGGACAGTTTAACAGACAGATTCTCAGTTACGTTCGACGAAAGTCAAAGAGGCCTTTTCGTTTCATCATGTTTACCGGAAATTCCGCCCATCTGGTGGATCGCATTGCTGCTATGGAACCGGACGGAATGAGCCTGGACTGGAGGGCCACCGACGAATCCATTGCCGCTCTGCCGTCGGAGCTACTGCTTCAGGGGAATCTAGATCCTCTCATCCTTTATGGTAGCAAGGAACGAGTGGTGGACGCCACGAAGAAAGCCATCCAACGTTTCGCTGGAAAAAAACACATCTTCAACCTGGGGCATGGTATTCATCCGTCCACTCCGCTGGAGAACGTACAGGCAATGATAGAAACTGTTCGCCAGCACCGCGATTAGTCAGCAACACTGCTGGCCCGGGGGTTTCCGAGCGGCGGGACGATATACACATCGAGCCAGGGCAAAGGCTTACTGCGCCTGGTCCGCGGGCTCATAGATCCAATCCGAATCCTGGTCTTCTTCGTGCTCATCGGATAGACGCTTTCGATTTTCATAGGCTGTGTCGCCGGTACTGTAATGTAGCAGAGGATCAAAGCCTTCTTCTTCTGCCGCGCCGCTATCTGCATATTGCCAGGGATCCGCTTCTGGAAGCACCTGAAACTCCACTTCATCAAATGGGACGGATTCATAGGCAATCTTGAGAATATAGGAACCCGGATCCAATGGCTCATAGTACTGGCGAAAGACCGGTCCGCCGGGTCCTTGCTCCAGTTCCAGGCGTCGAAGATCGATTTCCACTGGTTCCGGGCTTTCGCCGGTTGTATAGAGGGCGGCAAGGAAACGGCTGTTATCGTAGGTACCGGAAGAAAGTCTGTAGATCCAGTAGATGGTCTGGGATTCGGAGAAAAAGAGTCTGTCTCGGCGGATGCGATAGTCCCGGGGCTGCAGCAGCATTTCTTCGGTTTCTCCCATGCCCTCCTTGTTCAAGGTGGCCCAGCCAAATTCCCCACTTTCCGGCCTGCCGCAGGCCGCCAGAAAAAGCAGCATGGCCACTCCCAGCGGCAGAAAGGCTCGCCGGTACACGGAACATTCAAAGTCTCTAGATGCGAATGGACTCATCCTATCCGAATTGCCTTCCCAATTATTTTCCGATGGATCCGTCGCCATATACTTCCAGAAGCACCTGGCTTTGCCATCTGGGTATGGCAAAGAATCGAGAAAGAGCATATACCTGCATGCTCTCGCTGCCGTATTCGCGGCGCACATTTGCAAGGATTGCATTGAGCGAACCCGGAACATTAATTCCTTCTTTCATTAGCTCCAGAGCTTTGGTTTCATTTACGCTGTAATAGCGCATATAGGAACGAACAAAGAATTTCGAAGACTCTGTATTGGACTCTGCGTAAGAGCGAAAGGAATTATGGATCTGTCCCATGGTATTGCGAGCAGGATCCGATCCCAGGTTTTCGCCCAGAACCTGTCCGAGCATCTTAACGTATTTCGCCGACTGCGCTTTTGAATAAGGAAGCTTCGAATACTGGCCGGGCTTTATTCTGGTCTCTGTGGTTTTTCGCGGTGGTGTGGGCCTCGGCTCCGTACGTTCTGGCTTTGTGACTACAGTCACTTCGGGCTTTTTCGTTTCCTCGGGAGGCTGCTTTCGCGCTTCCTCCTTTAGCTCCTCCAGCAAAGCCTGGGGTTCCATGTCGCGCATTCGCGCCATGGCAACAATGGCTGCGGCCTGCGTCTCGGTGCTATCAACGTTCAAAAAGACCCGCTTCAGTGCATTGTAGCTTTCGTCGCTATATTCGGTTTCGCCCAGAGATTCCATGGCCTGATGCAGAATCTCAGTGTTTTCGGATTTGTAGTTCAGAACAATGGAACGAAGAACGGGCACAGTAAGTTCGTTGTTTTCCAGCTGGGGCAGGTATCGCACAGCGTAGAGTCGGGAAGGATGGTTGGCATCCGCCGCGGACTGGACCACATATTCGGCGGCCCCACCTTCTCTGATGGCCGTAAGAGCGTCGAATGCATCGGCAGGATTGACGCTGTTTTCCGCCATGTACTTAAGCAAAGGTACGGCTTCTACGGTCTTATGGGTGCCGAAGAGATTGGCCATTTCGCCATTCAGAATGGATCGATCTTTCTCCGCCATGGCCACAAAGAAGCGAGCCGAAGCAGCATCTCCCTGGCGAAGCATATAGGAACCGACAACGGAATTGTAGAGATCAGGATCCTGCAACACGCGGGTCCGAAGGAAGTCTGCGGTGATTCCGTCTTCCCGCTTCAGAAGCCGCGCTACAATAGCCTCTCTCTGGGCTGGCTCATTAAATCCCGGCCGGTTATAAAGGCCCATCAAAGCGTCGCGGCCCTTGTCCGGTCCCAATGAATCCAGAAGACCAATGGCACGATCTTTTTGCTGCTCGGGGATTTCGGCGCTGTTTTCCAGGATCTGGCTGGCCACTTCCTGACCGCCTCCTTCCTGAATTATTTTTTCGGCCTGGTCATAAAACTCGGGCTCCCGGATACCGGGTCCGCCGCAGCTTACCAGCGCGCTCATAAGGATCAAACCGGCCAGTGCCGAAGTCTTCTTAAAGTAGTTCATCCCGTTAGTATTATCGGTCCAGTCGCTGAATTACCTGGAAAAAAGTGCATTGGTCCCGCATTCGGTCTGGC
>JAGRNE010000135.1 GCA_020440915.1 Leptospiraceae bacterium | reverse complement strand
GTTCTGGAATCCCTCAGCGCCGGGGTGAATTCAACATACGGACTGGATTTCACCGGGATGCTCAGCTTCAGCCCTCTGGGAAAAAAGGGTACTCATAGAATCCACATCAACACTCCTTTCCGACTGGAGAATGTCGTAGGCTTATCGGGTCAGGACACAAGCCTGCCCGCTATGGACGGTTGCAGCGATGCCATTACCATGGTTGCTCAAGGACCTACACCTTCATCTACCTGCGCCAATATTGTCGGCACACTGCGACCGGCCATCTACAAAGGTCAGCAGCGCGCAATGAAGGATTACGCCACAGGACTGGAACTGGACTATGAATACAAAGGCCAGGGTATGGAATCCACTCTGGGCCTGGGATACATTCAAAAAGTGGATCGGCGAGGCGTTGCTTACAGGATCCGTCCCGACGTAACTCTGACGAACTCCTTCAGCGATCTGGCCAACAATTACCTGGCCGAAGAAGACAGAAGAGGAGATATGATCTATCTGTTCTGGCATGGTCGCTACCGGGATCTGGGTGCCTTTGTAAGATTTGCTCAGGGCGACGGAAAAGGAACCACATCCAACGATCTCACTGCTTCCGACAACCGCGACTACTGGAGACAGCTTCTCGCTCTGGACGCTGCAGACGACCAGATCGGAAATCTGACTTATGCCGAAGCGCTAAATGTAAACTTTAATCGCGCCAGTTTCCGCGAATGGATTGCCGGCTTCACCTTCTTCGTGCACGAAAGCTTTCGGGTTAGTGTAGGCTGGTCTTTGATTACTGCTACCGACTCCAGAGGCGGACCGGCGCGAGTTTCTGCTCTGGATGCCTATACGCTTCCTGGAGGAAAGACTCTTACAGATACGCTGGGAAGTTCTTCCACCTACTCACAGATCCCGCAATTTTACCAGAGTCTGGGCTACACCAGCTCCAGCGGATTTAGAATTCAGGACTATGCGGGTTCGCGAGCCAGAAATGAGCAAATCTTTATTCGAGCCAGCTTTGACCTGAACGGCGGATTCACTGTTGAGTAATATTGAACTTCTCTGGCTGGCCTAATCGATACTACAGATTCGGCTGCCTTCCCGGGCGGCCGAATCTGTAGTTTTCTCAGGACTTCTGATTTCCAGGCCAGAACCACGCTGCAGGCAGTGGCGGATGCAGTCTTATACTTCGGACTCCGTCAGCGAATTCAAACTGGAAAGCAAATCCTCAATCTCCTTTTCCTCAGTATTATCCCAGATGGAAAACCGGCAGGCGACTCCGGCTTCACTGTCTTCTCCCATTTCCAGCAGAGCCGGTGACGGCGAATGAATGCCTTGATATCCGTGCAGGATGCCTAGATGAAGCTCCTGACGTTCCAGAAATTGTATGAGACGCTCCGGAGTCACACCAGGCAGAATAAAGGCCACGGTATTGCCAAGCCTGGGGGAGCGCCCTCCCAGAATGCGAGCCGACGGTATCAACTGTAGAAGACCGGACTGAAAGCTGTCTCTCTTTGCTCCCATACAGGCCAGACGATGCGAAATGTCATGTTGCGCCGTCTTCCATGCATGGGCCATGGAAAGGATTCCAGGCGTATTGGGCATACCGGGACGGACCACAGGATCGTCCCCAAAGAAGGTAGACTCGGGTCGCCGCAACCGACGGAAGAACAGCGCTCCGGTACCGGCCAGGCCACCAAACTTATGTCCGGATATGGAAATGGTATCTGGCTGAAACCCATACCATCGGATATCGGTCTTTCCCGGCGCCTGGCTGGCATCGCAGTGAAAATGAATTCCTCTGGATTTGCAGATTTCGCTTACAGCTTCCACAGGCTGCAGGACTCCCGTATCGCCGTTGGCCAGCATCAGACTCAACAGACAGGTTGAGGCATTGGCCTTATCGGCAATGAAATCCAGATCTGCGGTGCCTCCGGACGTTGCAGGAATGAGCATAACGTCATATCCCATATTGCGAAGAGGCTGTGCCTGTCTAAGGATGCTGCTATGATCCAGCGCGAAAATCAGCACCCGGTCCCGCAGGAAGTTGCCATCCGTTAATCCCGCCCGTAGCGTGCGCATATAGAGAAACTCCAGAGCCAGGCGATTCGCCTCCGTCCCGCCGGACGTAAAAGCTATGTCGTATTCTTCCAGCCCGGGAGTGCCAGTAATGACGCTCCGAGCCATTTCCAGCAGGCCACTGGTGCGCCTGCCTCGTGGGCCTGGAATCCCGGGAACGCCATATTCCAGCCATTCCCCGAGCTCTTCCTTGATTTTTGCATCGACCGGTACAGTACCATTGTAGTCGAAATAACCTTTCATGAATCTTTTTCTTTGTACCTAATGCAAACAGCGCCCGAACTTAGGTCAATAAAAAAGGATAAAGAAAAAGAATAGTTCAGAAACAGAGGTCCAGACGCGTCAAAAATCCGCCGGCGCTATGTTATGTATCTAGAAGCTTATTGTAGAGCGAGAAAGCGCGTTCATCAAAGCAGCAAAATGTCAGTTCTTTGATCGTTTCGTCGGATTTCAGAAAATCTCCAGCAGTCCGCACCGCGATAGAGCAGGCCTCTTCCAGAGGATATCCGTACACACCTGTGGATATGGAGGGAAAGGCGACGGTGGCCAGGGCGTTCTGGCTGGCCAGTCTCAGGCTTTCACGATAACAGCTGGCCAGTAGCTCCGCTTCTCGCTGCTGGCCGCCCCGCCAGATCGGCCCTACAGTATGGATGACAAACCTGGCCTTCAGTCGAAAGCCAGGCGTAAGCACAGCTGTTCCGGTGGGACACCCTCCAATCCTTTGACATGCCTGCATCAATTCAGGTCCAGCCGCTCGATGAATGGCTCCGTCGACGCCGCCGCCGCCAGCCAGGGCTTCGTTGGCTGCATTCACAATGGCGTCTACGTCCAGTGTGGTAATGTCTGCTTGAATGGCCTGCATTCTGCTCATAGATCCGCCCCCGCTCTTGAAGTTCCTCAGCAAAATGATTCTACGTCAATCGGATCTTTCGTTGACCCTCTTCAAGAAAGGCTGCCTGTTGCTGAAATGGACTCTCAGCAGATGCGTGTACTCTGGATTATCTTTCTGGCGATGATTGGTGGTTGCCTCATGTTTGGGGCGGTGAGCCTGGTGGCGGCCCCGGCGCCCTCCCCGGATCAGCCGGTGCAGGCTTTCCTCATTGCGGGTAGCGCTCTGGCACTGAGCGGAATATTTGGAGTCTATTTCTTCACATTGCGAAAGACCGAAAATCCTGCTCAGTGGAATCTATTTCATCTGATCGGATATGCGCTGGCCGAAGGAGGAACTCTGGCCAACCTGGTTTTCTTTTTCATTACCCGGGACATGACCTTTTTCTTCATTGGCATCGCAGTACTGATTGCCATGGGCACTCGCTATCCCCGGCCGCCGCAGAAAGCAGGCCAGGGCGACGGTATGGATCTTCGCTCACCTACTTCTTTCGAATCGAGCAAGGATTGAATACACAGCAGGAACCACAATCAGCGTAAGTATGGTCGAAACGGTCATGCCTCCTATGACGGCAATGGACATGGGAATCCTGGACTCGGCGCCAGGGCCGATGGCCAGAGCCGGAGGAATGGCGGCTGCAATGGCCGAAAGCGACGTCATGAGGATCGGCCGTAGTCGCACCAGACCGGCTTCGATCAATGCTTCCTGAACATCCAGACCCTCCTTTTTTCGCAGCTCGTTGGCAAACTCTACAAGCATGATGGAGTTTTTTTTGGAAATCCCCATAAGAAGAATTAGACCGATCATACTGTAAAGATTCAACGATTGGCCGGTGGCATAGAGAGCAAGAAAGGCGCCGGTGGCCGAAAACGGAAGCGCCATGAGCACCGAAATAGGATGCAGAAAGCTGTTGAACTGTGCCCCCAGTACCATGTAGGCAACCAGCACGCCCAGCCACAAAGCCAGAGCGAGACTACTGAAGGCTTCTTCAAATTCCCGACTGCCTCCACCCGGATAATAGCCATAGCTTTCTTTCAGGTGTTTGCGAGCGATAGTTTCGGCACGTCGCATACCGTCCGCCTGCCCCACTCCCTCTTTCAGGTTTGCCGAGAACTGTATTGCACGTTGACGGTCAATTCTGGTGAGATTCAGCACCGTGGGTCTGGTTTCTACGCGTGCCACTTCCGGCAGATCCACCAGTTCGCCGTAGCCATTACGGACTTTCAGTCGATTCAGGTCTTCCGGATGACTCCATTGATCCTCCAGAAGTCGAAGACGAATATCGTATCGCCTACCGTCTCCGGTGAAACGCCCTTCCCTGGCGCCTCCCATGGCAAGGCCCACCGTTTCGACCAGGCTTTCCATGGTAACGCCCCGAATGGCCGCCTCCTGTCGATCCGGAATTACCTGCACCTCCGGCATACCTTCCCGGTAATCCATCTGAGGGTCCTCATACAGACCACTGCTCTGCATATCTTTGAGCACAGCATCCGCAATAGATTTCAGCTCATGCCAGTTACCGCCGCGAATACTGAACTCCACGGGCTGGCTGCGACGCGCAGAAAGCCCACGGCTGGAAAAATCAAACAAGAAACCCTGCATTCCAGGAATGTCTTTGATCTCTTTGCGAAGCAAATCCATGAATTCGTATTGTCCAATATCCCGCTGAGATTTTCCCACAAGGCTAATAAAGTAAACGCCGGTGTTCGCTTCCCCACCGCCAAAGCCGCCAACAATGGAAAGATAGCTGGTAACCTCGCTCCTTTGTTTCAGAAAGTCTTCGATCCTTCTGCCCATTTTATCTGTGTGGTGAATGGAAGACCCCATGGGAGTTTCGAATCGAACGCCGAACTGACTCTGGTCCTGGGGCGGGACGAACTCTCGCCGAATAAAGAAGAGTATGCTAAGCGAAAGACCAAACAATGCCACCGAAGCCAGAACGGTCGTGAACGGTCTTGCCAGAGTATATTCCAGAGCCCTGCGATACAGCGAACCCAGACTTTCCATGACCAGGCGCACCGCACGTGAAATGCGGGGCTCCCTTTCCTGATGAACTAGCGTCAAGGAGGCACGCATGGGAGTCAGAGTGACTGCATCCAGTAGCGAAAGGGCGACGGCCGCAGAAATAGTAACTCCAAACTGAAAGAAGAATTTTCCAATCACCCCCTCCATGAAAGCCACGGGAAGAAATATGGCCACAATGGCCACACTGGCTGCCACCGCAGCAAAGGTGATCTGACGGGCTCCATCCCTCGCTGCACGCACTCGATCCTTGCCCATTTCAAAGTGCCGAACAATGTTCTCCAGGATCATGATATTGTCATCCACGACAATGCCAATGGCCAGAGAAAGGGCCAGAAGGGTGAACAGGTTTAGCGTGAAACCCATGAAATAGATGATAATGAAGGTTCCAACAATAGACGTAGGGATAGATAGAATAACGTTAAAGGTGGAGCTCCAGTTTCCCAGAAAGACAAAGCAAACAAGCGCGGTCAGCACGGCGGACAGAATGAGAGTGAATTGAGTTTCTTCGATGGCTTCTTTGGTGAATCGGGTCCCATCAAAGTTAACGTTGATCGTCACGCCTTCGGGCAAATTCTTGTTTATGCGTTCAATCTCCGCGCGCAAGTTTTCGGCCACCTGAACTTCGTTTGCTCCGGTCTGCTTTTTCACACCAATGGTGATTGCTTCTACTCCGTTCACACGATTGATTCTTTGAGCGTCGTTTAAGCCGTTTTCAATCCGAGCCACATCGCCCAGTGTAATGTCCGAAAGATAAATAGGGCCCCCTCCCCGTCGAGTGATGCGGATTCGCTGCATCTGCTCAATGGAAGAGGCTTCGCCCATGGTTCTAAGATTATAGCTGTTCTCTTGATTCTCCAGGTAGCCGCTGGATCCTTCCACGTGATCCTGGCGAATGGCATTGCGCACATCCAGAATGGTGAGCTCGTATTCGTTGAGCTTTCGATTATCTACATAGATTCGAAGGTTCCTTTCCGCAGAGCCGCCTACAAATACCTCACCCACGCCATCTACAAGTTGTATGCGATCCAGCACAAGCTGATCGGCCAGGCGAAAGAGTTCGAACTGCGATCGGTTACCGCTCAATCCAAGCCATAGAATGGGACTTTCGTCCGGATTGTTTTTTCGCAGCACCGGAGGATCTACGCCAGTAGGTAACCTCAGTTGACTTAAAGCAGTCTGGACCTCCTGCACGGCTACATCTATGTCCCGGTCAATGTCAAATTCCAGCTGAATATTGGCGCTACCCTGCCGCACCGATGAGATGATTTCCTTGAGACCTTCTACTGCGATGACCTCTTTTTCCACCCGGTCCACGATCTCCGTTTCCATGTACTCCGGGGCCACGCCTTCCCAGCTCACGCGAATGCTCAACAGAGGAAAGTCCACATCCGGCATGTAGCTTATTCCCAGTCTTCCCAGGGATACAGCGCCGAAAATTATCAGTGAAAACATGATCATCCAGGCAAAGACCGGACGACGAATGGAGATGTCGGATAGTTTCATGGCTCGCCTCCGGTCTCTGGACTGACTTCGGAGGGACTGGAGGCGCTATCTGCGCTGGAAGCATCCGAATTATCCGGCTCTGACTCGACGGCTTCGGTTTCAGGATCCTCGGCGGCGTTATCTAAATCATCTGGAGCGCTCGGGATTTCGGCCTGCATTCCGGCCGCCACATGCAGGCGAATCTCATTGATGCGCGTCAGCATTTCCAGTCGAACCAGTTCACGCCTGGCCATATGAAAATTGCGAAGAGCATTGAGTACTTCCAGATTGCTAACTATGCCCAGCCGGTAGTCGCGCATCTGCACATAATATGTGGACCGACTGATTTCCACTGATTGACGCATGAGGGCTAGACGACTGAGGGCGTTGACATAGTCTGTGTAGGCAGAACGCACCTCGTAGGAGGCGGATCGACGAAGCGCCTGCAATTCCAGTTTGCTTCTTCGCACCAGGGCTTCATATTGCCGCACTGCATAATAAGTATTTCCGCCTTCGAAAAGAGGAATCTCTATGCTCAGAGTAATTCCCCAGTCCCTACCAAAATCCGGCTTCTGGCTCATATAGTAGCTGCCCTCAACGTTTGCTTCCGGATAATGGCCGCCCTTTTCGCTATTCAACCGGGCCTTTTCAGCTTCCAGAGTTTTCATGGCCGCCTTGAGATCTGTTCGATTCTCCACCTTTTCCAGGTAAGTCGTAAGCTGTCTTTGACCGGGAAGGGGGCCGGGCTCTGCCAGCACAATGGAATCCGCCGATGCATTCATCAAAAAAGCGAGCAGTTCTGTGGATATACGCATCAAGCCCTGTACCCGTTCCAATTCTACCCGGGAATTGCTGTATTCGCTTTGCGCCGCCAGCAATTCACCCTGGGAAGAGCGGCCAATTCTCACCCTTCGGGCCAGCTCTCCAATCCGCGCTCTCAGTGCCTGTTGCTCTTCCTTTAGAATCTGCACAGTCTTCTTGTACTCCAGAATCTGAAAGTACACCTCGCCCACATCTCTGTACAACAATTGTCTGTATCTCTGGCGATTCAAAGCGGCGGAGCTTATCTCTGCATCCCGGGCCCGGCTTTCGTAATAGGTTTGAAAGCCGCTGAAAATGGGCCACCGGAAGCCCACTCCTGCCTGGTAAGGATCGATACTGCGAAATCCGCTACCGCTGCTTGTACTGGTTGTGTTGCTGGACTGACTTTGCTGCTGTCGAAGCAATGTTTCCAGCTGACTATCATCGTCTTCGTCGTACTTATCGTAGAAGCTCTTACGCCCGAAGAGAAAAATCTCAGGGTAGTAAGAACTCAGACTCTGGCGGTATCGGGCCTGAGCCACAGCCAGATCCTCTTTGCGAATCTCATCCTGTTCGCTTCGCCGGAGTACCTGAAGATAAACTTCGTTTAGAGACAGAGCTGCAGGACTCTCCGCAACCAGAGGAGAAAGGGTCATCCAGAGAATTAGAGCTAAGACGGCGCGGCGCGCAGAAGAGTGCAAAAGAGAGAGATTTCTAGATGCGGTGACCTGGCAACATGATTCTGACTCACTCATAAAATGGGTTGGTCCGCCTTATAGATAGGAAATGGCTGACCTGCGGATTTGCCGACCCTTTTTCTAAACGCTGCCCGACGAAGGATCCAAATCCTGTGGCAAGTGTGGCCAAGTGGGGGCAAGCGTTGGCGACACCGGGCTGTTCGGAGACGAACACAGCCTCATTATATTAGAAGAACTTCCTACGACAAAATCAGTAACGACAACTCAGAAACAAGAAGAGGCAGATGGCCTGGTCGAAAAAGAAGTCAACCAATCCTGGTCTATTTTCCCCCAACGGCGGTTTCCTGCTTCATCAATTCCTCCATCTTTCCTTGGATCGCCTCAAAGTCCTTACTCTTTAGGCGCGCATCGCTGGGGCCCGATGAAGGTTTGTTAGACGATGCGGGCCTCCCTTCTTCCTCTCTGCCGGGGCGCGCCTGGTCCGTGGACCGTGTTTCCGATGGTTTGGCCGGTTTGCTCGGCTGCGCTTCCGTGGCTGGCAAGAATTCGATTTCCGAAAATGGTTTTCCTTCAACGGTGCCTTTCACCGTGAGTACCGTGAGCACACCCTGTTGATATACATAGTCCCGGGCTACGTCAGAAAGACGTATTTCCACCGTCCGTCCGGGATCAAGATTGACCTTGCTTTCCATGGGCAACGGGCGGTCATCCACGTATACGAACTTCGCGGTAGAAATCAAAGTCTGTCGGGTATCGTTCCGGAAACGCAGAATCAAAGACAGGTCATTTACTTCCGGCTTCCGAAAGAAGACTTCCTCCATCTCATTTTGCATCCGCTCAAAGCTGCCCCGATCCATAGCCACGCGGATCTCAATACCGTCCGCTGTTTCCTCCAATTGAATGGCCGTGATCTTTTTGTTGATTTCGCCGCTGCGTCGGCTAACGTTTAGAGGCACGGTGGCTTCGAGATAAATGGAGAGGCCTTCTTCCTTGCAGAGCAAGGATTCCGGTACGCCATAATACCGGGAGAGGATTTCGGCCACTCTGGATTTATCCTGTTCGCAGCCTTCTTCGGAGGCCATCTGTATTCGAATCAATGCCCGCGAAGGGATGGCGCTTCCTGCCTTCCATTGCAGTACCCGCATCACGTGAGAGAAGCTTAAATCAATGTAGGCTTGAAAATCGCATCCGCCCAGAAATAGCAAGAACAAAAGAGCAAAGACGGAGTGTCGTTTCATAATTAAAGGCCTTTCCGACTGCGAAGCCGGTCTGCCCCATTTCCGCCGGAAACATGGCAGGCTTTTCAGCAAGTGCGAATATCCTTTGATCTCAGAAATTGGCCCAGATGGTCCACCACTTTTGGCATCTGTTTTTCTGAACCCTGATTCATTTCCAGCTCAAGCCCGGAGTAAACTTTGTCGGAGAAACGCTTTCGCAGCCAGGTCGTAAACCCGTCTGCAATTCCACTGTAAGGGTAGTTGCGACGAATACGAAGACCGCCTGTATCCAGGGCGGACTGGATGGCCAACGCCGTGGATTTCTCCCGCTGTCGCGTCGGATCATACAATATTCCAAGGTCGCAGTTGCGCACTTGCTGGTCCAGCACCGGCGTAAAACTATGCACCGAGATATGGAGTACAGGGCCCAACCTGGTGGCCGCAGCAATGGCAGATTCTACCCCTCCGCGAAACTCCAGGTAATCCTTCAGTAGTCGTTGTCGCCAGGC
>JAGRNE010000134.1 GCA_020440915.1 Leptospiraceae bacterium | reverse complement strand
TCATCGGTTTTGCCGGTGTAGTGGTGAACGATTCGCTCATTATGGTGGACTACGTGAACCGCCTGAAAGAAGAACAACCAGATGCAGATTTGCATGAAGGCATCCTGGAAGGCGCCCGACTGCGGCTGCGCCCCATTGTGTTGACTACTCTGACGACGGTGGCCGGGCTTTTTCCTACGGCCTACGGTCTCTTTGGCGGCTTTGACAGTTTCATAGCTCCCCTGGTACTGGCCATGGCCTGGGGCCTTCTTATTGGAACGCCTTCCGTGCTATTCGTAATACCTGTGCTCTATACTCTGATTGAGGATGGCAGGGAATTTGCCAGGCTCAGAATCCAGAAATGGTTTTCGGCAAGATTCTGATCGCCTGGCCTTGCCCTGAAGGGGCCGGCAGTCGATTAGTCATTGCCCGGGCTGTAAACGGCGAAGATTTGAGCCGGTAGAAAGATCGAGGCAAAGAATATTCCCTGGTCGATGTGCATTTTGATTCGAGCCCCCATGTCATGGACCCTGGTCATGATGCTTGCCGTTCCCATCCCATGGATACTGGTAGAAGGGTCGTATCGGGTAGAGGATTCAAGCTCTACTCGGATTCCGTCTTCTTCGCTTCGCAGACTCCAACGCGCGGTTCCGCTTCCGTACTTCAGGTCGTTGGTAACCAGCTCCTGAAAAACCCTGAAGAGATCGTCCGCGACCTCTGCCGGTAGCTGCAACTTCTTGTATTCAAAATTCCTTCGAATCTTTCGGCTGGCTCTTGTATATCGTCGAACAATATTATCCTCCAGCGCCGGAATCATATCGGCGGCCAGAGCATGGGAATCCTCCAGATCCTGCAAGGAGTCCTGAAGCATTCGAATGGTGCGGTCCACTTCTTCTCCCAGAATACTTTCGTTGCCGTCCCGATCCAGTTGTTCGGCCAGAAATTTTAGATCTGTAAGCTGTGCTCCCAGCGAATCATGGAGACTCCTTCGGATCTGAGAGCGATTTTCTCGGGCCAGCGAATGGTAATACTTTTTCTGCTCCTGAAGTTTCTGGTTCATGGAAAGAAGGGATTGTACCCGGTCCACAATTAGATCTGTAGAGATGGGCTTGGTGATCCAGTCTCCCAGACCCTGGCCCGCCAGTTCCGGAAATAGCGAGCGATCTTCGGATCGACTGAGCACCAGAACAGGAGGATGCACTTCCATTCGACGTTGCATCTCCTGCATAAAGGCAGCAGGGCCACGGCTGCGAAGGTCCAGCACATCTAGAACGACCACAGCCGGATCATGTTTCCATGAGGGCGGTATCTGATCATGAGTTAAACAGGGCATCCACTCTGAGAGTCTGCTCCGCAATCGCGGCCCGTAGAGCATATCTTCGGAGTATATGAGAGCGTACGGACCGTCCGGGATTTCCTGAACCGTTTCTGGTATTTCCGGGTTCTCCGGCTTAGCGCCCGGCAAAGAGAAACGGAACTCACCTTTTTCTGCAGGGAAAAAAGCTGCCCGGGGATCCAGGGTCTGCAGGGATTGTGTGAGAAAGTCTTTGCTCAATCGCTCCATGAGGGCGCCGGATCGTTTCGCATCTGATCGTTTCGCTTCTTCCTTTTGTCCATTCTGTCCGGCTGCTGTTCTCGAAGTTTCCGAGCTGCTGTCTCGGATGGCTGTCATTGTCTCGGTGGCACGCCCATTGCCGGTGTGTCCACTGGACATGCTGCCAAATACGGAGATCCGAATCTCCACCGTTCCGTTCCGGGCCGAAGCAGAGATAGTAACGGTTTCCGGTGCTTTTAAAAACGAAAGGTTTTCCAGAAACTCGCTGAGCGTGCGCACATACTGATCGGAGTCAACTCTGACGTGCAGGTCCGTATCCACATCGTTAATGAGTCTGGGCTGCTGCGCTCCGGGAAATAGCTGCAGCAAAGTAAGCGCATCCTCGGTAATTCGCGCCAGCGAAACCGATTCTATTCTCTCCTTACTTTCCGTAGAATGATGCAGTAATTGGAGCAGGCGACCGGCTTCGTCTATTATCCGGCGGGCCGAGCCTTCAGAAGCACGGCTTCCCTGGCTGAGCAATTTTCTTGCCTGCTGCTGTACGCCTTCCAGAGCCGGAATCAGTCGAGCGCCCATCCTGGACATGAATTCTCTCTTTGTCTCTCTGGCTTGCTCAAGGGAGTCCAGGGCAGCCTTCCAGGTCTGGCGGGACCGATGCCGGGCCCGGAGTTCACCCTGGCGCAGATTGTGAATGCGAAAACCAATGACACCGGATACTCCCAGGATGTGCAATAGTCCACCGATCATGGAGACGTTTTCCAGAGCAGGATGCACGGGAATGGCCGGATCCTGAAGGTTGGCCGCCAGAGTGCAAATGTACAGCATGGCATTGCTGATCAGAAGTCCCGGTCCGTCTTTTCGCCCGAGGGATGCAAAAGAAGAGATGAGAGCGGCAGTAAGCAAAGCCATTTCCATTCCTGCCACCAGAGGTCCGGGTAGCCTGTAGACGCTGGCAACCAGAGCAACCGACAGACTTGTAAGAATTATCCAGTGGAAGAATGGTGAAGTCCTGCGCGATCCGCGAAATTCCAGCGCAAATAGCAGAAGACCTCCTGGATACACCAGTTGCATTAATTGCATCAAATGGCTGGCCAGGGCCGGGGCATGGATTCCCCATTCGCGAAAGTAACCGGTACGAAAAGCATGGTAGGCCAGAAAAGTCAGGGAAAAATAAAGGAAGAGAATATAGATGCGATTACGTAGAGCCACCGACAGGGAAAGCGAATATAGAGTAAGCACCGTAAGCCCCACCATGCCGACGCTGAGGATCTGGGAGCGCTGCATGGCTTCCCTGTGATAATCCGAAGCAGACGATACGTAAGCCACATTGCTTTTCGGTCCTTGCGCGAAGCGAACATCCACCTCGCAAGTATGCTCTGAAGGCGGAATGCGAAAGGTGGGGCGAGCCCTGGGCTCCGGAAGAGTCTTCAATACCTCCGATTGCCCCGGACATTGAATGGCGGCAAAGTAAGGAAAAGAGGAACGATTCAATTCCAGGTATCGAATTTCATCATTAGCGGGGATGCTGTAGCGCAGCACGTCTTTTGCATCTCCTGGCGTAGCCGTTGCATTGGCCGGCTCAGACCCGGGGCCCGGAGCGCAGCCCATGGTTGCGACCAGGAAAAGAAGAGTAATTGCCATCCTTTCCAATTTCCTGGTTTCGTAACGATCGCTGTATGGTTGCGTACAGAGCATGCAAGTTAAGCCAGACTCTGAAATGATATACTAACACTGTCAAGGTGGATTGCTGGGAATTCACAAAATGTAAGTGGGAATTGAAGGAATATCGAGGCTGATAGTGGGAAGAACAAATAGTAAAATGGCATCATTATTCGATACCAAGTTCCTTAAGTCTGCGGGTTAGTTCCGACCTGCTGGAGACCTGCAGTTTAGCGTAAATATTCTTTATGTGTTGGCGAACGGTATGAATACTTAGCTGGAGGGTACCTGAAATGTCGCGAGGAGCTTCGCCCGATGAAAGCTCCTCCAGAATTTGCTTTTCCCTGGTGGTGAGCTGGCTGAGAGCCTGCACACTGTTACGATCTCTCTGGAAGTGGCGCATCACCCGAAGGGCCACCGTAGGGGTTATGACGGCACCGCCATTGAGCACAATCCGGATCACTTCCTGAATGTCTTCCATTTCCGACTTCAGAACATAGGCCACTGCGCCGGCTTTCAAAGCTTGAAAAACGATTTCATCGGAATGCAGGCTGGTCAGCATAATCTTGCGCATGTCCGGGAATCGCTCCGATAACATGGCGGCCAGTTCCACCCCGGAAAGTCCGGGTAGATGGATATCCAGCAAAGCCAGATCCAGAGCGGGTAGGGCGCCATCCCTCCACATCATCTCTGCAGTCGACCAATGGTAGATCTCTTCTACTTCTTTCCAGGTCTGCAGTCTTTCTCGGAGGAAAGAGGCAAATTCCTCATCGTTCTCTACGATTCCAATCTTCATGCCAGGGAGCTCCAGGAAGCTAAGGGATTTTATCCGGAGAAGACGGAAAAAGCAATACCCAATTCTGGGGATATATACTCCAGGGCAGGTATGCGATTGCGTACTATCGCAAGCAAAGAGCCTGGACGGCCCATCACCAGCGAAAGCCCATTGGGACTGTGCAAGCCTGCTTCGCGCTGGCCGATCAACCAGAGCAGGGGAGCGCCAGAACCAGCAGAAACAGTTTGCGAGAATTAAATCTTAAAGTAGGCTCCAATGACCAGAGAATGGGTTTCGATAGACATGTCCCCTTTCTGGCCTTTTAAGCGCACCGGCAGGCTACCTTTGTACTTGATCAGGAAATTATTCCCCATATAGCCCAGCTCAATGATAGGAGCGAAACCGTAGAAGATGTCCTCCTTCTCGGTGCTCTCTTGATACAGACTGTAGTACTTATGAACATCATTGAGGTTGCTGTTGTTGAGCAGGGCCAGGACGGCCAGGGTCTTGAAGTCCACATTTCGATTGAATCCAATGTCGGCGATAATGTAGTTCTCCCGGGACAGGGCCCCGGCTTTGAAGAGCAGATACCGGGTCTTGCGCTGATCGCTGAGACTGCCCGCCTGGTCTCTGGAGTAGTTTAGCACATCGATATGGTCCAGGGTTGTATCGTTGGTGGCCAGATACGCTTCGTAGAGAGTACTTCTACCAAAGTTGAACTGACCTTCCAGATCCGATACTCGTCCGGCGGCAACGATTCCCAGAAAGAACCCCACTTCACCTCGGTACAGGTTACCAGTGGCGACGTACAGTCCCAGACCTGCCTCCCCGGTGGTGGCCTTCAAATAGTTGTCCGATGTACTTCTCTCCATTGAAGAGAGGTCGAAGTAGGGAGAGTAGAATAGGTGTGGAATAATGGGATCGGGCAGGGATTGAATGAAGATGGATGCGGAGCCCGAGTGCACGGTAGCCGCATCGTCGTAGCTGCTCAAGGTTTTGGTGGGCCCGCCATACTCCTGACTGGCAGTCAGGGAGTTGTAAGACCCGCTCAATCCAAGCAGGATGTCCGCTCGAACCGGACTCAGGCTGAGTGAGAGTAGAACTGGAAATAGAAAGAGGATAATTCTGCGCCAATGGACTGATTTCAATTCTGCAATTTCTATGTTCATCGTTCTCTCCCACTGCCGGGCATTTTGCGGCTACTAATCGGAAGCTTTCCCTTTCATTTCCTTCTGGATCAAGAGTATTTTTCCGGCCGACGCCGTTTCAATGGACACCGCTGTTTCAATGGACGAAGAAATTCCTCTCATTGTTCCATTGAATCTTGCATCAAGGGGCGGATCGCAGGCCTTCGTCTGTCTATTTCGGCGCTTCCATTACTAACCAGAACTGGGTATTTACTTTCCTTCTAAATAGACCTACCATTGCCGCAGGAGCACAGAAATGAATGCAGGCAGCCCTTTCAAAGACAATCCACGGAACGGCCCCGCCGAGCCCGCATTCGACGCCGAGATGGGCAATACGAACACTCCGGAACTGAGCATTCTTGTGCCTGTGCACAATCAGGAACTCACAATTCTGGGTTTCTACATGGAATGTGTGGCCATCCTTGATCATCGCGAACTGGACTTCGAGCTGATACTGGTAGATGCACATAGCGAAGATGAGACCCGCAGTCTGATCAACGGCCTCTGCGGTGGAGATCCAAGGCTTCGAATGGTTGCCCTGAGCGCGCCCACCGGCCGAAGAAAAGCACTGCTGCGTGGACTGAGCTGCGCCCGAGGAGAATGGATTTGCTTTTTTTCCATGGAGGAAGATTGCGCCGACATTCCCGATTCCTTTCAAAAGGCTCGGGCATGCCTGGAGAAGGGAGGGGCAGCCCCGGGTCCATCCCTTTCGCAACTGCATCGTCTGCTGCTGGATATTCCCGGTTTCTTACCTTTTGGCAAAAAAAGAAAACCTGTGGTCTTTCCGCGTAGCTCTCTTTCTGGCATCTGGAGCCTCCTGCCCGCAGTCTAGAAGCATGCTACGGCTACATCTACCCGCTCCGCTCCTGCTACCATTTCATTTGCCCGCCATTCGCCCAGGCCCTTTTCGTATGATTTGTCCACCGCTGAGCGGCTTTTGCCCTGTGCCGATTCTGAAAACCCTTCCCTGCGACTGCTTACCGCTGGCGAGAGGCCCCGGTGATGCCGATAAGACTATACAGTGAGCTATAGCTCGCTGCAGGAAGAGCAAATGTCCGGTAACTCTGAAATTCTTCCCCCCGGGGCCGCATCTTTGCTCCAGAGGGATGCCAGTGGTCGAATGACAATTCGTGCCAGCGCCCTGCAGAAGCTGGTTTATGAAAGTTCCAATCTGAATCGCCTGGTAAGCGCCACCCAGAGCATTATGGCAGAGCTGGATCTGGATGCTCTGCTGGGCGTTATTATGAACACCGTGACCGAGGTCATGCATGCGGATAGGTCCACGCTATTTTTGATCGATCGGGAACGCGATGAGCTCTGGTCCCGGGTAGCGCAGGGAAGCGATGAAATTCGCATTCGTTTAACGGAGGGGATTTCCGGATATGTAGCCACCACCGGCCAGACGGTGAACATCGAAGATGCATACGAAGACGAACGATTCAGCAGGGATTACGATCTTCGAACCGGTTATCGCACTCGCTCCATTCTGTGTGTTCCAATCTACGATCAATCCGGGGAGATTCTGGGCACAATCCAGGTTTTGAACAAGCTGGACCGCAACAGTTTCTCAAAGTCCGATGTTGAACTTCTGGCAGCTTTCGCTTCCCTTGCAGGGATTTCTCTGGTCAACGCCCGGGCTTTTGACGAACTAAAAAAAGCCAGAGACTTTCTGGAAGTTCGTGTAGAAGAAAGGACCAGAGATCTGGAGGAATCCCGACAGGAGATTCAAAAACTCAATGAGTTCACACTCAAGATCAATGCGCTTTCTGAGCTGGATGAAATTGTAGGCGAAGTATTCGGCTTCATCGATGAAAACTTTGATATCGATGGGACCATGCTTATCCTTGCAAACTTTGACAACGGCGAATTTGTAGTATCCCATCTTTCGGACAGCCTCAAAGGCGTAATGGGTCCGCGCCTGGAAGAGCTGCAATCGCTGCGCACCCCGCTTTCGCCCCAGGCCGGAACTCTCTGGAAGGTATATGCCGAAAAAAGAAGACTTTACCTTTCGCGTATTCCGGGCCGCGACATCGAATCCGGCGTCGATCGACTCTTTTTCGATGCATTGAACCTGAAAGCCTTTCTTATGGTTCCGTTGATTATTCGCGGCGAAGTTATTGGTATTTCCTGCTTTACCAGTGTGCGAAAGCGCATGAAGCTAAATCGGGAAGAGCTGGATTCTATTGGCCGCTTCTGCAACCAGATTGCAGGAGCAGTCTACAATTCTTCGCTACTGGAACAGGTTAAGCAGGAAAGGGCGCGAGCCGAAAGCCTTCTTCTGAGTATCCTGCCCGAGCAGGTGGCCACAGAATTGAAGCAAAAAGGTTCTGTGACGCCTGCCAGTATTGGTTCGGTTTCCGTACTCTTTACGGACTTTGTCGGTTTTACGGGAATCGCTGAGCGTATGTCGCCCTGGGAATTGATTCGCGAGCTGGACGGATGCTTCTCGCAGTTCGATGAGATCTGTAGGCGCAACGGTCTGGAGAAATTGAAAACCATTGGCGATGCCTACATGTGCGCCGGAGGCCTTCCTACCATCAACCATACTCATCCGGTGGATGCCTGTCTGGCCGCTCTGGAGTTGCTAACCTTCATGCAGGAGCTGCAGAAAATCAAGACAGAGATGGGGCATTCTTTCTGGCGGCTGCGCATTGGCGTTCATACCGGCCCTGTGACGGCTGGCGTCATTGGTAAGGTGAAATTCGCCTACGACATCTGGGGCGATACCGTCAACATTGCCAGCAGAATGGAATCCAGCGCCGAACCCGACCGCATAAATATTTCCGGACATACATACGAAATGGTAAAGGATTTCTTCGAATGCGAATACAGGGGAAAGGTAGCCGCGAAGAACAAAGGCGAACTGGATATGTACTTTCTGAATTGTATTCGTGAAGAGCTGAGCGCCGATTCTGCAGGTCACATCCCCAACGAATCTTTTCGCGAACTTTATCGTAAGCTGCAGACACAGGTCTGACCACGGAAGAGGAGTTCAGGCGAAAAATGCGCCTAACGCCACTTCTTGCTACTTCGCCGCAACCACACCGGCGCAGGAGAAAAGGAAGCGTAATCGGCAATCGAAGGGCGGCGTTTCAATCAGACATGGAGCGCAGTATCTGCTTCAAGGAGCTCTGGGCGGCTCGAATACGTCGATCCAATTCTTCCCTGGAAGCGGTCAGATCTGCCTCCGATTTGCCGTAATTACCGGCCAGTTCCTGAATTCGCTCCAGCTGTCTGCCCAGCACCCTTCGAAGAGTATTCTGTAGACGGGCTTCGGATCGGGCTTTTCGGATGTTGTATTCCTTCTCCGGGGAGCGCAGGGCTCGGGCAGAATACAGCAATCGTAGTAGTTCCATTTCAAAGAGGTCGCTATTCAAAGGGCGATATACCAGAAGATCCAGACCAGGGTCCAGGTCCAGGTCTCGCAGTTGCAGGCGACCGTCGCCGACCAGTGCAATGAGCGGGCTTTCGGCCGGAAAATCATCCAGCCAGTTTCGCATTTTTTCCAGGGATTGCGGCTCCTCCAGCGAAAGCTGCGAAAGATCCAGGATGTGGATCAAACCCCCTTCCGGAATGGGTTCCAGAAGATTCGCAACACCGAGTTTCAGGCCGTTTTTCCGG
Source organism: Leptospiraceae bacterium (assembly GCA_020440915.1). Taxonomy (GTDB): domain Bacteria; phylum Spirochaetota; class Leptospiria; order Leptospirales; family Leptonemataceae; genus UBA3465. Next base: position 978 of record JAGRNE010000134.1, on the reverse strand, counting down.
GCGATTAGCTCCATGTATCTTTGCAGCACAGGGTCCGCACCGAAGATCAGAATATCCACATCCTGCGAAGCGTCAGCGATTCGCGGACCGGTCATTTCCGGGCCTATGGGTTCGCCTCTGAAATGGGATTGGCGGGCCGGCAGGACAATAGCAAGGCTCTCCTCGCCGTAGCGAATGCGAATCTCCAGGTCTTTTCCGCCGGTAGCAGGATCGCTATCCAGACTTAGTAGTGTTGCTCCGTCCCGGCCCCGGGATTCCGGCCCAGCGCCATCTGCCCGCATTCGCCGGAGAAATTGCTTCAGCGTCTTTCTTGCAGAATCCGGTAGAGGAACACTTTCTTTCGTAGCAGTATTTCGAAATTTCCAGGACCGCATAGCGAAGTCGAGCGCTTCCGCTGCTGTTTCCTCCAGCGCCATGCTCAGCGGAAGTTCTGGCGTATTCGTAGAAGTCTTCTGCAAGGATTGGAGTTCCCGGATCATCCTGGAACTTTCTTCGCGAATCTCTTCCAGCAAAGTCCGGCTTCCGGGAGGCAATGCAACAGTCGAAAGGACAGACGGATTCATGGAAGGCACATCGGTCCGGGCCGGAAACGAGGCAGCGGCTCGGATAGATTCCAGGGGAAGGAGAAGATCCGCCGCCGCCCGATCCAGAATCTCGGTTTGCAGTTGCCGGGCATACTCGTTGGCTTTATTCTCCATATCTTTGCCAAGCTTTTCTTCTGCATTGGAGCGAAAGCGACTGCCCTGAACGTTGCGAAGCATTACGCCCATGAGAACGGCAAGCACGATCATCTCGATCATGGAACCGAACAGGGCTGCATGCCTGGTAAAGATGTTCAGGGGCCATATTCCGTTATTGGTAATAGCCAATACAGTGATTCCGGAAATGATGGATATGTAGGCCACAAAGGTCCAGAAGCCGATCCAGCCCCGGCGAAAAAGAGCAAAGAGGGCCAAAAGCAGGAGTAATAGAAGAGTT
>JAGRNE010000133.1 GCA_020440915.1 Leptospiraceae bacterium | reverse complement strand
TTCTTGGTTGCCATACGAGCGCGAAAGCCATGAGTTCTGACCTTCTTCAGCTTGCTCGGTTGATAGGTCCTTTTCATGAATAACTCCAGGATAAAAGATTGCGATCAATCTGCCAGAATCCGCCCGGACTGCGGTACGTCAACAGGCTTTCCAGGGGACTCCTGGGGCCGGTTTTGCGCACCCGAAAAAGGCCTCTGTACGTCCAGAAGAAGTTCATCAGGTCAGGCGACAGAACATCCCTCTCTGTCGCGCAGGAAAATCGTACCCGATTCCTTTTTTTCACTTGATGGATATGGGCCGGATTCAAGACTTCCGGGGCGCAATTCTCATCATATCGGAGTCAGCCTTGGAAGATGCCTGGTCGCAAACCAAGAAAGAATTACAGAACTCAGCCAGCGATAGTAACGTTCGCAGCTGTTTGCAGAGTCTCAGGCCCACTGCAGTATCCAGCAAGGATTCCGGAAGGCATTTCGTATTCGAACTGGATAGTGCGGAGTTACTCAATACCGCCCTGGAGCATTTGAAAGGTCCCATTCAGAGCAGACTGGCCAGCATTGTGGCCGCCCCCGTCTCCGTGGAGTTCAGAATGGCCGTTACGGCACGGACCAGAGACAACGCCTGGATAAGGCCCCAGCTTTCCCTGGACCGCTTCTGCGAAGGCAAAGCGAACCGAATTGCCCTCATGGCTGCCAGAAACATTGCCCAGAAACCCGGTCAGGTGAATCCTCTCTTTGTTTACGGCGAGACCGGTACCGGCAAAACGCATTTGATCAATGCCATCGCACACCAGGTTCAGGCCAATCGAGACAGGGCCAGGTGTGTTCTAATTCGCATCGATGAATTTCGAAGCCATTTCGCCACGTCTCTACAGAAAGGGAAAAACCTCAGCCTCAAGAACCGCTATCGCCGGGGCGATCTGCTATTTATTGAGGATCTACATGCCATTCGTGGCTCATCTGCCAACATAGCTGATGAGCTGTACTTCATCTTTAACAGTTATTACGAAAGCGGAAAACAGATTGTCGTCACATCCGATGTTCCGATCAAAGATTTGCCTATCGCCAGTCGTTGGCTCAGTCGATTTCTATCCGGACTGCAGGTGAAACTCGAGTTGCCCGACGATTCCATGCGAAAGGCAATACTCAAACAGAAGCTCCTGGATACAGGAATTTCATTGAACGAAAAATCGGTGGGGATCTTACAGCGAGTCAAAGGCACAGCCCGCGACATTGAATCTGCCGTGAATCGTCTCTACTTTCTGCAGACCGGAGGCATGGAATTAACTACAGATCTGGTGCAGCAGCAGCTGGAGGAGTTCCTTTCGCCCACTCAACATGGGCCTATGGATCCGGCCGGCATACTGGAGACGGTAGCCCGGGTATGCAACGTATCGCGGGATGAATTACTGGGAAACTCTCGAAAAATGGAGATTGCACTGCCCCGTCACCTTGCAATGTACCTGGCCGTGCATTATTCAGAGCTGAACAAATCCGCCGTTGCCCGTTTCTTCCGCCGAACGGATCATTCAACAGTCATCCATGCTGAACGAAAGATTGCCATGAAACTGGAACGTGAACCTTCCTTTCAGCATCTCTTTCGCCAGGTTTGCGATGAATTGGGGATAAATCGTGGATAAATTGGCTCTAGATGTGAAGAACTACCCTCTCAATGTGAAAAGCAGGTTCCGGATATGAAGCGCCGAAAACGGTTTTCCCGGTTTTTTTGAAACAGCCCTGTTTTTCAGTTGCATTTCGCGCAATCTTTCACAGAAATTCCGACGAATTATGTCTCGGTGCCTTGAAAGGCGTGCAATGAATGGTTTTTTTCACATTTCCACGGCACCAATAAAGTACAGCAGTACAAACACATACCATAATAGAGAGTACTGAAATGAAGTTTACAGTCGAGAAAGCAGGCTTCCAGAAAGCAATTTCCAGGATTGAAGGGATCATCTCTGCCAGAGAGATCCGGTCCGTAATATCAAGCATTCTGATCGAAACCGACAAGGATAAGATAACCCTTACTGCCACGGATCTGGATATAAGCATGAAGACCACGCTTCCCGCAACGGTTGCGAAAGAGGGAGCCATCACCGCTCCTGCAAAGAAGCTAAGCCAGATAATCAAAGAGTTTCGTTTCGAAAGCGTTGAGCTGGATATAGACAGCGAAAACAAGATTTCGATTCGTGATGGGGCCGGGAAGGCAAAGACTGAGATTCATCTAATGGGAGCTCCTTCAGATGAATTTATGCTTCCAACGCCCATTAAAGAAAGTCACTTCAAGCAGTTTCCACCAGCTCTGGTTAATGAAATGATCCGGAAGACTTCCTATGCCATCGCCGAAGAGGATGCACGATACGTTTTCAACGGGCTGTACATGGAGAGCGATGGGGATCAGGCTGTATTTGTGGGCACGGACGGTAGACGCCTGGCTCGCATTGCTCGTAATTTTCCAGAATCGTTGCCCGTAGACAAGGGCGTCGTGGTGCCGGTAAAAGCGATCCGCGAATTAACAAGACTAATTGGCAGCATAGAAGAAGGCTTTGTAGGATTCGACAAAGAAGAAGGGCGACTCTACTTCAAGCTGGGCGATGTTGAACTCATTACCCGACTCATTGACGGTAACTTTCCCGATTACAGACAGGTAATCCCCCGTAAACTGGACCATGAAGTTCGACTGAATCGAGATGCACTGAGGCTTTCTTTGCGGCAGGCAGCGGTTCTGGCGGCGGAGCCTTCTCGTCAGGTGCGGCTTGAGTTTACGCCAGGCACACTGGTAGTAAGCTCTTCCACTCCGGATCTGGGGAATGTAAGCGATCCTTTACCTTGCGAATACCAGGGCGAAGAGGTAACCATCGCGTTCAATTCCAACTACTTGCTGGATGTTCTGGGCGTTCTGGGTAGCGAAGAAGTTACAATGGGCTTTTCTACTGCCAGCGCACCCACGGTACTGCGGGATCCGGAGGATTCGGAATTCGTGGCCGTGGTAATGCCCATGAAGATCTAGGCCCAGCGCCAGCGTGTATCTACGTAGCTTACAGCTGCATCATTACAGGAATTACGAATCCTTGAATCTGGAATTTCCAGATCGCCTGACGTTTCTAATAGGCGAAAACGGATCCGGAAAGACCAACATTCTGGAGGCGATTTCCGTACTCACCACGGGAAAGTCCTTCAGGGGCGCGCCAGACCAGGAGCTGGTCCAACAGGGCTTTCCCGGCTTCCATATCCAGTGCAGTTATGAATGGAACAATATGCTGCACTCTCTGGAGATGGGAGTCCAGGTACAGGATCGATTGCAGCGAAGAATCAAGAAAGATGGCAAGGTATTGCCTTCCCGCGCATCGCTGATAGGAAATCTGGTGGCTGTTGTTTTCAGTCCGGATGATCTTAGCATTGTTCAGGGAGGCCCTACGGAGCGCAGAAGATTTCTAGATGCATTGCTTTCGCACCGAGATTCCGCTTATCTGGATGCTCTGTTGAAGTACAACCGGGCTATGCGACAGAGGAATGCGACCCTGAAAGCCATCCGGCAAAATAAGGCCAGGTTGACGGATCTGGACGTCTGGGACCGAACGTTGGCCGAACTCGGTAGTAGCATCACCGGACAACGACAGCGGTTTCTTAAAGAGTATGAACCTATTTTGAATCAGTCTATTGCCCAGATATCAGGCGGTCGCGATAGGATTCGGGTTAGTCTCTTTCCCGGAGAAGCGCTGCAGGAAAACTATCGGAAAGCTCTGGCAGAAAGACGCATGAGGGATGTAGCAACCGGATCCACTAGCTTTGGTCCACACCGGGACAGGTTGCTTTTTCTTTGTCAGGATGGAAGCGACAGAGATGTGCAATTCCGCTTCAGCCAGGGGCAGAAGCGAAGCCTGGTGCTTGCGCTGCGAGTGGGGCAGTTCTACTATCTAAAGCAGTATCTTGGCCGATCGCCTATTCTATTGATTGACGATGTGATCCGAGAGCTGGACTATCATAGAAGGGATTACTTTGTGGATTTGCTGCACAAGTGTGGGCAGGCATTTTTCACTACTCCGGATCTGGATGGGCTGGAAGAAGCTGTGCAGAGCACCGGGGCAAGGATTGTTCAGGTGCAAGAATTACCCAGAAAAGAAAACCATGCCGGCCCCCACTGAAGAGAATCCAGACAATGCGGACCCGACCGCATCCGGTCATGTGGGAAAAGGCGATCGGGTTGACTCATCGGTCTGGAACCCCTGGGATGAGATGGACTCAAGAGCTCTTCCCAGGAAGGCACCTGAGCCCATAGCCAGCATTCAAAGTCAATTTCGCAAGAGCCTGGAAGGATTCCTGGGTATATCGGAAGATGAATCCGCTTTTCATTCCATTCAGAGCCAGTGGAGCCAACTTGCTGGATTGCTGGGCCACCATACCCAACCACTGAGCATCCAGAACGGCAAACTTCTGGTGGAAGTTCATCAGAGCGTTTATGCTCAGGAACTACAACTCCATAGCCGCAATATTCTAAAGAATATTCAAAAATCCCTGGGCGTACGGTTATCAGGCATACAGATTAGAAGGGCTGGATTCCGAAAATAAAGAAGCCCTATGCTTACTCTCGTAGCAGTTGCCGGCCTCTGTTTGGCCGTAATCGTTTTTCTTAATATGCTTTCTCCGTCTGCGTTGCAGCCTGCGGGTGGAGAGTTGCACAAGAAACGCTCTGGATCCAACAACGAAGATCCTCCCCGTCTTGATGCAAAAAGGGTCTTGAAAATGGAACCCGGACCACAGAGACCAAGAATCTGCCCGGTCTGCGGAACGCTGCTCGGGCAGACCGACTACCTGTTTGCAGCCCTGGAGCCGGAGCCAAAAACGGAACGCAAAAGACAGGCGCATATCTACGGATGCCCGTATTGCCTGGATCAAGACGGAGTAGTGCGAAAGAAAAAATCAACTACTGAGATAGAGCCGTAGCAGCGCTCCGCTCAGAGCTCGGACGGGCCGCCCCACACTTGTAGTTTCCAACTTCTCTTGGCATCCCGTGGCCCGTCGTTGCATCCGCGTTTGCGCCTCACGTAAGAGTGCGGGCAATAACAGCCAGTCCAGCCAGTATTTGTACGATCGCAAAACCTCGTTTCAAATGCAGCCCCTGCACTTTATTCTTAAGTATAGCCCCGGAAAAACCGCCCAGAAGCGCTCCAATGGCAAACGGAATGGCAAAGGGAAGATAATAGTGACCGAGACTGGGCTCAGGAATAGGGCTCATGTTTTCCTGGAAGGCATAAAGAACGCTGCCATAGAAAGCGCTGAAAACGATACAGAAACTGGACGTGGCTACAGCCTCCGAGGCCTTGCTTCCCGGTAAAGTCCATAGGAATAGAGGCACCAGCACGACGCCGCCGCCGAGCCCGGTGAGCGCGGATAATACACCAACGAAGAATCCGGAAATTGAATACATTAGAATCTGACCAATTGTGGGTCGGGGCCGGCTATCCTCAGCTTCCTGTCCTTCTTCCCTTTTTCCTTTGCGAAAAAAACCTACGAATCCGGTTATCATCACGATGAAGGCAAAAATCAAAGCCAGTTCGTTGAAGCCCAGGGAACTGCTAATGGCCACCCCGAGGTAGGATCCTGGTAAACTAAATGAGCTTACGATCAAGCCTGGAATGAAGTGTATTCGTCTACTGATTATGTTAGAGGTGGATGCCGAAAGTGAAAGGAATAAGGCCGTCAAGAGCGAGATGGCTACTGCCGTATGAGCCAGACCCGCTTCCTTGCCAGGCCAACCCGGAAGGCTGCCAATAAAAATGAGGAAAGGTACAGTGAGGGTGCCGCCGCCGATTCCAAAGGCGCCCGAGATGGAAGAAATGAAAAAGGCAGCTACCAGCAATATCCAGAATTCACTTGCGATCATTACTACTACAGTCATTTTACCCTCTAGCTCCTGGCGGACAAACAGAAAGAAAATCGAAGAGGCAGAATAATGAAAAGCTATCAGGACCTGGACCCGGCTACAGGCCGCAAGGTCAAAGAATTATTGAAAGACCTGTTACTGAATCTGGAAACCAAGAAGTCTACCCGTCGCGATACCAAACTCATTCCGGATGAAGAGATGATTCATCAAGCGTTGGCCCATCCGGAACGCGGCGACGTTGAGGTGGTGCTTGTAGATCTGGGACATAGCATCCAGGTCTTTCTGGGAAATCGAAGAGATCAGGAAAACCCATTCTCTGTAATGCGAGTCTCGGAAATGCGGGATTTTCCTGGCCGTAGATTGCTGGACAATGAACAGAGCACCCAGAAGCCCGAAGCAGCCGCGCTATTTCTGATTACCGTACAGGACCGGGAATTGCTTCGAACAGAAAGAAAAAACAAATACGTTTTCTATAGCATGCATCTTTCAATTACAGGGGGCGCGGCACACGTACCTCCTCCAAGCGGCGATGCGGGCTTGAGCGCTGCAGTCGATTCGCGCAAGTCTGTTGGCGAGATGAATCCCAGGGAACAGTGGGAGCTGATTCAATCGGGCGGGGATTTTGATCGCAGAGTTCAGCAGGCCAGGGAGAATCTATTTCACCTCAAGTTTTCCTACGCAAAATACAAACAGCCGACAAAAGAAGAAATCGTAAAGATTACTCCGGACAATTACCAGGAGAATATCCGTATGCTGGCCCGGGATGTCTATCCGCCCAATGTAATGGCTGTTTTGCGCAGGGATTTTCCCAGGGACCATCAGCTACAGAAGACGGTGCTATTGGACAAAATGGGCGCCTTCAAGGAAGCAGTGAAAACGAAACTGCTGGACGATGTGCATCCCGATTATGGCGACTACATTCAATCGGTAATGGCCTACATCGATCGACTGATTCGGGACGATCTTTCGAAAATTTAGGATTCAGATTCAGGATTCGCTGTCATGCAGAGATCTCAAGGCTTGATCTTGAGAGTCACCAGAACAGGTAGATGATCGGATGCTACCCTGGTTCGCTTGTTCAGAAGAACCCGGTGCTCCAGAAGCTCCACCTTTGAGTTGAGATACACCTTGTCGATCCGGATCAGCGGAGAAGGCGTGTAGGAGGGAAAGGAATGCATGCGGTTGCCACTGTAGGAGTCCCGGAATCCGGCTTCTTTCACAATTGGATTTAACTTCGCGAGGCGGTCATTGGTATCGCCTAACATGATAACAGGTCTTTTCTTCACCATCTCCAGAAAAGAAGATTCCAGGATCATCTTCATCTGCCAGCTGCGTTCAAAACCAGCCAGACCCAGGTGAAAGTTCAGAATGGCGATCTCGCCCACATCCGTTTCAATCCTGGACATCAGGCATCCTCGGGGCTTTTTGATCCCCCAGGTAATGTTTAAATTCTCGGTATGGAGTATGGGAAATCGGGACAGGGTGGCATTGCCATAGGCGCCTTTTTTCAATTGCACATTCAGCCCCAGTTCATATTCCATTTCCAGGGCTTCGGCCAGTCTTCGGGCCAGGTCGTGATTGTGCGAGCGCGGTACCTGAAAATCCACTTCCTGTAGACACAGTATGTCGGCTCCAGACTCCCGCAGTACCTCCACAATTCGATCGGGCTGGTAGGAGCGGTCATTGCCTATAGCCTTGTGTATATTGTAGGTAAGGACCGAGATTTCCATGATTACGTATAGATATGGACCCTATGAGCCGGACCGGGACGGCCCCTGGAATATGGACCGTCTGATGTCTGTTCTTTCAGAAATGGTCATGCGTTATGATATGCAACTGGACGATGCTCTGAGAGAATTAATCAATCGAGGTTTGCCGGTAAATCTATTTTTGAAAGAAGGGGGCATGGATGATCTGGTAGGCCAGTTCATGGAGCAATTGGATGAACAGATTAATCAGGTGCAACAGCAATTCCAAATCGACAGCGCCATCGACGAAACCCGGGAGTCCATGCACAGGTCGCAGAAAAAGACCGAAGAGCTGCTGAAGAAGTTTCCTGAGTTACAAAACCAGCTCAAAGATGCGGCGGAGCGCCAGTCCAGCGATGAACTCTATCGCATGAAATGGGATATGGTGAAGAAATCCGGTCAGAAGGACCTGGGCCAGCGAATTGCGCGAGTGCAGAAAGATCTGGAAGATCTGAATACGTTGCAGGAAGGCCAGAAGCGCTTCAGATTCACAGGCGATCAACCTTTGAGTCGCAAAGAGGCCCTGGACCTACTGCGACAACTGGCCGATATGGAGGATTTGAAGCAATCCATGCAGCAGGCTCAGGCGAATGGCGATCTTTTTAATTTCGATCTGGAGAAGCTGGCTCGCTATCTGGGCCCTGAATCGTATCAGGAATTTCTGGAGCGCCGGGAAAGGATAATGGAAAACCTGCGAAAGCTCATGGAAGAGCAGGGCCAGGTAGTGACGGATCAGGATTCCGGGGAAATGAAGCTTTCGCCGGCATCCGTGCGTCGCATCGGGCGTCGTGCCCTGGAGGAAATATTCGCTGCCCTGAAATCCGACGATACCGGAGCAAACATCACAGCGGAGGAGGGGGAAGGAGAGCAAGTCTCAACAGAATCCCGTCCCATAGAATACGGCGACAGTATCCATGCATTGGACATCAGCTCTACGTTGATCAATGCATTCATTCGCACCGGCTCCAACAGGCCAGGCTTTCGCGATATTGAGATTTTCAAGAGTCGCGGTCAGGCGAGGTCGGCCACTGTCGTGCTTCTGGATATGTCCGGAAGTATGATGCGGGCGGATCGCTTCTACTATGCGAAGCGAATGGTCATGGCCCTTGATGCATTAATTCGGGAGGACTACAAAGACGACAGGCTAATGGTAGTGGGATTCGGAACTTTTGCTCGTTCCTACAGTCCGGCCGAAATCCCTTCCCTGCAACCGTTTCCGGTAACTATGTTTGATCCGCACATTCGACTTCGGCTGGATGCAAGCAACGAAGAGAGCATGGAATATGCTCCGCTCTACTTCACCAATCTGCAGCGGGGGCTTTCCCTTTCCAGAAAGCTTCTGGGGAGCGGAGAAACCAGGAACAAGCAAATCATTCTAATCACGGACGGAGTACCTACGGCCCATTTTGAAGAGGGCACATTGCATATCAACTATCCACCCTCTCCCGGTGATTTCGAATTTGCGTTGCGGGAGACAAAAGCTGCCACCGACGATGGGGTTGTGATCAACACCTTTCTGCTAACCTCGGACTGGGAATTCAGTTACTTCGGGGATGAGTCTTTCATTCAGCAATTCGCCAAACACAGTCAGGGCCGCATATTCTATCCCCATCCCAGACAGATGGACCGAATGGTGCTTGTGGATTTCATTCAAAACAAAAAGACTCTGATCTAGCAATCCGGGGACCGCCGTGCCGGAACAAAAAGACTTGAGTATGTGCCGGGTCTGCGCAGATTGCTGGAATGAGTTCTGCTGTATTCACTATTGCACCATTCCAATCCGATGAGATTCTGGAATCCCTGAAAGCCTCAGGAATCATTCTAGAAACGATCGGAGGGTCCGTAAAGGTAACGGGCATTGCGCCCATCGATGATTGCGGGCCTGGAGATCTGGCATTCGCCGATAAGGAAAAATTTCTCGCCACAGCCCGGCAAAGAAAACCTGCCTGCCTGGTTCTAAACGGCGAACTGAAGGATAAGTTGCAGGGCGACGAGCCGTTCACCATCATTCTGGTAAGAAGTGTAGGTCTGGCTCATGCCTGGATTCGTCAGCGCTTCGGAGATATTAACTTCGGGTCCACCGAAGACTGGGGTCGGGTGCATCCCTCTGCAGTGATCCACGAATCCACAAAAATTCCCGATTCCGTAGTAATCG
>JAGRNE010000132.1 GCA_020440915.1 Leptospiraceae bacterium | reverse complement strand
CACATCTGGAAGAAAGCCTATCACCGAGTAACGGCTGTCCGAGGAGCCTTCTTCCAGAGATTCCAGGAAAAAACAGGTATGGCAATGGCTTTCGATGGTGCGAAAAAGCGAGAAGAAATCCAGGGTATGATGAATCTTGCGATATACCGGTTTCAGGGGCAAATCCCAGCGAGGCAGACCACCGGCGGCCGGTCTTTCCTGGCTATTTGCTGATTTGCTCATGGAGTTTTTTCCCCTGTATTTCCTTCTTTGCTCGCTTCAGAGCTTTCCGACGAAGGGCTTTGCGAATTGCGGTTCGAATCCTGTTGCGAATCGCTTTTCGAGCCCCGTTCCGCACTGGAGCGATAACGTCCGGGCCTTAGCTGCTCCAATTTCTGGCGAATACGCTCTTCCTGACCAATGGGATCCGGTTGATACAGCGCCTGTTCCTCCATACCCACCGGGAAGTAGGATTGTTCTACGTAATGTCCCGGATAATCGTGGGGATACAGATAGGGAGCTTTCTTGCCCGTAGTTCGATTTTTCAAATGCGTCGGCACTGTAATCCTTTTTTTTGAGACGGCCTCCATGGCGCGATCCATGGCCAGATACGATGCATTGCTTTTCGGACTGGCCGCCAGAAAGGTCACGGCCTGGGCCAGAAGGATCCTGGCTTCCGGCATTCCGATGTTCTTTACCCCTTCGTACACCGACATGGCCAGCGGTAGAGCGCTGGGGCTGGCATTGCCTACATCTTCCGAGGCCAGTATCACAAGTCTTCGAGCAATAAAGGCGGGGTCTTCGCCGGACTGCAACATCACCGCCAGATATAGCAAAGCCGCATCCGGATCCGAGCCGCGAATGCTCTTAATAAAGGCCGAAATCGTGTCGTAATGATCATCAACGCCATAGGAAAAACTGAGCTCGGGCAAATCTCCATCGAACTGTATCTCTTTGCGATCGGCAAAGATGGCATCGGTGGCCAGATTTTCAAGAATGCGAATCAACCGTCGGGCATCTCCGTCTGCCGCTTCCAGGACCTTGTCCAGCACGCCTTCGCCAAATTGCAGCCCATTGCTACTAAAGCCTTTCTCCAGGACCCTCTGCGCAATGACGGAAAGTTCGGCTCGGCCGAGCTTTTCCAGGTAGTAGACAGTACATCGCGAAAGCAAAGGGCCAATTACTTCGAATCGCGGATTTTCGGTGGTAGCGCCGATCAGAACTATGCGCCCGTTCTCGGCGCTTTCCAGAAGGGAGTCCTGCTGCGCTTTGTTGAAGCGATGGATTTCATCCAGAAACAGCATGGCTCCTTCCGGATGGTTCCGGGCCGTTTCCAGAACCTGGCGCACCTCCTTGACTCCGCAACTAACGGCGCTGAGAAAGAAGGAAGGCCGGTTCCAATGCGAAGCCAGAATGGTTGCTATAGTGGTCTTTCCTGTGCCTGGAGGGCCAGCAAGAATCAGGGAATGGGGAGGAAGACGCCGCAGCCTTTCCAGAAGCGAAGAATGCCCCACCAGCTCTTCCCATTGCGAAGGTCGCAATCGTTGAGCCAGAGGAGCATCCCGTGGCGTCTGAAATAAATCGCTCTGGCCGAACTCAGGCCTGCGGTCGGGCATTTCGATTGGCTACGCTTTCGCGCACATCTTCCTGCACTCGATCCAGCACGCGAATTACATCGTCGATGAGCGCTTCCTGAGAGGATGGATCCGCCATGTCTTCCAGGATGTTGCTTACGGAGTTTTGCAGAATGCGAGACAATCTTTCTGTGCCCTCGGGACCGGAAAGGGCCGCTTCCAGACCGTCGTTCACGGTAGCATGCACCGACATGAGGATCAGTCGCACAATTGGACCGATAGGCGATAACAGGTACGGCTCCATGGCGCGGTTAATGGAATAGGAAACCATCTCTGAAATCTGCGGCTGAACTTCCGGCATTACCTTTTTGGCCACGCTGGCCATCTGATTGCTCAGTAGATTCTCCACTGCATTTCTGGTTTCGCCTTCCATGCTCAGTCCGGTACGCTTGATAGAAGACTTGGCCTGATCCAGCACGTTAAGCACAACCAGACCGCTGATCTCCTCGGCGATGATGGAAGCGTTGCTCTTGATGATGTCCGGAGCAAGGCCATCGTCGGGTAACCAGCCGTTCTGCCGTATTCGCATATAGAACGGAATAACGCGAAGCAACCTGAACCAGGCGCCATGGTGAGGAGGAAATAGATTGAAGACCTCATAGGATTGCCTTACGGGGAAGAGATACCATTTACGGTATCGCTTCTGCACGATGGCAACAACCCAGCGTACCAGAAAATCAATTAGAAAGAACAGAACAAACCAGCGATCATAGAGATGGAAGAAGTCTTTCTTTTCTCCGTCTTCGCCAATCCAGCGAAAGTAGTTCTGATTCATAAGATGCATGATCTCTGCATCGAAGAAAGCGAACTTCTCTTTGTAGTTTTCCGGCGTCAGATTTTCCTGACTGAAGAACTCCCGGAAGGCATCCTTTGCTGAATTGTCGTCGTTCGGATACTCATCGCGCATGATATTTTTCATACGCTCCAGAACGCCGTCTTTTTCTGCCAGGTAGAAGTGGCTGTCCACTCCCCGGCGGTTGATCATATCCTCTGTCATCTCCACCAGGGCCTGCCTGGATTGTACAGAGACCTGACGCGCTTCAAGATCCTGAGGATTTTCCGCCAGAGTGGACAGAGCTCCCTTCAGATTCTTGACTTCTTCGTTATAGGAATCCACAAATCGATGGGATTCAATGCCCTTCACGGGATCATAACGCTTAACCAGCTCCGGAGCGTAATCCAGGTATACGTCCCGAAAGGTCATTCGGGCGTACGGAATTTTCCAGAGGTAGGAAGCGTCGAAAACTACCAGGCAAAGGTTGCTAAAAGCTACCAATGCAAAAAGAACTTCGTAGACCGTGGCCACTAACTTCTTCTTTTTTCCGGTAGATTGGTTCTGATCCCAGAGCTGCTCCAGAGCCCTTTTTTCCATGGGAGGAGAGTTTACACGAGTGGGCCCTGCGGTAAAGTGGAAACCGATGACTGCTATCAAAAAAGAAGAAACTGCCTCCGGGCTCTTTGTAGTGCTCGAAGGCATTGACGGTTCGGGCAAAACTACCGCCTGGAGCCATCTAAAGCAGCATTTTGCAGGTGATTCGGACTATATCTTTCTTCGGGAGCCCACCGATTTACCCACCGGACAAAGAATCCGGGCCTGTTTGCAGGGGGAACAGACTCCGCCGGCCACCGACGCTGGCTGGAAGGAGCTCTTTGTCCAGGATCGAAGAGCCAATGTGGAGCAGAACATTGTGCCAGGATTGCAGGCCGGAAAGACCATAATACAGGATCGCTACAAACACAGTACCGCCGCCTACCAGGGGGCCGACGCCGCCGATGCGCACAGGATTCTCGATGAATTAAAAGAATTTCCGGAACCAGACATCCTGATTTATCTGAGACTTTCGGCTAGCGCAGCCTTAAAGAGGATCGATGCCAGATCGGCCCGCAGGGATCATTTCGAAAGCCAGCAAAGGCTGGAACGGATTGCAGAAAACTATGGATCCATACTGCCCCGGGATTGCATCCAGGTGGATGCGGAAGCTTCCCCGGAAGCGATCCAGGATTCGCTTCTGGAAATCTTAAAGGCAGCAACAGAAAAGCAGGGATATTCCGGATCATAAGATGGCGGATAGGCTTGCGAAAGACGGGCCCGGGGCCAGCGAAGGTACAGCAAAGGGGAGAAAATGAAGATTTATACCGGCACCGGAGATGAAGGACAGACCGGCCTGGCCAATGGCAGCCGGGTTTCCAAAGACCACCGGAGAGTGGAACTCTACGGCACTTCCGATGAACTCAATTCATGTATTGGGCTGGCTCTATCGCTTTTGCAGACAGAAGTCTCCCGGCACTCCCAATCCGACGCTTACGTTTCGGTGGAAGAACAAATCCACACTTTGCAGAGTCTTCTTTTTGAACTGGGCGCCGAACTCGCAGGATTTCCCACGGAGGAAGGTTCCATCCTCGCCAGCGATATCCAGGACATAGAGCAATGGATCGATGGTATGAATGAGCATCTTCCTGAAATGAAGCAATTCATTCTGCCTGGAGGACAACCTTCGTCGGCCCAATTTCATGTTTGTCGCACAGTATGCCGCCGGCTGGAACGATTGCTCGTGGCCGCGAATCGAAATAACCAGGAAAGCGGCGAAGCAAACATTCTGGGCCATACCGGAATGGTCTGGATCAACCGATTGTCGGATTATCTTTTTGTACTTGCCCGGTACTGCCAGAAATTGTCCGGTCGGGAAGATATTCCCTGGAAAAGCAGGATGCAACGCCCGTCCAGAAAAAGGAGTTGAACTCCGGACACTTTCTGTTTACGCTTTCGCAGACATCCAGACGAAACGCCGCCGGAAAGCCGGCGATTTACGAGGATGCGCCGCAGGCTCATTCAGGGCGGTGCGGCCGCCCTGAGGACCATCATGAAAAGCTCCGCACCCAGCCCTGCCCAATACCTGGAACAGCTTCCCGCTGATCGCAAAAAAGCGCTACAGACTGTTCGCCGTCGGCTAAAATCGGCTTTGCCGGCAGGTTATACAGAAACAATGCAATACGGCATGATTACCTATGCCGTACCTTTGAAGCGATATCCCATCGGCTATCTGGGTAAATCGGACACTCCGGTTCCCTTCGTCAGCCTGGCCTCCCAGAAGAATCATATGGCCATCTACATGATGTGCCTGTACGGCCGGGACGAAGAGAGCTTTCGAAAGAAATATCTTACAACCGGCCTCAAACTGGATATGGGAAAATGCTGCTTGCGGTTTCGCAAGCTGGAAGATCTTGCACTGGATGTAGTATGCGAAGAGATTGCCGCCTGGCCTGTGCAGCGATTCCTTGAAAAATACGAGGCGGCAAGGGGCAGCGGCACACGCAAGCCCGCCGGCTCCGTTCGAGCGAAGAGCACAGCCAAGACGAAAAGCGCGTTAGCTCCCGGAAAGTCCAAAGGCGCTTTCAAGAAGCAGAATGGGACCGGGGCCGGGAAGGCGAAGAGTACCGCTACCAAGAAAAGCGGGAAAACCAGACTGCCATCGAAGAAGACCGCGGCTACGAAGAAAGCAACCCGCAAGGGCTGAGGATCCAGGGAATGCGTAAACCAGCGATGCTCGGGCTCAAGCCTGGGGTACGGAGAGGCATCTGGTCCGCCGGGTTCGGCTTATCCCCTGGGCGCGATCTTAAGCGGAACCTTCCCCGAGTCCGGGTTCGGCTTACTGCGCGGACCCGGTTTTAGCTCGGATTTCCGGCGCGCCTGAAAAGGCGCTATGGAAATCATGACTTGGGACTCAGCCGAGCTTGTCTCTTGCTGCTTTGCAGTCAGCCTGGGTTTTCATATTAAGCATGCTCCCATGGCAATTGGCGGGAAAGCCTACATCGGCACAGGTTTTATTCGCATGAAAGGTCTTTGTGTACGCGATATTAGATTCCCCGCAGATGCTAGCCTGAACCGGATAACTGCAACTTGAGGTCTGATCGAACGAATTGTCGGGCGTTGGCACAGAGACACAAGCGCCACCGGGTTCGTTTGCCTGAATACTGTTCCGGGACGAGGGCAGTGCGGCCATCAGAACCATCAAAATCATTACTGCGTACATGAATTTGCTCATGCAATGGATCATGACACAGAATAGATTTAAATCAATACCTCAAATGAGGTATTTTCGCAGGGTACGTTTTTCTACCTCGGACACCCGCACGTCATGGCTGAAGCCAGGCCGATTACAGAAGAAGAGAAGGCCCCAAAGAGCAGGATTGGCATTCTTCAGAGTTACCCGGAGGCAATGTATGCTACCTCTGACCTTCCTGACTCAATTGATAAACCATTTTCAATGCAAGGTCAAGAAGGAAAGGAAAAGCCCGGTTCAGAGAGCGCGGATCTACCACCAGCCCCGGGCACTATCCATCGCAATTCCCCGGGCTCCCATTTGGCCGGTACCCATGAGGTTACAACAGGATCGAGCGAAAGTCAACAGAAATCATCGCTGCCCGGGCGACAGCCCGGCGCGAAGAAAACGTCCAGCGCTTCCAGAAAGAGAGCGAAATGCTGACCCAATCTAATTTTCGCTGGAAAGATTGCGAATCTGATCGCGGAGCCGGGCGGCTTCCTCGAAGTTTTCCGCTTCTACGGCACGCTGGAGCAAAGCCTTGAGGCGATCCAGTTCCGACACAGGTTCGGCGACGCTTTCTTCCTCTTCTACGAGCGACTCTTCGGCGGCTTCCGCTTTGCCTTCATCGCCGATGGTAACAGCGGCTTCTTTGTATACCTTTTCGTTCATATAGATAGGGCATTTGGAACGGATGGCAAGAGCCACAGAATCGGAAGGCCGGGCATCCAGCTCCACAATTCCGTCTTCGGACTGGATTACAATTCGCGCGTAGAATACGTTTCCAATGATGTCGTTAATCACAACATGCAGGATCCGGGCTTCCAGTTCCCGGATCATTTGAATCATTAAATCGTGCGTATTGGGCCTGGGAGGTGTCACTCCGTCCAGGGCGCTGGAAATGGAATAGGTTTCCAGAGGGCCAATAAAAATCGGCACCACTCGAGCTGAACTGTCGCTGGTGGGCTTCAAAAAAATGGCAAAGCCCACATTGGTAATGGATACGTCCGAAATGGTGACCTCAAATGCATTCTCTGGTAACATTCTGCGATTTATCTCCAGGTAACGACGATGTTGCGGGTTAGCTCTCTCCGCAAATGTTTTTTGGAGCTTTCCACCTCCAGGCCAAGGCGCACCGGGAAATAGGATGGATCTGGTTTCTGCTGCAATGTTTTTTCCTGTTTCTGTAATTCCCCCAGAAGAGTGCCCAGATAGTCAAAACACCACAGTCCTTCCTTTTCCAGACGCATGCCTTCCAGCTCTCCGCGGACGGACACTCCGGTAGCAGGATGATTCAGGGAATAGATGCAGTGCAGATCCTTTCTAAGGTCGGCCCTCTCCTGCAGGCTTGCCTCCCTGTTCCATTTCAAGAATAGCCCCACGGTCACCGGCTGATCAAAGTATATGTGATAATTCCAGTCTTTCCAGGTGAGTTGCTTCCCTTCCCTCACAATCACAGAAATCGCACCCAGGTCGGCCAGGAGCTGCTCCGAATGCGTCACGCGAAATGGCTGCATGGAGCAATTCCCGCCTTCTACATCATAATCAGTGCAGAATTCTATATCCGAGACTTCCAGGTTAGCGGGAGTGCAGACTACAAGAGCCCCTGGAATCCAGACCGAGGCCAGCAATAAGAAAGCCAGGCTAAGCCATCGTCTGGATTCCTCTTCGGTTTTCACCATACCGGTCAGGGATTCGGCCCTGCTGGACTGTGCATTCTCGGGTGCAGCGAGAAATGACATCCTCCTGGTTTCTGGTTTCCTTCGCTTGATCATGGAATGGTTTTCCTGAGTGCTTAACTTTTCTTCCTTTATCCTGTGCATCGCCGGCTCCGCCGCTGTCCGAGCCTCTCCGGCCTTGTCCCCGTCCGAAATTCTCCCAATTTCCAGGCTCTACCGCGTGCTGTTTCGCCGAACAGAGTAGAACTGCTCAAACCGACGGACGGCAAACGTCCTCAGGAACTGATGTGAATGAGTCGCATATCGTTAAAGAGGGCCAGGACCTCGGGATTTCGATAAAACTCCGGACTGTGCAAAAATGGTCGATAGGAGTATCTCTCGAAATACAACAAAGGCTCGGCATAGATTCCTCCGTAGAGATATACACGATGGATGTCATCTTCGATAGTGGTCCGCACTGCCGCAAATTCCGTGATATAACCGGGATCCAGCTCCACTCTGGGAAGCCCGTACTCCTGGTATTTGTATTCAAGCGCCAGGCATCGTTTGCGAATATCGACCATCTCTTCGCGTCCCACCGGACGGGCCAGACTGAATACATGCATGTGTTCCCTTTCCGGGAAATCATATAAAGACGGAACAGGATCCAGGGCATCGGTTTTTGCTTCAAAGTCGATGGTGCCGAATTCCGCCGTTACGCGACGACGCATTTCATCCAATGCGCCTTCATCGTCGTAGCCACAGGCAATATACATCCTGGCGGCCGGAGGATCCATCAGATCGGGTTTCCATTTGGGGCTTCCAACCATAGGCCTGCCGATTGTAACATCCCTGCAGGCCAGGCCAAATAGAATTTGACCTTGGAGGGGAAAAATGAATGCTTCAGATCATGACCCAGGAAAGTCGCGCCGGGGAGCTTCCCTACACAGATGCCAGAGATCGACTGGAAGCCGAGCTGGAACGCTATGCCCGGCAAAGTGGGCAGAGCACTCTGGAAATACCGAAGCTCAGTTTTGAGAAAGGGGAAACCAGATTTGAGTTTTTGCCCGAAGATCTTCCGGAAGAGATGGTGCTTTCGGCTCTCAAGGTCATCAAGACACACATAGAGCATATTCGAATCCATACCATGGATCCGGGCTACGTGGTCTTTCAGTCTATGGGCCCCAATCTCTACGAAACGAAGAATTATCTTTCTGGAATCAAATTCAAGTTCGTATCTATCACCAATAATTACAGAGTGGAGGTTTCGCGATCTGGCAATTTTGATCAGACAGAACTTCAAACCTCCATCGAGCTATTTCAGTTATTTCATCCGGCCCGGAAAGAAAGCGATCCTACGAAGAAACTGGAGCAACTGGGAGTGACCGTATTCCCTCCGGAAGTAAGCGGTGAGGAAAAACAGGCAACGGGTAGCAGTCCTGGCTCGGAGGGGACCTCGGGGGAGAGTATCTGGGGGCCCATTGCCGGCTACGATTCCATTAAAAGAGAGGTCGAAGAATGCCTCCTGTTGCCCGCCCGGCATATGTCGGTCTTCGAAGGGGTGGCCCGTCTAACCAGGGGCGACGGCGCCGTCAATCTTCCTGGAGCGATTCTGTTCGAAGGCCCTCCAGGCGTAGGTAAGACTACCATGGCCCGGCTTGCCGCAAAAGCTGCGGGACTTCCTCTAATCTATGTGCCGGTGGAAAACATCCTGTCCAAGTTTTACGGACAGAGCGCTCAGAATCTGGCCTCCATCTTTGACAACGCCAGTCTATTTGAACGGGGCATTCTCTTTCTGGATGAAATCGATTCCCTGGCCACGTCCCGGGAAAGCGGGCTTTTCGAAGCCACTCGAAGGGTGCTTTCGGTGCTGCTGCGCAAGATCGACGGTCTGGAACGGGCCGGCTCCCTGCTCACCGTTGGGGCCACAAACCGTGCCGAGGACCTGGACCATGCTCTTCTAAGCCGCTTTGACCAGATCCTTCGTTTCCCCCTGCCCAATGAGCAGGAGCGAGCATCCATCTTTCGCTCCTATGCTGCCCACCTGAACCCGGAAGCTCTTTCCGCCCTGGGCAAAGAGTCGGAAGGGTTGTCTGGCCGAACCATCCAGGACATCTGTGAAAGTGCCGAGCGACGATGGGCCAGACAGCTCATCGAAAAAAAACAGGCTTTGAGCTCACCGGACCCGGAAACATATATTAGAGTACTTCGAGAGAAAAGGGCCAGCCTTGCCTAAATTTTTGTGCAATGCAACAAAATTGGATTTGACGGCAACAAATCGGTCGTTACATTGATCTCAGCGTGCAGCGCTAACGCGCCAATCGCTTTTCGCATGAACACTCTTCCTGCCCCCGGATTCCCCCCCGGGGGATTTTTTTTGTACCCCGGCCGCTGATTTCTCCGGCACGGCAGCGCGGACTGAAGGACCGGCTGGACAGCGCCGCGGCTGAAAGACCGGCACAACACCGCTGGCGGAATGCCCGGGCAGATCCGGTACC
>JAGRNE010000131.1 GCA_020440915.1 Leptospiraceae bacterium | reverse complement strand
TATCCTCGAAGAGGTGCGGGAGCTCTACGCCATGGGGAATCGCTACTTTCGCCTGGGGCGGCAGGCGGATTTGATGACCTATCTAACGGACATGAACGATTTTCAGAAAACCTTTCCGCGACCGGTTCCGGAAAGCCTGGAAGCCCTGTACTCCGGCATTCGCGCAGCAGCGCCGGATCTCAAGTTGCTGCATCTGGATAATATTAATCCTGGACTGATCTCCACTTTTCCGGATGAATCCCGCAAGATCATAGAGATCATATGCAAATACAACACTGCCGGCGATACGGCGGCCATGGGAATGGAAAGCGCCGATCCCGTAGTCATCGAAAAGAATGATCTCAAGGCTGGACCAGAAGAAGTAAAAAAAGCCATCGAAATTGTCAACGAGTACGGAGCGAAGCGACAGAACGGCCTGCCCCGCCTGCTACCCGGACTGAATCTGCTTCACGGTCTGGCCGGAGAATCCGAAAAAACCTTCGAGCACAACTACAGATTCCTGAAGGATATCCTGGATTCCGGACTGCTGCTTCGGCGGATCAACATTCGCCAGACCGTTACATATAGAAATACCCGACTGGATCGGATGCAAAAAAGTGGCGAAAGCAAACGGCCCGGCAAACAGGAGCGAATCCACCAGCGATTCATTTACTACAGGGAGAGAATTCGAAAGGATATAGATCATGCCTTTCTTATGAAGAACTTTCCGGAGGGCACGCTGCTCAAAGAGGTCCTGCTGGAACTTACAAATGAAGGGTACTATCTGGGGCGACCTCTGGGCTCCTATCCTGTAACCGTTAAGATTCCTCTGGATGATCGCCAGGCGGCGCTCTATTTTGAAAGCGGAACTCCACTTACATGCTTTGTCACAGGAGCCGAAGAACGTTCTATTCGCGCTCTTTGTTATCCTCTCAAGATCTCTCAGATGGGATCCATTGCATTTTCGCAGATTCCGGGAGTGGGAAAAAAGGCTGCGTCCCGACTTTTCGCGGAGCTCGGAGGCCGCAAGGAATCCGGGGAAAAAGAGCTGCAGGATTGGCTGCAGAGCCAGGGAGCACGTTTGCAGGTGGCCCTTTCCGAGGAATCTCCCGTTCTGGCATGAAAGCCAGCGCCGGCCGGGCGGCAGTATCTGTCTGAATTAGATTCCTAACTGGCAGTGGATTTAAAGATCTCAAGCCGATTTCCGAATAAGTCAGAACCTGTCTTTGGATTGAAACCGGGACGGCCCCTGGCCGGAACGCTTAAAGAAGGAATCATCCTTCTCGCATGACTCGTTGCAGCAGAGTAATAATCTCCTCCAGTTCATCCGGAACCGAATTCTGGCGATTGCGGATGTTTTGCTCGGTCTTGATGCAATCCATAAGGATCCGGGGCAACTCCGGGCTGTAGCGACCTTCATCCTCCATGAGCCATCGCTTGATTTCGGAATAAAGCCCTCTTCGCAGAAGAATTCGCACCGTAAAGAAAGGGCCAAGGGCAGAAAAGCTGGCCTCCCAGGAAATACTTCCAGTAGGAGGATCTTCGCCCGCTCCAGCGGCTTCGCCGGATGCGTCCGTTTCCTGGCCCTCCAGAACCGCTTCGCCGCCAGGGTCAGCAGGTCCGGCTTTGCTATTTAACTGCTCCTGTTCAAACCTTTTCCATAGCGGAGAATCCTCGGCCCGGCGGTCCGCAGGCGGCTCGGGAAAGCCCGGCTCCTCCGATTGCGAAGCTCTTCGCTCCAGCGCTTCCAGCTTCTTTAGAAGGCGTCGCTCCAGAGCATCGTGAAACTGACTGGTACCAAAGAGTTCGAACTTCTCCACCTTTTCCTGGATCTGTCGGATGGCCAGATACAAACGTATGAGTCTTCCTTCCGAACTGCCTTCCAGAACCGTCACGTGGTCCATGAAATGGTCTTTGAATCGATCCAGGGCTTGATCCCGGGTACTGTTCAGATTTAGAATGCCGTTGATGTGCTTTCGAACCCGCTCCTCCAGTATGGAAAGTAAATCCTGATTCGTCGAAATATAGCCTTCTGTTTTTCGGTTGATTTCGTAGGAAACCCGCTCCATGCGAATCCGCATCAGGCGCAAACACATGACCTCGAAATTAAGCAACTGTCGGGCCCGATATTCGCTGCATCCAAAGGTTCGCATCAGTTCGCTTTCATCCGGGATGCCCTGAAAGATCTGTTCATTGGCCGTTCGCGTCCACTCCAGGTTGATTTCGCTGACGGTCCGGGCCGGCCGGCTATCCTTTCTAAGCTCTTGAAAGTCGGCCACAGGAAGACCTTCCAGATCAGGGATGTGTACATCCACAATGCAATTTAGAAAGTCTTCCATTTGTCTTCGATCCTTCTTCTTACCTGCATGCGCGCCTTCCATCCGCGCACGGAAACGTCAGGAAGCTACCCCACAAGACGCACTTCAGGGCTACCATGTCGGCCGAACACCCTGCCGCTCTTCTGATTAGCCTATCGGTGCCGGTGGCCTTTCAGGATTTCTTGAGCTCCAGACCTATGGGGCAATGATCGCTACCCATAACGTCCATACGAATAAAGGCATTCTTCACCAGGGGCATAGTTTCTTCTGTAACAAAGAAATAATCGATTCTCCAACCGACGTTTCTTTCCCGCGCTCGAGTAATCTGGTCCCAGTAAGTGTACTGTCCTGGCTCCTGATTGAACTGGCGAAAGACGTCCACATAGCCCATACTTACAATGCGATCCAGAAACTCTCTTTCTTCAGGAAGGAAGCCGGAAGTGGTCTGATTCTCTTTTGGACGGGCCAGATCGATTTCCTTGTGGGCCGTGTTATAGTCGCCGCATATAATGAGCTTTTTGCCTTCTTTTCGAGTGCGCTCCCAGATCTGTAGACAATGGTCGTAGAACTCCATTTTGTATTTCACCCGCTCCGGCCCCCGACCGCCGTTGGGAAAATAAACGTTCCATAGCACAAAGTCCTCCAGTTCAGTGACCACCACGCGGCCTTCCTCATTAAAGTTCCTGGCCGGATCATCCTTTGCGAAACCGGACTGCGCATGCTGAACCGGCAACGCAGAGAATGTAGCCACTCCGCTGTATCCTTTCTTCTCCGCCACATGCCAGTGCGAAGAATAGGGCTCCAGATTCAACACCGGTCTGGATTTTGCATCCTGCTGCAATTGCTCCAGGGTGGCTCTGGTCTCCTGCAAACAAACGATGTCCGGCGCTTCCTTGCCGAGCCAGTCAAAAAATCCTTTCTTGATGTTTGCGCGAATACCGTTCACATTCCAGCTATAAAGAAGAATGCTGCTACGGGCAGGAATGCGAATTTCCAGAGGGGCCGCCGAAGGCCTGGCCCCTGCCTGTACTTCATGTCCGTTCGCGGGCGCCGATTTCTTTGAGGCAGTCGTTTTTTTCGAAGCGATAGCCGGGCTTTTCTTTGAGGATGTTGCTGCGCTTTTTTTCGCAGCCGCCGGACTTTGCTTCGGGGCAACGCCCTTCTTTGACGCAACAGCAGAACCCTTTTTTGAGCTATTGCTGGTGGGCTGGCTGGCGGCCTCTTTCCGAAGACTGTTTTTCTTAGCAACGGATCCGGAAGCTTTCCCGGGTGATTTCCTGGATGATTTCTTTGTGGCCATGGATGCATTTCCAGAAGGCCATCCACAAAATAAATAAAAAAACCCCGCAATTTCTTGCGGGGTTGTACTATTCAAGCATTTACTGCGATTTATCTGAGCAGTTGCAGAACTCCCTGAGGTCTCAGGTTGGCCTGAGCCAGCATGGCTGTTCCACTCTGAACCAGGATCTGGTTCTTTGTGAAGGCCACAGACTCTTCTGCCATGTCCACATCGCGGATTCGAGATTCGGAAGCCTGAGTATTCTCATAGGCTACCATCAATCCTTTGGCCGCATGCTCCAGTCTATTGTAGTAGGCACCCATGTCCGCACGCTGTTTGTTAATTCGGTTCAGCGCGTCGTCAAGAACGCCAATCGCATCATTCGCGAACTCCGCCGTTGAAAGTGTAAGAAGAGTGCCGTCCGCCCTTCTCAGATTCAGAGCCTGAGCAGTCATTGTCTGCACATAAACTCTTTCTCTCTGATGCTGGTTCGGTCCAATGTGAAACCACATAGAGGAAACACGAGAACCGCGAGCAAAGTCCCCCTGCAGAAGATTCATTTTGTTGAACTCTGCCTGAGAGGCGATGCGGTCCACTTCATCAATCAACTGAGATACCTCTACCTGAATCATCTGACGATCCATGGCGGTGTAGATACCGTTGGAAGACTGAATGGCCAGCTGACGAATTCTCTGAATAATATCAGATACTTCGGCCAGATAACCTTCTGTGGTTTGAATTAGAGACATACCATCTTCGGTGTTGCGCTCCGCCTGGCGAAGGCCTCGAATCTGGGAACGCATCTTTTCAGATACAGCCAGACCGGAAGCATCATCACCTGCGCGGTTGATTCGCATACCGGAAGACAGTTTCTCCATGTTGCGATCCACATCCCAGTGCTGAAATTTCAGCGTGCGATGGGAATTGATCGCAGACAGGTTATGGTTGATAATCATAGAAGTTTCCTCCGTGAAACTTGATCGAGCTCATAAGGAGGTCATCCATTCCCTCCCTCTACGACGGGCTCAGTTAAAGATTCGTCGAAACGAGGAATGAAAATTAGGTTTGGTGCGAACTTTTTTCGCCGGAGTTTCGGATTTGTGAAAAATCTGCTTGAACTTTTTTCGGGCACCGCATGTTTTTTTCGGGCCCGGACTCTAAAGTTGCATTTATTTAGGATCAAGTACGAGCGCCAAAAAAAAAAAAAAAAATGACATACAGAGAAAAGCTCCGTACGGCTTTTCCTCCCAATCCGCGAAGGCCATGCACGCCGGGCCCGGGCTGGTGGCCGGGAGCAAAAAAAGGTCAGAATGCGTTCAAGTTTGGGGGATGGATTTTCTTGTACGTGGAGACTCTGTAGCCTTTACAGACTTGCCAGGAGTGCCAGGCTTCATTCCGGGCGGATCCAGCCATCTCTAATGCACCCGGTAGCGGCGAATGGGATCCAATATCTGAGTGATCTGCACGGCAAAGAATTCGTCCACCACCACCAGGCGACCGCGGCCAAACAATCGATCATTAACCAGAATATCTACCTCGTCGCCCACATTCTTGTCCAGTTCGACAATGGAACCT
Organism: Leptospiraceae bacterium; assembly: GCA_020440915.1. GTDB lineage: Bacteria > Spirochaetota > Leptospiria > Leptospirales > Leptonemataceae > UBA3465. Next base: position 4,720 of record JAGRNE010000131.1, on the reverse strand, counting down.
TCGCCCAGCATCAGTACATCTTTAATGTACATCTGGGTTCGTCCAAGCTCCACCGAAAAACGCAGGTTGACATCAAGGAGCAACTCGGCGTTGTCTCGATTCTCTGGCGGAGCCGATGGAATGGAAGCAGAGGCGCCAGAACGATCACCACCACCTCCTCCGCTACTGCCGCCTCCTACAGCGCCAGCTATAGCATTCAGGGATTCCTGATCCAGGCCCATATCGCCCAGATCCAGGCCTCCGGCATCCCCGGCATCATCGCCGGAATCCCCGCCTCCGGGATCGTCGGTTAAAAGGGAATCCAGATCCAGATCATCCGCCGCAGCGTCCTGGTCTCCCCCTCCCGGGGTATCTCCTCCAAGAAGCTGATCAATCTCTTCCTGGGAAAGGCTACTTTCCTCCGCCATATACTTCCTTTATCGGCATTTCTTCCGATAGTGAAAGAAAAGCCTTAGAGTCAGGACATAACACTTGTATTATCTGCGCCACATATTGCGGTTTTTTTTGCGGACCGTGCCCTTTTTCTTCCGCTCCCTGCTCCGCCGTCGCCTGGAGCTCTCGGTGGCGGTGGACCATCCTGTGGCTCGAAAAGCGGCCCTCAAGGGACTTCATCGACTACACGGACGGATTAAGCGGATGTCCGTTTTGCGTCGAATCCGCATTAGAAAAAGACTGCGCCTGCGGCCCCATGGGGTGCGGCTGGAACTGCATGCCATGGCCCCCTGGCCTCGCTTGCTGGGTTTGCCCGGTCTGACCTGGCTTTCCCCGCGCATGGAAGATTTCTTCTATTACTGGCAGAGACGATACCGCCTGGATTGTCTGGCCGCTCAGACCGGCTCTGCGGCTGTGGGCGATCCTGTGGATTTCCGATTCCCATCGTTTCTGGAAGGCGATTCCATCCATTTTTCGGCTCTATTCATGCAGCCCCATCCGCACTGGGAATTCGAAGAAGGGTTCACCATCCAGAGTCCAGCATTCCAGGGACCGGATGCCATCCCCTTTCATCTGGGCCGAAGTCATCGATTCCTGGGCCGATTGAAGAAAGGACCGCTTTTACATCAGACATGGACAGAAGCGCTGCTGTTCGCCGGGGAACATCGATGGCAGGGTTTACTGGTTCAGGATAGTCCTACCCGTTGCCTGGAAATGGAGTACACCGGTCGGCATTTTCGCGCAAGGTTCCAGGATCGTCGCCGGGGTTCCGATCCTCTATTGACGGTGCCGGCGCAGTATCAATGGAATCCGGTAATGGAAACCGGTTTTCCCCATCTCCCTTTGAAAGATGGGATGCATCTATTCTTTCTGGATGGAAGTCTGCGCATTCATATATATAGAATGAATCTACTGGATCCGGTAAATCACCGACTGTTTCTCCGGGGGCGGGCTCTGCCCACAGACCCCAATGGCTGGCAGAGAATCCTGAACATTTCCGCAGAACACAGAGATGTGCCGCAATCCGGACGATGGGTGTACAGTTCCTCGGCCCTGCTGGAGCTGGAAAAACTGGATACAGTGGACGTTCTGGACTGCGAATACAGAAACCTGGACCGACAAATTCGGTTGAAAACAACGCAGGCCACAGAACCCATAGTGTATGGCAGGAATTGAAGATGGCATTGGAGCGTTTGTAAAAGGGGCGTTTCGAATTGGACAAACAGCGGTGGCTCTGGGCCAGGGAGGCTGGGATTTACTGACCTCCTCGGACGCTCCGGCTCCCCGGGTTCTGCGGCAAACCTTTGAGCGTCTGGGAACAACGTATATCAAGCTGGGCCAATTCATTGCCAGCGCTCCCTCCGTCTTTCCTCCAGAATATGTAACCGAATTCCAGAAGTGTCTGGATAAGACCGATCCCATCCCTTTTTCGCAAATCGAAAAGGTGCTGCGAAACGAACTCAAAAAAGATCCCTACGAAGTCTTCCGATCCATTGATCCGGAACCCCTGGCCAGCGCATCCATTGCACAGGTCCATGCTGCCGAACTCAAGGATGGCCGGGACGTGGTTATCAAGGTTCAGAAGCCCGGTGTGGACGACATCATACTTACAGATTTGAACTTCCTTTTTCTCTGGGCCCAGGTACTGGAATGGCTTGCTCCGGAGTTTTCCCGAACTTCCTTCAAGAACATTGTGCAGGATATGCAGAAAATCATGATGGAGGAGTGCGATTTCATTCATGAATCCAGAAACATTCAGGAGTTCGAAAAGTTCCTGGAAAAGACCGGCAATGCCCGGGTTACCGTTCCCAAAGTGCACACAAAGTACACGACGGCACGATTGCTTACCATGGATCGTCTGTATGGCGTTCCGCTCACCGACCTGGAAAGCATCCGAAAGTACACCAACGATCCAGAAGGCACTCTTATTCTTGCGCTGAATACCTGGTTTATGAGTCTTATGGCCTGCGATTTCTTTCATGCAGACGTGCATGCGGGCAACCTTATGGTCCTGGAAGACGGTCGCATCGCCTTTATCGACTTTGGCATTGTGGGGCGAATCTCGAAAAAGACCTGGGGTGGCATTCAGGGTTTGATGGAATCCATGGAGACACGAGACTTCCAGCGGATGGCTGAATCGCTGATCAACATCGGGGCCACGGAAGGCCCGGTGAATGAACAGGCTTTTGCAAAGGATCTGGAAAAGGTCTTCGAAGGCATGGAGCATCTGGAAAAGCTGGCCGGAAAGAACCAGGATGTGGAAGAACAGGAAATCAATCGTCTGCTCATAGACATGGCCGAGGCCGGCCAGAAGAATGGAATTCGCTTTCCCCGGGAATTTGCGCTGCTTATAAAGCAATTCCTGTATTTTGATCGCTACATTCGCATTCTGGCGCCGGAACTGAAGATGTTCGAAGACGATCGCATTGTGCGCAGCCAGCAGGAGCTTCCGGGTATGGCCCTTCCCAGCGGCGGCCCAGGAAAGAAAAGAAGGAAGAAACAGTAAAAGACCGTCTCGCGCTACAGATTCTCTTTCAGGTATCGGGCCAGGCTTCGCATGGCCTTTCCTCTGTGACTGAGACCGGCTTTTTCCTCCGGACTCAGCTCTGCAAAGCATTGGCCGGTGGACGATTCGATGAAGATCGGATCGTAGCCAAAGCCGCCGCTTCCGGAAGGAGCATCGGCAATCCAGCCATCCACCTTTCCCTCAAAGAAAAATGGTTCGGTGTCTTCCGACAGTGTCAGACAAAGCACACAGACAAAATGGGCCGCCCGCCACATCCGGTCCTCTTCAAGAGCAGATTGGATCGCATCTGAAATCCCGCCTTCCTCTTTGGCGCTTCCGGTGGTCCGGCGAAGGGAAGCAAGGTTGCTGAGCAGAAGGCCATTTCGCCCGGCATCGTCCAGATCCGGCCCTCCATAACGGGCGCTGTACACTCCCGGTTCGCCATTCAGCGCATCCACACAAAGTCCGGAATCATCGGAAAGACAGGGAATACCTGCGGCCTGAAAGAAACCCAGGGATTTGATACGGGCGTTTTCCTGGAAAGTAGCGCCGGTTTCTTCGACACTGATGGGCCGGCCGTCGCGGCGCTGAAGAGCATCCGGATTCAGCGAAAGGTCGGCAGGGGACAGCACTTTTACCGGCAGCGCAAAATCCTCAAAGATTCTTTGCAGTTCCTGGAGCTTCTTTTTGTTTCCGCTGGCCAGCAATAATTCTGAAATCATGGAATCAGGAATCCGACGCTGTATCTTTGTAGCTGGCCGTGGCTGAAGGCAGGTCGTCGTAGAAGTGAAAGACTCGGTCCAGCAGAGTAATGCGAAATACGCGCAACACATCGCCTTCGGTAAGCACGATTCGAATGTCACCTTCTCGGCGCCGGATTTTTCGCTTGGATGCGATGAGTACTCCCAGAGCGCTGGAGCAAATATAGCGTAGCTTTGTGAAATCCAGAATCAAAAAACGCGCTCCTTCGTTGAGCGCTCGCTCAATCCCTTCCTCAAATGCAGGAGTATCGCCATGCTGGATACTTCCTCCAATTTCCAGGATATAAATGCTGCCTTCCTCTGATTTCTTGATAGGATCCATATTAATCGGCCATGAAGAGGCTGAGCACAAAAACTGGCGCCGCGCTCCGCTTCTTCAAAATCCGGCTGGCCTCATTGGCTGTTGCGCCTGTTGTAAAGAGGTCTTCCAGAATTACATAATAGTGTGCTACTCGATACTCCTCTGTCAACTGTATCGAGTTTCTGACCTGGAAAAATCTGTTCTTTCGGTTTTCACCGCTCTGTTTACGGGCTACCGACTTCCGGAGTACTGAACAGGCCTTCAGGTTTTTCTCTTCCAGGCCCCTGGCCAGATCTTGCACAGGCTGGTAGTTCCGAATGCTGGCCGCAGAGGAGCCGCTACTGATGCAGGTGAGCAGGCCGGACCGGTGCATTATGTCCTCCTCCATCAGAAGATATTGGAGGCGGCGGTTTATGAAGGGCAGAAAGCTCTCATAGGCTTTCCGATCATTGTCAAATTTCCAGGCCTGCAAAACCCTTTTGGTTTCTCGATTCAGTCCGAAAGTAGATACATGGCGGTCAAAAAGGACATTGCGGGAATTGCAGAATTGGCAAAAGCCGTCTGTACGAGAAAGCCGAAGAAAGCAGCGTTTGCACCGCCCCTCTTCCGAGAGCTCTACCACCGGATGGCAGTGCGGACAAAGTCCGGCCTTCGATGTTTCCCGTCGGCAGGCGGGACACTTGAATGGGCTGTAAAAATCAAGGAGCATGCCCCTACTCT
>JAGRNE010000130.1 GCA_020440915.1 Leptospiraceae bacterium | reverse complement strand
CGGCCGAGTTTGGTAAGTGGGCAAAAGCCAATCACTGCGAAATGGCTTTCATCCAGCCGGGTAAGCCTATGCAGAATGGCTTCGTCGAGAGTTTTCATGGCAAGCTGCGAAAGGAACTATTGAACTGGAACTGGTTTGCCGATCGATTCGAGCTTCAAAGAGAACTGGATCGGTATCGCAAGGAGTTCAATACAACAAGACCGCATAGTTCACTGAAATACTTGACGCCCAGCAGATTCAGAGAGCTATTCGAAACAGAGAATCAGGTGGCTGAAACTAACATTTGAAACTGTACGGAAAAAGGGGGCAGGTCAACGGAGGGTCCGATGCGGGGAGCCTCGCATGCAGGACAAATGCTCCGGATGGCACTATCCGCCTCCTTCCAGGACTGGCCAGTCTGAAGATTCGGGATGCCCGGGATCAACTCTCGGTGGGAGCCAATATTGGCCTCCCGGGATCGAGGAAAGGTGCATCCGCTCAAGGCAAGAGTCAGAGAAATCCAAACCAGGACTTTGCCGGGGCCCGGAAACCGAAAGCGGCCCCAAAAGGGCTCCGCGGTGAATACGGATCTGCAAAGATCCGAACGCAATACGCTGAATGTAGATTTGGGAAATTCCATGCCCAGGGTTTCTCTGGTATATGCTCCTAACTCGCCAGAGGCAATCCGAAAAGAGCTCTGGGCATAAATACCGCTACGGTAAGCCAGCCGCCGTATGCGGCCAAAGACTGGCATAAGACTGTGCTGCCGGCCGACCAACATGAGTTGCGGTCCAACTGCACCTGCTGGCCTCCAAATGCATGCACTCGTTTCTATTTTTGCTCCGAAAATCTGTCAATATTGCCGCGTGAAATATTTGTGCGGGCATTAAGTAGCCTCCTCCAATTGCCGAATCCTATTACAGAGGTAAAGCCCATGGATGCAATTCACGTAAATGGAACCACACAGTTGGCCAATCCTGCCCGAGCGCAGCAAACCCTGCAATCCTCTCGGGCTGAATTGGCCCGAAAGCTGAATACCGGCGAACATAGGGATGTTCCGGACACCCCCGAAAATCGGCGAGATGTACAGAAAGCCATCGATGCACTGGACATGTTTGCCAGCGATAAGAAGTCCAACACCCGTTTTCAGTACACAGTTCACGATGAATCAGGTATGATTCAGGTAAAACTGTACAATTATCTGACAGGAGAGGTGGTCCAGGAGATCCCTTCTTCCAAATTGCTGGAGTTCGCTTCTCATATGCAGGAACTCTCCGGTTTACTGCTGAACGAACAGGCCTGATCCCTCCTGCCCTGGATCTTCGGATCCGCAGGAGGGCCAGGATTTTTGTTTGCCAGGTTGTGACAGCCCTGCCACAATCCCTGGATGCGTATTAGTGTAATCATTCCTACCCTTAATGAGCAGGAGGATCTACCTATCCTCCTGGAATCTTTGAGCAAACAAAGCCTGCAAGACTTCGAAGTCATTGTAGCGGATGCCGGCTCCAAGGACAATACAGTCAAGATTGCAAAAAAGCACAAAGCAAAGGTCGTGCCCGGAGGTATGCCCGGAGTGGGCCGCAATCGAGGGGCGGAAGCAGCTATCGGCGAGTATCTTTTCTTTTTGGATGCCGATGTAAAACTGCCACCGGACTTTTTGCAGAAGGCTACAGACGAAATGGACGATCGCTTTCTGGATCTGGCCACCTGCGAATTTCATCCGGATTCCGATCTAAAGCTGGATGACATCATGTTTCGTTTCGCAAATCTTTCGGTAAAGATGAATCAGGACATTAATCCAAGGGCCGCCGGTTTCTGCATTTTCATTACCAATCGTCTGTTCCGCCGGATAGGCGGCTTTGACGAGTCTCTGAAGCTTGCCGAGGATCATGATCTTGTACAACGGGCTTCCCGTTTTCGTCCCCTGAGAGTTCTACAGAATGCGCAGCTCTTTGTTAGCGTTCGCCGGCTGGAAAAGGAAGGGCGGTTTTCTCTGATACAGAAGTATTTCAAGGTGGAGATGCATCTTCTGTTCAAAGGCAACGTAAAGGAAGACATTGTGGACTACGAATTCGGCAACTTTGCCCGGAAATCCGAAAACAGCAAATGGGTGGACGATCTGGAAAGGAAGATTATCCAGATGGAGAAGGCCTATTCCCGTCTTACCGGTCCCCGCGATGAGCCTGGTACCGATGGAAAGCCCAGCAAAGAGAAGAACGATCTATTCGAAAAGATGAAGGCCGGGCTGGATACACTCATCGATGCGCTTACCAGGTCTCCAGCAGAAAGCGAAAGCAGCGGCAAAGAAAAAGAAAAGTCTGCAAAAAATGCAAAAGTGACGAAGAAGAGCAAGTGATGGGAGTCCGGTCACTATGAGTCAGCTCTGAAGGAAGCTCCGGTACCAGAGCCCGCTGTCTTTAATGGTTCGCTTCTGGGTCTCAAAATCCACGTGTACAATCCCGAAAGTTTTGTCGTAGCCTTCTTTCCATTCCAGATTGTCCAGCAAGCTCCAGACGAAATAGCCCCGTAGATTCACTCCTTCTGTTTTCGCTTTCAAGCACTGCTCCAGGTAGCTCTGAATATACCGCTTTCGCTCCCTATCATGGATGCTACGGTCCGCCTCCACTCTATCGATGTAGGCGGCGCCGTTTTCTGTAATGTAAAGAGCCGGAATTTCAGGATAATCTCCAAACTTCTTGAGAATCTGATAGATGCCAGGAGGACTCACTTCCCAGCCCATACTTGTGATTTCCACATCTCGAAGAGGTTTGTGTTCCCAGAATTTTAGATAGGGCATCCACCAGGCAGAGCGAACGGTCTTGCGAGAATAGTGATTGATGCCCAGAAAATCAAAGGGGTATTGAATCAGATCCATGTCGTCGGGAAGGATGGCCTTCTCCATCTTTCGCAGAAAGGGAAGATCCTCAAAGGGATAACCACGGCCCACGACAGGATCCACATACAACCGGTTAAAGAAGGCATCGTGCCTGCGAAGGGCCTTCTGATGTCTGGGCGCATTGGAAGCTGCTTCGCCAGCCAATGTAGATATGGTGGTTCCGATCTTTATGTCCGAGCGTGCTGCTGCCATGGCGCGGGCTGCTTTGCCCTGGGCCAGCATGGTGTAGTGGGAGGCCCGGGCGAATTTGGCGGGCCCCCGTTTCTGGGGTGGGAAGTAGCCAATGCCGTAGCCCAGCAAAAGAAATACGAAAGGCTCGTTCAAAATGATCCAGTGCTTTGCGCGGTCGCCCAACGCATCCACCATGATTCGGGCATAGCCGGCAAAATCATCGGCGATGTCTCGGTTCAGCCAGCCGCCTTTTCGTTCCAGTTCCAGGGGTAGATCCCAGTGATAGAGAGTGACGTAGGGCTGAATGTCGTTTGCCAGAAGTTCATCCACCAGGCGATTGTAGAAGTCCAGTCCCGCTTGATTAATGCCTCCGGACGCAGTGCCGTCTGGCAAGACCCGGGGCCAGCTCACAGAGAATCGATAGGCCTGGAGACCCAGATGCTTCATGAGAGCGACGTCCTCTTTCATTCTGTGATAATGATCACAGGCAACATTTCCCGTTTGCTTTTTGCGGATTTTGCCCCTGACCGAAAAGTCATCCCAGATGGACGGACCTTTTCCATCCGCATCATGCGCGCCTTCGATCTGATAAGCTGCGGTAGCGGCGCCCCAGGTAAAATCACCAAAGTCCGAGGCTTTCAGATTTTCGTATGTGGGCTGAGCCGAGGGTTCCATAGGTCCATTTGAGCCGCCGGGCCGAGAAAGGCAATCGGTTCGAGGGTTTCCATCGACTCTCTTTTATCCGTACTTCCCTTTGCCGATGTGCGCTACCGACCTGCCGTGTTGTCTTTGCATCTCCGGTAGGAGGGCCCGGGGCAGCGTCTCTTAAAAGGCTTGTAGCCTCCAGCAAGGCCACTAAAAGAAGAGCAGGTTCCTCAATGAAATCAGATAGAACTGCAAACAGCGGCAAATCCAGGGTTTGGTCCTGGTTCTGGCGAATTCTTCTGGCTCTTGTAGTGCTGATAATTCCGCCTTTCCTTTTTAGCGCTGGTGCGGTGGCCTACATCGTGGCGCAGGATTATAACGGAATCTGTCCCGGTATCATGGATATACCGGCTTACGAATGCACTGTCTGGGAATTCGCCTGGCGAAACTCATTGAGCCCCTTCGCTTTGCCTTTCCACTTCCTTATATTTTTGTCTTACTGGGCGATTGCCATTCCTGGAATCATTGCTGTTTTGATATGGAAGTGGTTTAGCGAGAATTCAAAGATTCATTGATCGTTCCGGGTCGCTGATTGGTCCAATGGGTCGCCGCTCATCCGGTGCTGGATCCTTGCATTGGTTCACGGGGCATGGCTTCCTGCAGCAATCGGACATCTGGCGATGCGCATGGTAGAGGCCGATCGCAAAGGGCGCCTGTCTCCTGTCGGTGCATTGGCATAAAAAAGGCGACCCGAGGGCCGCCTTCTGCGTGAGTCCGGTCCTGCCTCCGCGGGCAGGTCCGGTTTCTTGACTCCATTACTTGGAGTAGAATTCGATGATTTTCTGGATGTTGATTCTGGTCACAGGCACATCTTCCGGGTTTACAATACCCATGAATTTTCCGGAGATTCCGTCCTCCTGCAGTTCCAGGTAGGAAGTAGGATTGTTGCCAGCCGGACGCGCTTCCAGAGCGAATTTCACCCGATCCAGTTCTTTGGACGCTGGATGCAGTCCAATGACCTCGCCAGTCTTTACCTGGTAGCTGGGGATGTCTACACTGTGTCCGTCCACCATTACGTGACCATGGTTGATGAGCTGGCGAGCATCGAATATGCTTCGCGCAAATCCCAGACGATATACCAGGGTCATGAGGCGGGATTCCAGCATGAAAAGGAAATTATCCGCTTTGTTTCCCTGAAGTTTGGAGGACCTTTCAAAGGTCTTGAAGAATTGCTTTTCCATCATCCCGTAAGTAAGACGAAGCTTTTGCTTTTCCAGAAGCTGCTCGCCGTAGGGGGAGCGTTTCCGGCGTCTTGAGCCTGGTCGATGCCCTGGAGCGTAAGGACGCTTGATGGAAGGGCATTTGGGATGATTGTATAGACAGTAGCCGACAGTACGGCAAATCTTATGTTTGGGTTTTCGAATTGTAGCCATGTTCCTCGATACCCGAACGCCTTCCTTACCGCGCAGCATGCAATGGCATGAAGCCCGGCTTTCCAAAATAGAGAAGGAAGCGCAACGGGGGCAGCCGCTAAATTGGTCTCCGTAGAGACGCGGTATTTCAGCTCAAGCTTGCCTGAGCCTGCCAGAGGTCAGAGCGTCACAGAGGACTTCCGTGTAAACCCAAAAACCCGGCCGGTTCTCCTACTTCCCGGGCTCCAGCCCGAAAGGGCCAGGCAGATGTCGGATCCTGTCCGGTCTCACCTCGGGCGGCACTGCGGGAGGTAGCCAGCGCTTGTATTTCCTGATCCAGCCGTGACCTGGCAATCTGCTTGCCGGCACTCCGGAATCTGAAGAGCTGTGCGGAATGTCTGAAAGCCAAATGCCCGGGGCCCAGCCTCTGCAACCCAGATTACAGGAAGCCACTCGATCAGGGCTATTGTTGATCAATATCTCCGGCGTGGACCGTCCCGGCATTACTCGATCCATTACAGAAATCCTGGCGCATTACAATGTGCAGATCCTGGATATGGGCCAGTCCGTAATCCACGAAAGCCTTTCTCTGGGCATACTTATTCGAATCCCTCCGGAGCAACAGGGAGCGCCGGTGCTCAAAGATCTGCTTTTTCGGGCCCATGATTTTGGCATTCCCATTGGATTTACTCCGGTAGACCAGGAATCCTACGATCGATGGGTGGGGCATGGCGGCCTTGCCCGATATATCGTTACTCTACTTTCCCGCGATCTGCGCGCTTCCCAGGTGCATAAAGTGACGCGAATTATTGCCGAGCAGGGGCTGAATATCAATTCTATTCGCCGGCTTTCGCGTAGAATACCTGGCCTGGAGCTGGCGGATCTGGACCAGAATGTGGAGCCGGAAAAACCCATTGAGGGTCCCAGGCGCCGGCCTCCGGTCTGCCTGGAGTTCCAGGTCTCGGGATCGGATGTGGAGTTTTCGCTGCTAAAGGAAACCCTTCTCTCCGCTTCGGCGGAGCTGGGGATTGACCTGGCTTTTCAGAAGGACGATCTCTTTCGCCGAAACCGAAGACTCATTGCTTTTGATATGGATTCTACGCTTATTCAGGCCGAGGTCATCGATGAGCTGGCCCGCGAAGCCGGCGTAGGCGAAGAGGTCTCTAAGATCACGGAAAGCGCCATGCGCGGAGAAATCGACTTCAACGAAAGCTTTCGTCGACGGGTGAGTCTATTAAAGGGACTATCCACCGAATTTCTGGAAGGTATATATGAACGGCTTCCGGTGACGGAAGGCGCGCCCCACCTCATCAAAGTCCTGAAGTCCATGGGGTATCGTACCGTTATCCTTTCTGGCGGATTCACCTTTTTTGGCGAGCGATTGCGTAAACGCCTGGATATGGATTACATGTTTGCCAACGAGCTGCTGATTCGGGATGGCCAGGTTACTGGCGAGGTGCAAGAACCCATTGTAAACGGCGAACGGAAAGCCGCACTACTGGGGCAGATTGCAGAAAAGGAAGGCGTTCGAAAAGAACAGGTCATTGCCGTAGGCGATGGGGCCAACGATCTGCCTATGCTGGGCATGGCGGGTCTGGGTATTGCGTTTCGCGCCAAGCCCGTTGTGCGAAAGGAAGCGGATCAGTCAATCTCCAACCTGGGGCTGGATGCCATCCTTTATCTTCTGGGCTATCGTCATGAGGATTTTCCGGCCGAACTGTAATTTCCGTATATTCCTTGCTGTTTGGCATCCTGATTGCGAGGAAGATTGCCCGGGCCTGGATGGCCGGCCTCTGCGCTGGATAATTCTAAACGCTATATGAGACCCTGGCTGCAGATTCTCACAAGCGAATCCAGTGGACTATTGGGCTCTGGGCCAGCCCAGAGAGATCAGTGCCAGGTTCAGTATTCGATTTAGTCTTTGCTGGCCTTCCATGCTTTGATAGAAATCGGAAGAAGCCCGAGCAAGTTGCTCAAAGAGGGGCTTTGCAAGATCTTCTGTATCGCCACCCCATCCACGCAATTCCAGGACAGCCAGATCGCCTTCCAGAGTAAGGATGTCGTCTTTGATGCGATTTGTAGGACGGGCCGGGGACACCGGTTCGCACAGGTAACATGCCACAAGTATATCGGCTACTCTGGATTCAGGAATGCTCTGTAGAATGTTTCGCACCACAGAGTTCAGGTTCAGTGCTCGTACGCTGATCCTTGTGGCCGTTTCCCCCGGGCCAGGCTTGAGCTCGTATGTATCGCGGTGCATAGTTTTTAGTTGGATGCATCCATGGACAGAAATGTTTGCTAAATTTCAGACCGGGACTTCTTTTCCGGAGATTTTTTGGCTTCCGGTTCATTCGCTCCGATTTTTGGACGACCGAATGGAACGCTAGATAGCTTACTGTAATCAGATGAGCACCGATGAGAAATCCGCATCTGATGCAACCCGGCCGGGTCCGGACAAAGCCGCGAATTCTACGGAAAACTCGCACCGGCCTGTAAATCCCGGCGATGGCCCTCGGTCCGGCCTGGGAAGAAGCACAACCCTGGGTAGTCTTGTGGGCGGTCTTGGCGCTTCGTTGCTGGGCGCCTTCGTGCGTAAGCCTTTCCAGAACGAGGAGCGAAGGGCCGGATTCCTGGAGCAGATGTGGCTTCGGGAAGCGGAGCGCCTGGTGGAGAAGCTGGGCCAGCTCAAAGGAGCGGCCATGAAGCTTGGCCAGATGCTAAGTTTGCACGAGCATATTCTCCCTCCGGAAGCGTCCCGAATCCTTTCGCAACTTCAGAAAGCCGCGCCTCCCATCCCCTTTACAACGGTGCGCAAAGTGCTGGAAGAGGAATTGGGCGAAACGCTCGATCAGAAGGTGGTTCGCGTAGAGGAAGAGCCTTTTGCATCTGCAAGTATCGGCCAGGTTCATCGAGCGGAGCTCAAGGATGGTCGAAGCATAGTGTTTAAAGTGCAGTATCCTGGAGTGGATCGAGCTGTCCGGCAGGACATAAAACAGCTTCGCTGGATGGCCGGCCCAATGGTGAACTTCATGACAGGCGGCTCAGCTACGCCCATCTTTGACGAACTGGAAGAGGTCATGGTCCAGGAACTGGATTACGAGCGGGAACTGGCCAACTTGCAGAAGATGCAATCCATTCTGGCCGACGATTCCGCACGTAAGGTTCCGGCTGCCGTGCCCGAGTTGTCATCCAGGCGAGTGCTGGCAATGGAATTCGCCACAGGCCTGTCCTTTGAAGATGCTCTTTCGCCGAACATTGATCAGACGTTGCGCGATCAATGGGCCCAGGCCCTGGGAAGAACCTTTGCGCAGGGATTGTTCTCGCACAGGTTTTTGCATGCCGATCCCAATGCCGGGAATTTCGCTTTCGGATTGGATGGCACTCTTACGCTTTTCGACTTCGGATGCATGAAGCTTGTGCCCATGAGTATATCTCGAGGCTACGGCAATGTAATTCGTGCTGTCCTTTCCGAACAGGACGAAGCCATTCCTGAAATCCTGGTGAACATTGGCATCCACCGTGCCGGAGGGAAGCCTATTGACGTGGATTTACTTCGACCCCATGCGGAGCTTGTGCGAAAGATATTTGGACAGGATGGCTTTCGTTTTGGCGAGGATCGCGAGCTCTACGATGCTATCTTCGAATTAGGGCGTCAGCAATGGTTCGATTCGCTGGGCATAAAGTTTCCGAGGGAGATCCTATTCGTGCACAGGACCCTGGGGGGCTACTTTGGAAATTTCAGCAAACTAAAGGCCTCCGGTCCCTGGAAAAGCATTCTGATGGAAGCCCTGGAAGAGGCGGACGCTATGGACGGCATTTCGCGGCCGGAGCCGGTGGCTCTGATCTGAATGCCACATCGGTTACGGCCTACCGGTGGTCGATGGCCTCGAAAAAAAAAGAGGGTGTTGCCACCCTCCCATCTTCCTTTCAGATCTCTCGCTCTTTCTGGTTTGCTTGTGGCCCTGCGCCGGATGGAGCAATGGCCTACTGCGAGTAGTGCTCTTTTTCTCAGGCAAGGAGGCTACGAAGCATCCAGGCCGTTTTTTCATGAATATGCAATCTTTGGGTCAGTAGATCCACAGTTGCCTCATCGTTCCCTTCTTCTGCGGCCGGAAAGGTATCTCTGAGTGTGCGGATTGTGGCTTCCTGAGCTTCCACAAGGTTGGCCAGCATATCCTTCGCTGCCGGAACGTCCGAATCCTCTTTGATGCTTGTCAGGGCCGCGAAATCTTTGTAGCTCCCCGGAGCGTAGTGGCCCAGGGCACGAATCCTTTCTGCGATTTCGTCTACAGCAGTCCAGAGTTCATTATATTGATCCATAAACATTCGGTGGAGCGTATCGAACATGGGTCCCGTAACGTTCCAGTGATAATTATGCGTCTTCAAGTACAGAGTGTAGGTGTCCGCCAGTACCCGTTTGAGTCCTTCTACGATTCTGGCGCGGTCCGATTCGGGAATCCCGGTATTCATTGCAGCTAAGCTCATCTCAGTCCTCCTTGTCCAACTGACGACAGCGAATCTCATTTTCTTGTAGAAATTGATTCTGGATTTAGAATAATTCTAAATCACTGTCAGCGCAACTCTTTTTTGTCCAGGGCCGTGTTGGAGGAAGAATATTTTTTCCGGGGTTATGGCCGTGCATCTGGCGCAAGGCAATCGGATGATCTCAGACAGGCTATTCCTGGATTTGCTTCATGTGGCTCCCGGGCAAGAAAATCCTTCTAGCGAACAGGACGAACCGTCCTCCACCGAGCATCCAGGCCGAAAGCCCGGAAAATCCCGAAAAAAGTCTCTGGAAACCAGCC
>JAGRNE010000012.1 GCA_020440915.1 Leptospiraceae bacterium | reverse complement strand
CAATAATACCTACTTGATTGTGGATGCGGCGGCCGGCGTTCAAAGTTCAAATTCCCAGAGCCAATCCATTGCCAACTGGGGCGCCGGACCCAATGCTCCTGATTGGATTACCGGTATTTCTTCGTCCGGTCTTTCCAGTATTACGGCTGGCGCCTTTATTCGTGCCGTGGCCGATCATTACTCTACGACGCCGGTAGCACAGTTAACCACGGCCTACGATGGGGCGCAGCGGTACTTCTATAACGTGGGTCTGCTTATTGACTCCAACAAGTCCTACGTTGCCAGTAGCAGCATGTGGGGTAGCTCCAACGGATACGATGTGGCGGACTCCAACAGTTGTGACTGGAAAAGTACCATGGAGTCCTATCGAAGTACCGCCGCCGGGGCCGCCAACTATCGATCGTTCACTGCGCCCGGGGATCTGCATGTGCTCACAACGGGATCGCGGTTCTTTGAAACAACAGGATCGGATTCAGTGGTTCTTTCCGATTGGATCAATCTAATGCTTGCCGGTAGCGGCTCCTGGACCAGCGAGAATTGTACGTCCTGTTCGCCGCCGGTAACCGCCCAGTCTTCGCCTTCCACGCTTAGCTGTCCCTGAAGTGAAGCCACGCTGCCTGCTCTTGAGTGGCGCTGGCTGTGCTTAGATGGCTTTGGCTGGGCTGGCTGTCCTTGATCAGAACCCGTGCTGGCTGACCTTGAGCTGTCCATCAGCTACAGGAGCGCTCCTGTCCTTGAGTTGCGCTGACTGTCCTTGATCCGGCCTCAGCTGAAGCAGCGCTGGCTGAGAACGCATCGGATTCAAAGCACAATTATTACAGGTGCCACGCGAGGTGATTAGGCAAGCGACGATTTCACAGATGAAGCTTGCCGGTATTGCTGTCCAGAAGCAGGCGTATTGTCTCATAGGTAGACCTTATTTGGCCCGATGGGGCCCCGGCCCGGATTCCGGTGACCGCGCCAATGAAACAAGTGGTGAGGAAGGCGGCGGTTCTGGAAACATCCATAGAACCATTCAGGTGCCGATCCCCTTGCGCATTGTGCAGTGCATGCCGAAACCCCTCCTCGATTCGCTCAAAATATCGATCTATGTAGGGCGCAAGGTCGCAATCCACAGCAGCCCTTTCTGAGGCCGCATGACACATAAGGCAGCCTGGCCCATTCGGATTCTCTTCAATGATCTCTACAAGATTGAGAAACAACTTCTTGATACCGTCGATGGATGCGTCCTCAGCTTCGATGGGCTCAAGAATCTGCCCCAGTATGTCCTGGTTATAGTGGTCCAGAACGGCCGTGAAGAGAGCCTCCTTGGACCCGAATTCGCTGTACATGGTCTTTCGGTTTACGCCCAGTTCTTCCACAAGTTCCGCAGTGCTTGTGGCATTGTAACCTCTTTGCCAGAACAACTGGAGTGCCCGCTCCAGTAATTCCTCGCGGTGGTATTTCTTGTCTCTTCCCATAGACTTTTTCGAACTCTGCTTGACAAAAGTAACCGATCGATTACCTTGCCGGAGAATTAGTAACCGATCTGTTACTTACGATTCACGCACCGAAGTGCGGCGCAACAATAAAGGAGTTCAACATGAGCAAAAATCTGCAAAGAATACTGGCGGGGACGGCCCTGCCGCTGGTTCTACTGATTTCGGCCTGCCAGCAGGAACCGGACCTGAAAGCAAGGGCCGCGGAGTTTATAAAGGCTGTGAATAATCAGGATGTGGAGACAGTGGAGAAACTGGTGCACTCGGATTATATTCAACACAATCCCTTTGTTCCCACAGGAAGGGATGGATTTGTGAATCTATTTCCCATTCTGAAGAAATACAACACCAGGGCCGAGACCGTCCGAATGTTTCAGGATGGAAATTATGTAGTCCTTCACAATATCTGGAAAAACGCTGAACCCTTTGGCGCCCCGATCATGGTCGCTTTCGATGTGATTCGCTTCGACAAGGATGGACTCATCGCCGAGCACTGGGATGCAATGATGATCAATACCTCGCCGAATCCCGCCGGCCGAAGCCTCACTGATGGTCCGACGGAGATTCTGGAAGGTCATCCCACAGACGAATACAAGGCAAAAGTAGCGTCCCTATTTGATTCACTGATCAGTGGCAACCCGGAGGAAGCCGGTAATGCCTTCCAGGAAAACTTTCAAAAGGATTACCATCAGCACAATCCGGTTGCAGGGGATGGTATTCAGGGCTTTTTGGCCGCCCGGAAGAGCGGCGATCTGGTATTTGAATTCAAGAAGCAGCACAAAGTACTGGGCGAGGGCAATTTTGTGTTATCTATATCAGAAGGGACCCACCGGGGAAAACCGGCCGTATTCTATGATCTTCTAAGGTTCGAGAATGGCACCATCGCCGAGCACTGGGATGTAATCCAGGATATCCCATCCGAAAACCTGGCAAATGACAATACCATGTTTGGTTTTCAGTAACGTCCCATTGACAAAAAAAGGCAGGGAAACTCCCTGCCTTCTCCTGTTTGCGAATGCGCTGCTTGCTGTGCATCTCATATGCATCGACAGACAGCCACCTACAGCCGCCTCAAACGGAATGGCTAGCGGCCTATCTTCTGGGGCCTCTTCCTCCACCGCCCGGGCGTCCGCCTCCCCCTCTTCGAGGGCCGCCTCCACCGGAACGACCTCCACGGTCGCCACGATCTCCGCGATCGCCGCCACGGTGACCGCCGCCTCCGTTGGAGCCAGCGCCGGATGCTGCAAATTCATCGGCCAACTCTTCGCGAATCAGATCCACTCGTCCGAACTGATCCACACCCAGAACGCGAACCTTGATGGTATCTCCAAGATCCACCACATCTTTTACAGAGTTCACTCGTTCTTTCGCCAGCTTGGAGATGTGCAGCAGGCCTTCTTTTCCAGGGAACAGTTCGATAAAGGCGCCAAAATCCACGATTCGCTTCACAGTTCCATCGTACGATTCGCCCACCTCTACCTCGCGGAAGATGTCTTCGATCAGTTTCTGAGCCAGGGCAGCCGCCTCGGAACTGGTAGCGGCAATGGTAACCGTTCCATCGTCCTCTACATTCAGGTCGGCGCCGCTCTTTTCGATAATGCTTCGAATAACCTTTCCCCCCGGACCAATAAGCTCTCCAATTCGATCTTGATCGATCTGAATGGTAGTGATTCTCGGAGCGTTGGGAGAAACATCAGGACGGGCTTCTGCAATGGCTGCATCCATCTTGTCCAGGATATGCAGTCTTCCTTTTTCCGCCTGGGCCAGAGCTGCGCGAAGTATCTCTACGCTCAGTCCCTTTACTTTAATGTCCAGCTGGAAAGCGGTAATCCCTTTTTTGGTACCGGCCACTTTGAAGTCCATATCGCCAAAGTGGTCTTCGATTCCTGCGATGTCCGAAAGGATGCAGTAATCGTTGTTGTCGCCCATGATGAGGCCCATGGCAATACCGGACACGCTTCGTGGCACCGGAACGCCGGCAGCCATCATTGCAAGAGAGCCGGAACAAACGGAAGCCATGGATGAGGATCCGTTGGATTCCAGGATTTCAGAAACGATTCTAATTACGTAGGGGAATGCCCCTTTTTCGGGCACCATACGCTTCAGCGCTCGTTCTGCCAGGTTCCCGTGTCCTACTTCTCGTCGACCGGGGCCCATCATGCGCTTTACTTCGCCGGTAGAATACGGCGGAAAGTTGTAGTGTAGCATGAAATGCTTCTGACGCTCTCCGGAAAGGGTTTCGATTTTTTGATAATCGTCGCCTGTTCCCAGAGTCACTACTCCCAGCGACTGGGTCTGGCCGCGAGTAAACACCGCGGAGCCGTGGACTCCCGGAAGTACGTCCAGTTCAATAGAAATGTCCCGGATCTCGTCCAGCTTTCTGCCGTCGGCGCGAATACCTTGTTCAAAACAGGACTTTCGCACTACCAGGTATTCCAGTTCATGCATATAGCCTTTGATGTCGCGAAGAACCGTTTCCTGCTCTTTCTCATCTCGATCGGCTACCAGTTCAGTCTGAACGTATTCCAGCGCTTCGTTGTACACCGATTTAACAGCTTCGGCACGGCCTTCTTTACCTTTTGCCGAGTTGGCCTCTTCGAGCTTGGCAAAGAATTTTGCTTTAACTTGTTCCCGGATGGTCTCATCCGGCTTGCGAAGAGCCACTTCACGCTTCTCAGGAGAGACTTTCTTGATGAGATCTTCTTGAATTTCGATCTTTTCTTTGATCTTTTTATGCGCAAAGTCCAGAGCTTCGATCATCTCTTCCGAAGAGATCTCCTGGGCCCCACCCTCGATCATCATTACTGCATCTTTGGATCCTGCCACCAGAAGTTCCAGATCGCCTTCCTGGATTTCTGTTTTGGAAGGATCAGCAATCAATTTGCCATCTTTCCGGCCAACCAGTACGCCGGCCACAGGCCCATGAAAAGGGATGTCGGAAACGCCCAGGGCTGCCGAGGCAGCGGCGATAGCATGCCCTTCTATGGAGACCTCTGGATCCGCAGAAAGTACCGTAACCAGCAACTGCACTTCGCAGAAGTATCCTTCCGGAAAAAGCGGTCGAATGGGGCGGTCAATGAGACGGGATGTAAGGGTTTCGTGCTCCAGAGGACGGGCTTCTCTCTTGAAGTAGCCGCCGGGAACTCGTCCCACAGAGTAGATCTTTTCTCGATAATCCACAGTCAGGGGGAAGAATTCCTGCCCTTCGCGCGCTTCTTTTTCCGCGCAGACCGTGGCGAGCATTACAAGATTTCCGTAGCGATAGACTACGGACCCATGAGCCTGCTTGGCCCAGTTACCAGTTTCTATGGACAGACCGGTTCCATTCCAGTCTGTTTCTGACTTGTGATAGTCCATTAATTCCTTCCGAACCGAGAGAGGAAAACATTACTTTCGGATGCCGAGCTCGCCAATTAGCTTCTTGTAGCCTTCCACGTTTTTCCGTTTCAGGTAGTCCAACAATTTGCGACGGCGGCCCACCAGCTTCAGCAGACCGCGACGGGAATGATGGTCGGTCTTGTGGGTTTTGAAGTGCTCGGTAAGTTCCCGAATGCGTTCGGTGAGCAGGGCGATTTGGATTTCCGAGGATCCGGTATCCTTTTCTCCCTTCCCATACTGCTTCAGGATTTCTCTTTTGCGTTCGGCTGTGATCATCTCTCTTCTTTTTTACCTTTTTTAGCTTAATCTTCCATAATTCGCTGAAGTGCTGTGCGGAAAAGCAAATTTCCCGCGGCAAGGACAAAAAGAGCCCCACACTTCGCCAGATGACCGGACACCCTTATTCCGATTCCTTGCCGGGATGAGGCCCCGGGTCAAGAATCTACAAAGACCTTTCGGAGACTGTAGGCCGCCCCATCCCTCCGAGCAATGGCCAGGGTGCGACCGTCAGGACGCAGGATAAGGAAATTCTCACCGTCCTCTGCAGGAAGAGGCACAGGAATTTTGCGTCCCTGTTCAAGCTGGGCTGCACGATTCACATCCACACGGACCTGGTGCCATTCCGGAAAGGCTTGATCCAGCGGCACAATTCGCGGTATCTCCAGGGGTTGTCCGGCTTCGAATTCCGGTTGCCAGGCTTCCTCCAGAGAGAATGGGCCCACCGCTGTTCTTCGCAGTCCTTCCAGAAAGAATGGGAATCCCAGGTCCCGGGAGAAGTCCCGAACAATGGAGCGAATGTAGGTTCCGGAGCTCACTCGAAAACGACACTGTATGCGAAAGCCTTCTTCGTCGGTCTCAATGGAGCGCACTTCGGATTCATAGATCCTTACCGGGCGCGGGGCAAGCTCCACTACCTCTCCTCGCCGCACCCGATCCGAAACCCTTTTGCCATCCTTTTTCAGCGCGGAATAATCCGGGGGAATCTGCGAATGGGGCCCGGCATAGCCTTCCACCCAATCGCGCATTCTGGCTTCCTGGCGCTGCAAAAATTCGAGACAGTCCTGGGCGGACCTTTCTTCCAGCGCTTCTCCATGAGGATCATGAGTGTCTGTAAATCGCCCGGCTCGAAAGACCGCATCGTAGACTTTGTCGTATCGAAGAATTGTGTCGGCCAGCACGGTGGCACGGCCCACTACCAGAACCAGAAGACCGCTGGCGAATCGATCCAGCGTACCTGTATGGCCAATCCGACGAATGCCCGTAGCCCTTCGCGCTCGACTGACCATCTCCGCTGAGCCAGGTCCGGCAGGCTTATCCACCAGCAGAATTCCATCTGTTACGGCGGGCCGGGCTTCTTCTATGCTATTGACCCTTTTCGATTTTGTCCAGGATGGCATCGCCTTCTCGAATACTGGTGTCCAGTTCGAAATGAATCCGCGGGGTTTGTCGGAGCCTGAGCGAGCGACCGAGCTCGCTCTGAAAGAATTTAACCGCAGCCAGCAATCCCCGCCAGGTTTCTTTGTGCTCCTGTTCGGGACCAAAAAGAGAAACGAAGACTGTGGCTTCCGAAAGATCCGGCGCCAGACTGATTCGAGTTACCGAGACAAATCCAATGCGCTCATCTTTGATCCGGCGCTTGATGATAAGCTCCGAGAGTTCCCGAACCATGGTGGATTCCAGGCGCTTCTGGCGAACCGGATTCATAGATTAAGCCCGTCTCCAAGGAAACCTTAAAGAGTTCTGGCCACCTCATTGATCACATAACCTTCAATGATGTCCCCTTCTTTGAGGTCATTGTAGCCTTTCAGAGAGATACCGCATTCGAAGCCCTCTGCCACCTCTGCGGAGTCATCTTTATGACGCTTGAGGCTGTCCAGCTCGCCGTCTTCGTAAAGAACAACGTTGTCTCGCAGAATGCGAATCTTGTTGTTTCGATGAATCTTTCCAGAAATCACCATACAACCGGCAACGTTTCCAACTCTGGAAATGCGGAACACCTTGCGAACTTCTGCCCGGCCCTTCACTTCTTCGACGTAGTCCGGCTCCAGCAGACCCTCCATGGCTTTGGCCATGTCCTCGATGAGGTTGTAGATAATGCTGTAGTAGCGAATATCCACGCCATCTCTTTCGGCCAGTTCCGTGGCCTGCGGTGTGGCCCGGACATGAAAGCCCAGCACCATGGCATTGGAAGCCGAGGCAAGGCTTACATCGGACTCGCTGATAGCGCCGGTGGAGCCCATAATGACGCGGATTTTTACATCGTCGTGGGCCAGCTTCATCAGGCCGTCGCGAATCGCTTCGACAGAACCCTGAACGTCTGCCTTGACAATGATCTTGAGCTCTTTGTGCTCCTGCATCCATTCGGCCAGAGCATCCATACTGGGCTGTGCACGTTCGGCTGCACGGCTGATCTGTTCGTAATGCTGCCTTGTGGAGGCCATTTCCCGGGCATATTTTTCGGACTCCACGACCTGGAACGGATCCCCCGCCTGGGGAACGCCGTCCAGACCGATGATTTCCACCGGAGTGGCCGGAGGAGCTTCGGTTCTTCGTCGTCCCAGATCGTCGAACATGGCTCGAATCTTTCCGGAGTAGACCCCCACAACAAAGGGGTCGCCTTCGCGAAGGGTTCCCTTTTCGATGAGCAGCGTGGCCACAGGACCTTTTCCAGCATCCACCCTGGCTTCGATCACGTGACCCACCGGCCGGACTTTTGGATTCGCATTGAGGTTCAGGATTTCGGCCTGTAGGAGGACCATCTCCAGGAGATGTTCAATACCGATGTTGTTCTTGGCCGAGATTTCGCAAACTACGATGTCGCCACCCCAGGATTCTGACTGCAGCCCGGCCGTGGCCAGTTCCTGCAGTACCTTTTCCAGGTTTGCGCCCGGAAGATCGATTTTGTTTACGGCTACAATGATCGGAACTTCCGCTTCTTTGGCATGGGTAATGGCTTCTTTGGTCTGCTCTTTTACCCCGTCGTCGGCAGCCACAACCAGAATAACAATGTCAGTTACCGCAGCCCCTCTGGATCGCATGGCCGTAAAGGCTTCGTGACCTGGAGTATCCAGGAAGGTAATCTTTCCGTTAGGAGTCTCTACCTGATAAGCGCCAATGTGCTGTGTAATTGCCCCTGCTTCTGTATCAATGACGTTGGACTTTCGGATGGTATCCAGCAATTTGGTCTTACCGTGGTCGACGTGACCCATGATAGTAACTACCGGCGGACGAATGGAGCGATCCTCTTCTTTGTCCTCTTCTTCCTGGATAACAGTTTCATCGTAGAGAGAAACTACGTTCACTTTACATCCGAATTCCTGGGCTACCAGAGCGGCCGTTTCTGAATCGATGATTTTGTTGATGGTAACCATTTCGCCCATCTTCATCAAGCGACCGATTACATCCCCTGGTTTGAGGTTCAGCTTCTTGGCCAGTTCGCCCACCTGAACGCTTTCCATAATATCGATGGAGGTAGGTACTGTAGTCCCGCTAGGCTGAGGCTTGCGCTTTACGGCGCGCTGAAACTTATTGATGTTTTCGTTATCGTGTCCGCCCCGGCGTCCTCCGCCGCCACGACGTCCTCCACCAGCATCCGGACGATCCGGTTCTCCGGGCTTCCCTGGACCGCGCGCTCCCGGCCCTTTGCCGCCTCTTCCCTGCGCCTGGTTGGCGCTGGCAGCTTTTCTGGTACTTTCCAGTAATGCATCAAAGGGGGTGCCCGCTCCTGCGAAGCTCACCCGGCTAACGCCGGTGCCCTGCCCTTTCTGACCGCCCTGCGGCGGTCGACGATCTCCACCCGGTCGCTGCGGCCTGGGTCCGCCCTGACCTCCGCCCGGAGGACCACCGGGGCCTCGGCGTTGTTCGCCCTGCCTACCCTGGGGTCGAGGCTGGGACTGAGGCGGTCGCTGGGACTCCTGTCTTTGAGGAGGTGGCCCACTCTGGCCGGCTGCAGGTTTTTCCGGAGCCGGCGCAGTCTTGGACGCTGCCGGCCTGGCTGACTTCTTGGGCGAGTCGAAGTGCTCGGAGATATCCTTCTTCTGGTCCACCTTTTTCTTGATGACCAGCTTCTTCTTCCCCTTGGCCCCGCCGGACCCGGTTAGCTGCTTCTTGATGCTGCCCTGATTTTCGTTCTGTTCCGCCATATATTATCCTGCCATCGTGGCCGGTGCACTCAATCAAACCTCTTCGAAGGAGACCACATCCTCCAGTATCTTCAGAATCTGAGCAGCTGTTGTCTTTCCAATTCCCGGTAGAGCTTCCAGCTCTTCCGGCTCCAACTCAACCAGATCTTCCACACTCTTCACGCCGCTTTGCTCCAGCAAATCGATAATCCGGCTGGAAAGGCCAGGAAGTTCGTTGAGCGGAGTGTAATCCGAATCGGCTTCGCTGCCTTCTTCCTCTTTGGGACTGAACAGTTGCTCCAGCTGAGCCCTCGCTTCCGGAGATGACATTTCTTCCCCGAATTGCGTCAAAGACTTTACGATGAGCCGGAAGCCGGTTAATCTCGCTGCCAGCTTTACATTCTTATTGTCCGGCCCCTGGGCCAGACGAAGCTGGTCGTCCGGTACAAGCACAAGCGCCTCTTTGGTACCGGAATCGGCGCGAACTTCCGCTACCCGGGCCGGAGAAATAGCATTTGCTATAAGCTCTGCGGCTTCCGGGGAGTAATTCACAATATCGATTCTTTCATTTCCCAGTTCTCGCACAATGGACTGAATCCGAACCCCTTTAATGCCCACGCAGGCGCCTACAGGATCTACATCAGAACGATTGGAACGCACCAGCAATTTGCTGCGGAAGCCAGCATCCCGTACAATATCCATGATCTCCACAACGCCATCGTAGATCTCTGGAATTTCCTGCTCGAACAGTCGGCGAACAAAGTCCGGAGCCGCCCTGGAAAGAAGGATGTACGGACCTGGATCCCTGGACTTTTCTCGTCGGAGCTCCACGGACTTTATAACAGCCTTGATGCGATCGCCGGGATGAAACCTTTCCCTGGGAATTTGCTCTCTTCGAGGAAGCACTCCTTCAGCACGGCCCAGATCCACATATACAACTTCCCGGTCTCTCCAGCGAAGAAACTGACCGTTGATTAGCTCGCCTTCCTTGTGTTTGAATTCATTGTAGACAATTTCTCTTTCCTGTTCCTTGAGACGCTGGAAAAAGATGTGGCGGACATTGGTAGCTCCAATCCGCGAGAAAGCGAAAGGCTCTTCTTCAATGATCAATTCTTCGCCGGCTTTTGCATCCTCTCGATACTTCTTTGCCTCTTCAACGGTGATCTCCAGGGAAGGGTCTTCCACAGAATCCACGATCTGCTTGTGCACCTGAACTCCTATGGAAGGAGTCTCCGCATCCAGCTGCACTTCGATGCGTGCGTCGGGCCCATGCTTTCTCTGATAGGAAGTGATAAGACTGCCGCGAAAGATCTCCATGATTTCATCTTTGCCCAGGCCCTTTTCTGCGGCCAGAGCGTCCATGGAATCGAAAAAGGCCCGGATATCGGGGCCGGATTGTTGCTTTTTCTTTGCTTTTGCCATCTTCATACGTCCAGATACAAAAACGCTTTGCGAATCTGTTCTATAGAAAGCTGGAAGGTCTTTTCTTCCTTCTTGCTCTTTCCTTTCTTTCTGGACCCTCCTGTTTTATAGGATCGAAAAAATAATATCTCCGGGCCCTCCCGGTCTTCCTTCCCCTGGTACTGAACGATCTCGGTATGAACCGTTCCGTCCAGCTCAAACTGAAGCTTCAAAGGCTGAACCTTGAACCGCTCCAGATCGCCCGGTAGCCGTAGCTGACGCTCCGCCCCGGCCGAAGAAACCTCCAGGGAATAGTTTTCGGCATTCAAGTCTGCAGGCAGTTCCGTTTGCCCGGAATCCAGGGCAGCATCCAGCCTTTCCACAAGCGCTCGGCTAAACGCTTCGCACTGTTCCAGATTCACGGAACCGGTGGGGTGGTTCAGATCATCCAGCTGGACTTCAATATGGTAGCCACCCCCTGCATTAAGGAGCCGCAGAGAATAGATCTGCGTCCCCGGCAGAAGCGCCTCCGCCGCAATTTCATCCAGAACTTCCATTTTGCGGCCATCCGGCAAAAAAAAAGCGGGTGAAACCCACTTCCCCTACAAAGAATCGTTTTGTCGCTTTACTGTCAATCTAATTCAATCCAGATGGTTCCCGGTGGAGAGGCAGAATTTGAAAACCCCGAATCAAATAGGAATGCACTATTCCCGCGCAATATATCGATCCATTTTAATCCTCTTTCTGGGCCTAATGCCCACGCTCTTTAGCTGCGCTCGATTCCGTATCGATGAGCTGGCGCCTACGCCTCTGTATTCCATTCCGCTACAAATGGATATAACGGACGGCGAATTCCCGGACGGCCTGCCTGTAATTCGAAACGAGCGAATCTACGGCAATTTTCCGTATATGCCGGCGCTCAATGACGACGGCATTTTTCTCAGCGACGTTTCTTATCGAGTGGTTCGCTTCTTTCCGGGCAGTCAGGCGAAGCCAACCTGGATTCTAAACGCATCCGGTAAACCGCTGACCACCGAGATTGAGACGACGGCCATTCCGGATGGAATACCCGGCAGTCTGGCCGCCAGCGATGATGCGCTCTACATAGAAGTGCATCAAATCAGCGAGGAAGAAAAGAAGACCTATTCACCGCCGGACAACAATCCGGACCTGCCTCCCGAAAACCGACTGCCAGGAATCCTGCGGCCGGAATTCTCCACATCCGCTCCAGCCCGGGTGGTGAGAGTGGATCTGGATGAACGAACGGTAACTACCCTTAAAGCCGAGGATGGCCCCGCTCGCTTCCAGCGCATTCGGCGTCTGGCCATGGGCGAAGACGATACCCTTTATGTACTTCATATGAATTCCGAAGGCCCGGTGGTGACGGTGTACAGAGAAGGTATCCTGGTTCGAACCGTGGCTCCGGAAGGCATCCAGATACCGGAACAGTTCAAGAAGCATCGGCTGGAAATTGAAAGGATGATTCCCTATCCAGGGGGAGAGCGATTTCTGATCAGCGCCGTTTTGCGAAATCCATCCACCTTCGCCCCGGAAGAAAGAAAGATCTACGAACAACCTCTGAACGGTTCGGCCACCGAGGTCTATTCCACCGATGAACCGCAGGATGCTCTGAGCTGGTCGGCTACCGATGGGGGCTTTATACTGGAAACGCTGGATGACAGCGGGGGAATACTCTTTAAGATCTTTAGTTCCAACGGGGAGTATCTGAACAACCAGTTGCTCCGTTTTCCAGGGATTCGAGAATCCTGGAGAGAAACCTACCGGAACCTGGATAATCGGATCTTTAGCGTTCGCATCCTGGAAGGCAACTATCAGCTAAATGAATGGCGATGACGCTCTACTAACCTACGAAGAATCCAGACAACTGGACAAGAAAACCATGGAGCTTGGATGGACCCCCACCCAGCTCATGGGCCAGGCGGCCCTTTCCTCTCTTTACAGACTCCAGCAATACCTACAAATCCAGGAAGCGAACACGCTATTACTCTGCGGGCCGGGCAATAATGGCGGCGACGGTCTGGCCCTGGCCTGGCATCTACTTTCGGCAGGCCTTCCAGCCCATAAGCTGCTGGTGGTCCAGACAGCGCCGGCGCGTTCCCAGGCGGCTCAGTTCTATGAATCCCTGATTGAGAAAGGGAGTATTCCAAGGCAGAATGCCGAATCGTTCCTGGATTCGCCGCACATGGAAAATCCAGACATGGTTGTGGAGGCTTTGCTGGGTAGCGGTCAGGATCGAATCCTGGAAGGGATGCTTCGCATGCTGTGTCAGCGCATTGCGCGCCTTCAGCAGAGGGGCGCATTTGTACTTAGCCTGGATGTGCCTGCAGGATTGCTGGAAGATCATCCGTACGACGAAACCTCCCTATTTGTTCCAGATGAAATCCATACCTATGGGCCCCATAGACTTGCCTGCGCTCTTTCGCCTGAGCTTTTGAAGTCCACTGTCTTTTCGCATCCCATTGGTTTCGTACCCACTAAAGGATACCATTCCTCCTGGATCCGCCGAGATAGCCGGAGGCTGAGGCTGTTTGAAAAATCTCAGGATTCCCATAAGTACGCGAATGGATCGGCCTGGATACTGGGCGGAAGCCCGGGCATGGAAGGGGCTCTGTTGCTTTCGTCTCGCACCTTTTTCGCTTCTGGAGGAGGAATTCTCCGGGCTCTGAGTTCTTCGCCGCGCCTGCTCGAAGAGCCTTCTATCCTGTGGGCCAAAAGCCCCGAGATCGATGATCGCACTTCTGTTATCGCCGTGGGACCGGGCACGTCCGGCGAAGAGGCCAGATCTTATCTTTCGAACCTGGCCTCGATACTGCCCGAAATAGGCGACCGTTCAACACATGCTGAGCAACCAGGTTCGATGCCTGCGCAGGTTCCCGATGAGATTCACGGGAAAAAACCGCACCGATCAGACAATGTTTCCACTCCTTTTCTGGTTCTGGATGCGGCCGCCACAGTAGCCAGCCTGGACTTCCCCTCCCTTCAGGGAAGTCGAACCGTGCTTACGCCCCATCCTGGCGAATGGAAAGCGATGGGCGGCCGGGTCATCAAGGATGCTTCGGCGCTTTTGCGCGCTCTGGAATTCGTGCAGTCGCGGGTTGGTTCCTACGTCTTATACAAAGGCCCCTCTTCCGTGCTACTGGATCCATTTTCCGAAAAGGCGCTGGTATTTCCCTGGCCAAATGCCAGCCTGGCGGTGGCAGGAAGCGGCGATTGTCTGGTTGGGATTCTAATGACGGCCCTGTCGCGTACATCCGATGTTGCGATCGCGGCAAAGGCTGCCATGGAACTGCTCCATAGCTGTAGCCAGGGCTCCGTACATCCCCTGAGCTCGGATTTTCCTTCGCTCATTCGGGTAGCCCTGAAATCTGGCGATGGAACGGAATCCGGGCCGTCCACAGGTTATCGCCCGACCGTACAAAAGGAAGGACTCCATTGAAATTCTACTACAAAAGTCCGCAGGAAGTTAAGGAAGACTATCCCGGAAAACCGGAAAAAGTTTTCAATCCCTTTCGCAATCGCACCTTCTGGATGATACTTGCAGATGTAGCGTTGCTACTTCTGATTTTTGGAATCATGTATAAGACGGGCAGTCTGAGTTCCTTTTTTCCTTCTCCTACCGATCTGAAAATCAATGCGGAGATTCAGTACAGGCAGGGAAACCCTGCTTCGTCCGAGACTTCGGCCATGGCCGGAGAACCTGCGCCGGCCGGCATTTCAGCAGCCCCGTCCATCCGCGTCCTTCTGCGAAACGATGCCGGTCGAGAAGTGCGGCCGGGAGAAGAAAACAACTCCTTTCGACTGCTCTCGGCCGCATTACGACCTGGTCCGGTACATTCCATGGATTTTGCATTGAGCGAACAGCTGGAGCTGGAGTTGCCGGAAGGTACTCTGCCGGATAACTGGGAGGCGGGCAAGGTCGTGGAGTTTCGCATCCTGCCCCCGGAAGGAAAGGAGAAGAAATGGCTGGAGTTGCTACATTCTCCAGGGGGCGCTGTTCTTATGCTTCGTTTTCAAAACATCAATCGTGAAGTAGAAATCCTCAAAAACCCGCCCTCCTCCTGAAACGTCCAACGGTAATGGTTTTCTCAACGGACATCAACGTCCGGCTCTTCCTGCAGCGTTTTCTGGTTTTGATCCTTCTTTGCACTGCCTGCAAGACCGCCTGGCCGGAAACCCGGGGCCCGGGTTCCCATGTCTCCTTCGCTAAGAATACGTCGGGTCCATCGGATCCCATCTATGCCCTGCCAGAAGCCTTCCAGCCGGAATCGGTGCGCCCTGCCGTGCTGGACTATGCCAGCAAGATCGCCGAAGGACGGATGGTGATGGAATCTGCAGTGGGCGTAGGAGGAAGCACTCCGCAACAGTACATCGACTTCGCCGATATGGCGGAGCTGGCCACGGAAGCAGAATTAAGGAGGCTTCTGTGGCATCCTTCTGCAACAGTGCGCGTCTATGCTTTCTGGGGTCTGGTTCGCTATAAGAAAGTCCAGGACTCCCTGGAATTGCTGCTTCAGCATTCGGACGACTGGGCCATGTTGCCATATATGAGCGGCTGCATTGTAAGCGGAGCCTCGGTCATAGAACTGATGGCAGCTGAAGTGCATTATTCCCAGAAAATGGATATGGGTTATCTGTTTGAGCTCATTGTAATCCGACGGGCGAAGGAAGAAGCCCTGGTTGCCCCTCCGGAACCCTTACAACGCGAAAGCCTTCGCAAGAAAGCAGCAACCGGAGACCTGGACTCATTGCTCGCTCTTGCCCGAATGAAAGATGCTCAGGACACTCCTTTTTTCCAGAAACATGCTACGGATCATATGATCAAATTATTTCGCGTTGCTGCCATCTATCCGCAAGCGGAGCTGTTTGCGCAGATTGAGGAGCTCTCAGAAAGGATGCTACAGGATCGCTATCTGGATCTGAGCGTTCGGGCCTATTACTTCCTTGCTGTGGCCGCCTATGCCAACGAGGAGGCCCGGGACATTCTAAAAGCGCCCATAAGCTGCCTGTTTTTCTGTTCCGAGAAGGACGTGGACCCGATGGCAGCCCATTTCGCTTTCTCCGCGGCGGCGGCCATGAACAAAGATGGCTATTACGATGATCTCCTCCTGGATTACTGGAAAAAAGAGCGCTTCGTAAATTCGAGATCTTTTCAACAGCTATGCGGGCAACCTTCCGACGAATGCGAAGCAATGGCAAAAAGGGCGCTTGAAGAAATGGTGGAGCCAGAACTTAAACTGGCGGCCGGGCGATACCTGTCGGAGAATCAGTAGCCGCGTAGAAGCGAAGAAAATGCCCTCGGCGGGACGCTGGTCCAGGGATGCGCGGGCAGGCCACCCTGGGTCGGGAGGGTGCAGGCGAATCTGGTATTCCCGGCCGACTCTGGCATTGCCGGAAGAATCAGGGCAATCCAATCCCGGGCCCTGAATTGGCTGCGCGCTGGATACGATGGCGCAACGGCAGTGCCTAGATCAATTCAAAGATCCATTCCAGAATGGCCTTTTGAATATGCAGCCGGTTCTCTGCCTGCTTGAATATGGTGGGGCCATGCAAATCCATAACAGAATCGGTAATCTCTTCGCCGCGATGGGCGGGCAAACAATGCATTACAAGAACATCGGAGCGAGCCTGGGAAAGTAGCTGGTCGTCCAGACGATATGGTTGAAAGACTGCCTTTCGTTCTTCCGCCTCTTCTTCCTGGCCCATGGAAACCCAGGTATCGGTGTAGATCACATCCGCATCCTTTACGGCGGCGGCTGGATCGTGAAATACTTCCAGCTGCACGTTCCTTTTCCTTAGATGATCGCGGATTCCCGGACGAATGGGATACCCTTCGGGAGCGGCCAGATGAATGCGGCTTCCGCTATGCAGCGCTCCCAGCGCCAGGGAGTTAAAGACATTATTGGGCTCGCCTACAAAGGCTATGGTCGTCTTTTTCAAATCCTTGCCGGCTTCCAGCAAAGTCATATAATCCGCCAACCCCTGACAGGGATGATGACGATCCGAAAGTCCGTTGATGACCGAAATACGATCCAGACCGCTCATGACCTCCAGCTTTCTATGGCTGTGGGTTCGAACCATAACGCAGTCCACATATCGTGCGAGCACTTCGGTGGTGTCTTCGACGCTTTCGCCCCGACCCACCTGAAGCATTTGAGACTCCAGGGCAATCAAATGACCGCCCATTTCCATGACCGCTACGCTAAAAGAAAGTCTGGTACGTGTACTGGTCTTTTCAAAAAGAAGAGTGACTGTCTTGTTCTCCAGTGCTTTCGGCGCCAATTTGCGGTTCTTTCCGTGCTCAATGCCCCGCTGCAGGATTCTGGTAAAATCCTCATCCTTCAAATCCAGTAGACTGAGTAGATGTCTCACAGTTCGCCCTTCCTCTGCCGGGCATATTGCAGAAAAAGCCGGGCCCCTTCCAGGGCCGGCCTGCCTTTGCCCAGGCTGCTTTTAACAAACTCCAGCTCTTTTCGGATTTCTTGCTGTAAAGCAGGATTATCCAGGATATCCGAAGCATGCTTGAATATAGTATCGGGCCGAACCTCGGTTTGCAGAAGCTCCACCGCCACCTGCCGCCGGGCCAGAAGATTCACCATTCCAATTACGCGAGTACGGATGACCAGGCTAATGATCATCAGGTTGATCCATCCTACTTTATAGAGGACAACCATGGGAGTTTGAAAGTAGGCGGCTTCCATGGTTGCTGTACCGGAGGATAGAATAAGAAGATCGCTGGCTTCCATAACTCGTAAGGATCGTCCCGGCATGATCTCGATCTTCAGATCCGGATAGGCCGACGTCTGCTCTTCGACGTAAGTTCGGGCCTCTTCGTTGATTCCGGGCAGCAAGAATCGCACCTTTCCGTATTTCTCCTTGAGCAATTGGGCGGCTTCCAGCATCGGCGGCAAAAGGCGACGAATTTCAGATCCACGACTTCCAGGTAGCAAACCGATGGTTTTTCCGGCAAAAGTAGCAATAGGCTCCTGGGTTTTTAACTGCTGACCAATGCGATGCACCAGGGGATGACCTACACAATGGGCTGTGATTCCTTCGTTGCGATACATCTCCTCTTCGAAGGGAAAAAGTGGAAGCATAAGGTCCACGTATTTTCGGATTGTCTTTATGCGGCTGTAATGCCAGGCCCAGAGTTGAGGGCTCACCAGATAGGTAATAAAGAAGGAATCGCGCTTAAGCATTTCTGCAAGTCGAAGATTAAATCCCGGATAATCCACAAGGATGGCATGGCTGATTCCGTTCTTTCGCGCAAACTCTACAATACGCCCGGCCAGAGCCTTTAGACGCCGGTAGGCTTTGAGCGCCTCTACGAAACCCACAACGTTCATGGTTTCGATGTCTTCCAGAAGCTCAACGCCGGCAGAACGCATCTCCGGTCCGCCGGTGCCGAATAACTTCTTCACACCCTGCTTCTTGAGTTCCCGGGCAACGTCGGCGCCCAGCAAATCGCCGGAATGCTCCCCGGTCATAATAAGAACGCCGGAAGATAGATCGGAATGTTGATTCGATGTCGCTGCGGCCGAGGATTGGCCCTTTCTTGCAGGCGATCTGGCCGGCTTTCCTCTGGATTCAATGGACTCACCGGTGGCCGGGCTGGCCGACTTTCTGAGTCGTTTTTCGCTTCTGCCTGGAGACGCTTTTTTCTTTGCCGGCTTCCTTTCGTCGGAGGTCATTTCGGCGAATAGCTCGCCCTGCATTTCTATGGAGGATTTTTCGGAACTCATGCGCCGCTCCGATTCAATTTACGGAGCTTCTTCATGTCCGTAAAGCCCTGTTCCGATTCGTGCAAGGAGATCACTGTAATCCCTTTTTGCTTTGCGCTTTTTAAGAATTCCGATTTGTTCACTACGATGGTGGCGCCGGCCTCGATGGCCAGAACATGACATCTGGACTCCTGCATGCTTCGAAGTGTGCTTTCGCCCGTAACAGGAATGTCAAATCGACGATCATGGTTACGCTTGGCCACTTTGCAAACCACGGCCCCTCCCCGGGCGTACAGGGCACCTCCCCGGCGTATACATTGATCGGTGCCTTCTACACATTCTACCGCAATCACCGAGCGCTGTCCCACAACCACGGTCTGGCCAATGTCCAGTCGATTCATTTCCCTTGCATACATCATCCCATAGGACACATCTTCAATCTGTTTGTCCTTGAGTTTTTTTCCGTACCTACCTTCTTCCAGAAAGCAATCGCCCAGATAGGTTGTCTGATCCAGCACTGTGATTCCAATTTTATCCAGTTCCCGGGCTATGTGTTTGAAGATTGTGTAGTCGTTCAGGTTCTCCATTCGTGCAAGAAGCAAAAGCGTTCGCGCATCAAAGCGAGGATTCTTGTAGAGAATATCTTTGCTGGCTTTGCCGATGGAAATCAGTCGCCTCACCTGCTTCTTTTTCAGCGAAGCAAAGACAGAGGCATACATCCTGGTTAGCACTACGGGAGTGCAATGCGATTGGAGATGGGATGGAATGGGATCTTCGGTGAAGGGAAAGATATGCACTTCTTCTCCGGCCCGGATGGCATTTTCCGCCACCATCCAGGGGAGTTCGCCTCTACCGGCCAGTATTCCCAGGGCTCCATCGCTCAAACCGGAAACCTAACCCTGGCTGCCCGAGCCGGAAGAACTGCTACTCGAGGAATTGCTCGAACCGCTGGATCCGCTGGAGCTTCCTCCGGATCCCCCTTCATTGGAACCGCCGGATGGTTTTCTATAGTCGGTAACGTAGAATCCGCTACCCTTGAAGACGATACCCGCTCCGCCCCCAATGAGACGCTCTACCTTGCCCCCGCATTTCGGGCATTCCGTATGCGGATCGTCCTTCATGGACTGGAAAGCATCGTATTCATGACCGCATTCAGTGCATCGATAGGAATAGGTTGGCATGGTCCAAAAGTCCGCAGGGGCCCTTCGACATCAATTCAAAATCCCGCAACAAGTCCTCAGGATAGAATTGGCTCGTTGTGCAGTATCAGAACGGCACAGAGCACTACCCAGATGAGGATGGTAGTGATCAGAAATCCATCGGCCAGAAGGATGTCGGATGGATTCCCATCTTTCACGGATTCAGGAGTCTGCAACAAAGTGTAGTAGCGAAAGATTCCCAGAACTACCAGGGGAATCGTCCAGAACAGATTGGCCGCCGCATGGGTTCCCTGCAATGTGTAGATGGAGTAGTTGATAATGGAAATGGAAGCGGTTATATTAATGAAGCTTTTCAGCGATTCGGAATGATAGCTGCCTCCGATCATCGCCTCCGCCGGAGACATTCGCACTTCGTAGTAGCGTTTGAAGAATCCCAGAAAAAGGGAGAGGAAGAAGGCAGAGCTCAATAACCAGGGACTGGCATCTACATTTAATGCGAAAGCGCCGGCCAGTACACGCAATACAAAGCCGGCGGAGATGATAAATACATCCAGAAGCACAATCCTCTTGGCGCCGGCGCTGTAGATCAAATTCATCAGAAAATAGGTCAGAAATGTCATCCCGGTAGCTTCGTTGAGCTGAAAACCGAGGCAGAGTGCGGCGGTAAGCAGTACTGCGGCCACCAGAAAGGCCAGTCCGGACGGGATTTCGCCACTGGCCAGGGGTCGATGCTGCTTTCTGGGATCCTGACGATCCAGTTTTCGATCTTTGAAGTCGTTAATAACGTAGATGGAACTGGCCAGAAAAGAGAAGCCAAAAAAGGCAAATGCAAGCCGGATCACCAGACCCAGGGTGCCTTCGGAAAACGGTTCCCTGACCACTGTATAGAGGTGGCTGGAAAAGACAAAAGGAAGGATTACAAATCCGGACTTGGTCCACTGGTAGACTCGAATCAGTTTCAGCACGGCCTTTATCTTCTGCACAAATTCAACTTGCCCCTGTGGCCGCTGGGGTCAA
Source organism: Leptospiraceae bacterium (assembly GCA_020440915.1). Classification (GTDB taxonomy): domain Bacteria; phylum Spirochaetota; class Leptospiria; order Leptospirales; family Leptonemataceae; genus UBA3465. The sequence continues at coordinate 11,957 of JAGRNE010000012.1, read as the reverse complement.
CAAATTGGGAATCAGTGAATCGAAAAGAATTCCGTCTTCCCGTAACTGTAATCATTCCCGTCCGTAACCGCCCGAAACTTCTTCGGCAAGCCCTGGACTCTGTTTTCGGTACTGTCTGGCCTTCAGAGCTACTGGTGGTGAGCAACGGAACTGCAGAGGATCGGGAGGCGGACCGAAAAGCCTTTGAGCACTGGCAGGTTCACAGACAGGATCTAATCAATGCAGGTAATCTGGTTGCTGACCCTCCCGAAGCCCATTTCCTGGAGCGCTCGAAACCCGGTCCGGCCGGGGCCCGAAACCTCGGCGCCAGGAAAGCCAATCAGCCCTGGCTGGCTTTTCTGGATTCTGACGATCTATGGAAACCTGAAAAGCTGGAGATGCAATGGAATTTCCTGAAGGCTCGCCCCCATCTAAAGGCATGTCATTCCAGAGAGGACTGGAAAAAAGACCAGCGGCAGCTTTCGGTTCCGCTTCGCCTTCAGCCTGTGACCGGCGCTCCATTGGAAGAAAGCCTGCATGTTTGTCTTGTATCTGCCAGTTCCATCATGATTCAAAGGCAGACCTTTCTGGAGCTGGGAGGCTTTGATGAACGCTTCCCTTCTTGCGAAGATTTTGAATTCTGGATCCGGTACTTTCTCCAGGATTCTATGGGTTGCATACCTCATCCTCTGGTAATCAAGCGATCCGGCGCCTGGAAACAGGTTTCTGGCGAAGGACTGCTGGATCTGCAAAGACTCAGGGCGCTGCTTCTGCATACGCCATCGCTCTGCAAGAGAGGACTGCAACAGAGTTTGCTGGAATCGGCCAGAAGAAGGGGAAAAATCCTGGGAGGTTTGCCGGACAGATGGGCCCGAAGGGCGGAAAGGTTGCTTCGCAGGATTGAATTCCTGGCGGCCAGACATTCGCCGACGGATATCTGATTTACGCTTACCTTGCAAGGCCAGGGGCTTTCCGCATTCCTGGAAGAATCCAGCCTCCGTAGAGGCCCCGGGGCCAGACCAGGCTGGACCAGGCAAGACCGGGCCGGACCAATATTCAGGCAGGCGCCAATGATGCAGACCACCGTACGAAGGTCTGCATCCCGGGAGGCAAATCAGGAGTCTCGCAGGCGATCGATCACCGCATCTATATCGATTTCGTATTTGGTGAAGACTGCATTTCTTGCCAGGTCGTAGCGAATCAATGAGATGTTATAGTTGATCAGGGCCCGCGTTAGCGCCTGCCGGGACTGCACCAGGGCATCCAGAGCATTCTTTACGGCATCGGCGGAAAAGCGTCCCTGCTGGTATCTTCGCACCAATCCATAGTAGAAAGCCTGTGTATTGGCCAGGGCCACTCTCGCTTCCTGCACCGATTGATACGCCACTTTGATCTGTTCGCGGCTCTGGCGAATATCATCTGCAACCTGACGGCTGATCTGCTCTTCCTGCAACCTCAGCTGCCGTCGATTAATGCGAGCGTTACGCGCTTCCACACGGGCGCCTTCATCCCACAGTGGATACTCTACCTTGAACTGTACAGAATACTCCGGATACTTTCCTCTGGGCACTGCATCGAAGGCGCTGCCAGAGTAGCGGGCCACATCACGGCTGGAATAGCTACCGCCGAGGGTAACCGAAGGAAGAAGATTGTTCTCCGCGATATCTTCGGAAAGTCGTGCAATCTCCAGCTGCCGGCGAAGAATTCGAATGTCCGGGCGGGTAGCCAGAGCGTTTTGAATGTCCGCATCCAGGTCTACCTCTGGAGGAGCCGCTTCGATAAGCTCGGTGGCTCCGGAAAGCGGTAGATTCGGATCCAGATTCAACACTCTTAGCAAATCCCGGCGCTTGGTGTCCCGGTCCAGTTCGGCCTGTTGCAATCGGGAACGGGCCTGGGCCACCACTGCATTCCATTGATTTACTTCGAAAGGCTCGGCCAGCCCCAGCCCCGTTTTCTGGGCCGTGATTCCGCGAATATAGTTAGCATTCTTTAGCAATTCCCTGGAAGTCTCCACTTCCTTCTCTGCGATGGCAAGAGTCCAGTAGTCCACCATGGCGCTTACTGTGAGCTGAGCCAGTTCAAACTCCAGTCTTTCGCGTTCGATCAGCGCCTGCTTGCGACGAATGTCTGTCAGCCGGCTCTGATTGTAACCAAAGGCATTTTTCAGCAATTCCTGTTGCAGCAAGATTTTAACCGCGCCGGTATGGAGAGGTGGCTGGGCCAACTGCGAAAGAAAGGAATTGGTGAGCGCTGCGGTCCCTTCGCCCGCGTTGGTATCCAGTCGAGTGTCCGATCCCTCAAGGCGGAAATAGGTCCCGCTACGGAACAACTTTTCGATACCGGCTGTATAGGTGTCTTGATTGGTCTGGGTTCCCTGAAAAACGGTGCTGGGAGTCTGCTTATCCTTGCTTACGTAGCTCTGAAAGCTAAAATCTACTTTGGGAGTATACTGGGAATCATCCTTGAGCAACTCGGTGTCGGATTTCAGGATTTCCAGCTGCTGAATGCGCACGGATGTATTGTTGTTCAAAACCAGCTGGATGGTCTGTTTCATGCTCAGAGGCCTGGGTCTGCCGTTGGGTCCCAGCGGTATGGTGGCAAATTCCGGCTCCTTTGCAGAAAGCTCGGCTTCCTCTTCGGCCAGCTCTTCCATGTCCTCCCCGGAATCCGCATCAGTTGCAGTTTCCTGGTCCAGTTCCGGATTTTCAGTGGAAGAATCGGCCCCGGCCTCAGGATCTGTATTCTCCGGTCCGGTTTGCCGGTTCTCGGCGCTCTGGCATCCGGACAGAAGGGTTGTCAGAACGAGCACGATTGAGATGAAATATCGATTCATAATATATTATCCGTTACACTTACTGGGCTGCGCCCCCGGCTTGCACTGTCTATTCAAAAAACCTTGCAGCAAGCTACCGACTGCCGGCGTTTTCAGACCCCTGATACGCTTTAGTCTGTTTCTGGCCCTGAGCGTCAACACCCTATATGCGGAATCCTCACTTCTGTGGCCCACTTTTCCATACCCCCCTGGGGTATCAAGCGAAATTGCTGCCAGCCGCAACCTCTTTCTCGCACCTACCATGGATCCTCAATCCGTAGCCCGGCAGGCTCTACAGGACGGCCAGCGGCTCAAAGAATACACTCAAGGTAAGATGATTGCCTGGAATGGCAAAGTCTGTAATGGCCTGCAGGACCTGAAAAGGGATACAGAAAGCCGATTTCAGATGATTCTGCAGGCCAACCAGCATTTGCAGACCAATATGGCCCGCCATGTTCCGGAGCATGAGGCAGAGCGATCCCTGTACTTTCAACTTCGCCGGGAAAGGGATGCGGAACTATATGCAGCGTGGATGGCCTATTTTGCCTGGCAGGAAGCAAGCTGCCAGGGCCGGACCGCCTGGTTTTCGGATCCGGTGGCGGAACAGAAGGAGCACTGGCGCAGGCGGATGGAAGGCCTGGAAAAAAGCGTTCTATCCATGCGGCTTGCATTGTTTCGCTTCTTGAGTCGGCTCACACTGGAAGAAAGAAAGACCGTGCTCTACAACAGATGATTCTGTAAATCCAGGAATTGACCGATATTTCAGGCATGGGGCGTCGCTTCCTGCTCATACTTGCACTTCTGGCCTTGAGCCTTCCTTACCATACAGGCACGGCCCTTCAAAAAAATCAGTTTGATGGCTGGAATCTTCAGGGAATGGAAATTCTGAACCGGGACGGGCGAACCGTACTTCAGATTTCCAGCGCTCGGAACGCTCCGGCGGAGGATTTTCTATTTCTGGGCTTTGACCAGGAAACCCCGGCCTTCCTGAGAGATCTGTCCGGAAATTTTCGGGTGGAGCGATCCGAATACGTTCGAGTATCGGACGCCAGGGGGGGCACGGCATCGGCTCTCTTTAATCGAAGGGAAAGCGGAGTGATTCTGGAATCCCCCCCGGAGCTCTGGCCCGGTTCCGGCCCGCTGGAATCCTTTCAGATATCCTTTTACTTCAAGACCGCCCACCTTTATAGAAGAAATGAACTACTATCCAGGGTCGGCTTCCTGGACGGCTACCGACGGGGCATGGAAATCCTGATCGAGGACGGCTATCTTCGAGTTTCCCTGCCCAGCCTGTTTCAGGACCTGGACCGTCAGAATCATAGCTATGAGCTTCGCTCCTCCCAGCGCATTCAGCTCAACCGATGGTATCTGCTCTATTTCTCCTATGATGCCTCCAGCGGGAAGCTGGCCCTCCATCTCAATGGACAGGAGCAACAGGTGGAGTTTGCGCAGAAAGAGGGTCAGGTATTGCGTGCCGTGAATCCTTCCATGGATCGATCGCCTATCAAGCTGGCCGGGCATTACTCGGGCTGGATCGACGAGTTTCGCATTTCCCCTCTTTCGCATCCGGGAACCATGGCCACCTATGATCCGGCGCAGTACGATTCGTACAGCGGACGCATCTATCAGGATCGCTCGGTGGCGCTGTCTCCGGTGATAAAATATGGCGAACCTCTGCGTGGACTGGAGTTGAGCTATGCAGGCGAAGAGCCGCCGGGTAGCATGCTACGCGTCGAATACCGGATTTCGAAAAATCCCTTCTCTGCCAATGAATACCCGGCCGAGCCTTACCGTTATCATACGCTGAGCCCGGCGCGAAAGCTTTCATGGGACGGTCCGGCTTACGTGCAATGGAGGATCACCATGCAGCCGGATCCTTCCGGCCAGAAAACGCCCCGCCTTACGGCTCTGAACCTCAATCCCCGCCCCTTCAACATTCCATCCCGACCCACGGGTTTGCGCGTGGTTTCAGAGCTATCCGGTCCAGGTTCGGTCTGTCTGGAATGGAATCGCAACCCTGAATCTTCCCTGGAGAGGGATGGAGGATATACCATCCATATAGGCGCCCGTTCCGAAAACTATGTTGCCGTGCTGCGGTATTCCAGAAGTCAGAAGCCCCTGCGGGCCGCTTCTCTGGAGTTCCCGCTAACGGAAAAGGAAAAGCTGGAAGCGCGGGTTCGCCCGGAGGCTGTACGCCGACTGAAGCAGCAGAAGGTACGTTTCATTGTGGATCGCGATATCATAGAGAGAAATCGCGCATGGTTGGGACGCCGAGAAGCTTATCCCTACCTGGAGCAGGGAAAAGCCTACTTCTTTGCCATCTCTGCCTATAACCATCCGGACTCGCCTTCAGATCTGTCGGCGGAATTAGTGTATCTGCTGCGCTGACTGCACAGCCGATGGGGAATACATCGCATCCAACGGCCACTGCAGTATTACGTGGCCGAAGCGAATAGTCGGCCCGGTCCAATCCAAACATGACAGAGCGTAAAAAAATCGGTTTACCTGCAAAGGAACGCGGCGGATTTTCGAGGTATGTCTTCGCAGCAACCAGTTCGAGAATCCTCCCCGGCCGTTGAGACCTCCGAGCCGGTACGATTTGTAACCGCAGCCTCCCTCTTTGACGGTCACGATGCATCGATCAACATGTTTCGCCGGATGCTTCAGGCCGCCGGCGCCGAAGTGGTGCACCTGGGCCACAATCGAAGCGTGGAGGATGTTGCGCTGGCTGCCATTCAGGAAGACGTGCAGGGTGTGGCGCTTAGCTCCTACCAGGGCGGACACATGGAATACTTCCAGTATTTGCGTCAACGGCTCAATGAAATGGGCGGCGATCATATTCGCATCTTTGGCGGTGGCGGCGGAGTTATTGTTCAGGAAGAAATCCAGGAGCTCCATTCCAGCGGAATCACTCGAATTTTTTCTCCGGAAGACGGCCGAACCATGGGTCTGGAGGGTATCATCGATTTCATGATGGATGAGGCTTCCCTGGCCCGAGAGACGTCGCATCCCAATGCCTTTCCCCTTCTGGCTCTGGCCCGACAGATTTCGCTTCTAGAATCCGGAAAGGACAGACCTCCCCGCGCCATTCGCAGTATTCCTGTTCTGGGAATTACGGGGCCCGGAGGAAGCGGCAAGTCTTCCCTTACAGATGAGCTATCGCTGCGAATCCTGAATCAAAATCCGGATTTGAAGCTGGCTGTGGTGGCGGTGGATCCCACAAGAAAAAAGACCGGAGGCGCCCTTCTGGGGGATCGCATTCGCATGAATAGCTTGAGCTCTTTTCCGGATCGCCTTTACTTTCGATCTCTGGCGACCAGGGGCCAGAGATCCGCAGAACTGAAGGAGCGAGCGCAAGGAATACAGATTCTGCTGCAACAGGCCGGCTACGATCTGATCATTCTGGAGACTCCCGGTACCGGGCAGGAAGATAGCTTCATTACGGAGCTCTCGGATCGTTCTCTGTATGTAATGACTTCAGAATACGGCGCCCCTTCGCAGCTGGAGAAAATCGCCATGCTGGACTATGCCGACCTGGTCGCGCTCAACAAAGCGGAGAAGACCGGCGCCGACGATGCATTGCGATACATCCAGAAGCAGTTTGCCCGAAATAGAAATCTGTTCGATACGAAACCAGAGGAACTTCCTGTATTTGCAACGGTGGCCGGTCGATTTAACGATGCAGGCGTCCATCGACTCTATAACGGTATTTGTGCCGTATTCCCGGACAGCCAGCTAGAACAGCTACAGAGCGATGAAGCCAGCGAAATTTCCGTAAATATAATTCCCAGAGATCGATCCAATTATCTTTCCGAAATTGCCCATGCGGTGGAGAGCTACCGTGCCAGGGCACAGAAACAGACGGAAATAGCCGACGCCATACAGTCCCTGGAAAAATCTGTGAATGCCCTGGATGTGCGATCCGGGGAAATCGCCGAAGGGCTGCAAAAAAGGGCCGGGGAACTCAAAGAACAGCTGGATCATCATTTGCTGGAATTTCTGCAGGGTTATCCTGAGCTGAAAAAGACCTACGAAAGCGAAACCTACACTTACAAAGTTAGAAACAAGGAAATTACACAGCGTATTCAGCACACATCTTTGAGCGGACTACAGATTCCGCGGGTGGCTCTGCCTTCGACCCGGAACTGGTCCGAGCTCGCCAGCTTCTACTATCTGGAAAATCTGCCGGGTAATTATCCTTTTACCGCCGGAGTTTTTCCCTTTCGCAAACAGGATGAAGACCCTACGCGAATGTTTGCCGGCGAAGGGGGCCCGGAACGCACCAACCAGAGATTTCATTACCTTTGCTCCAGAGACCAGGCAGATAGCGAACATCCTGTGGCGCGGCTCAGCACGGCCTTCGATTCTGTAACTCTGTACGGCGAAGATCCGGATCGCCGCCCGGACATCTACGGAAAGATTGGCAACTCCGGCGTCAGCGTCCCGACTCTGGACGACTGCAAACGTCTGTACAGCGGCTTCGACCTTACCAGTCCTCTTACCAGCGTTAGTATGACCATCAATGGTCCGGCGCCGGCGATCCTGGCGATGTTCTTTAATACGGCCATCGACCAAAACGTAGAAAAGTATCTGCGTAGCCAGGGTAGACTGAATGACGCTCTGGAAACCATTCGGAGCAAATGGGAAGACCGAGGGCTACCTTCTCCGGATTACGAATCGGACCTGCCGGGAGGGCATGACGGCACCGGCTTGCTTCTGGGTATCTCCGGAAATGAACTTATTGAACCGGAAGTGTACCGGAGAATCAAAAATGACACCTTGCAGAATGTTCGTGGCACCGTGCAGGCCGACATACTCAAAGAAGACCAGGCCCAGAATACCTGCATCTTTTCCACAGGTTTCGCGCTGAAGATGATGGGCGATGTGCAGGAGTATTTCACCGGGAATGGAGTGCGAAACTTTTATTCCGTTTCCATCTCCGGCTATCATATGGCCGAGGCCGGAGCAAATCCGATTACGCAACTGGCCTTCACCCTGGCCAATGGATTTACCTATCTGGAGTATTATCTTGCTCGCGGCCTTGACATCGACGCCTTTGCATCAAACTTCAGCTTCTTTTTTTCCAATGGTCTGGATCCGGAGTATTCTGTGATCGGTCGTGTAGCCCGCAGAATCTGGGCTATAGCCCTCAAAGAAAAATACGGCGCCTCCGAGCGAGCGCAGAAACTGAAATATCATATTCAGACTTCCGGTCGATCTCTGCATGCCCGGGAGATTCACTTTAACGATATTCGCACCACGTTGCAGGCCATGTATGCGCTGTTCGACAACACAAATAGCCTGCATACCAATGCCTACGACGAGGCGATCACAACGCCTACGGAAGCTTCCGTGCGAAGGGCCGTAGCCATCCAGCTGATCATTCAAAAAGAGCTAGGGCTAAATCAAAATCAAAATCCCTGGCAGGGTTCCTACATCATCGAAAAACTTACCGATATGGTGGAGACGGCCGTACTGGAAGAGTTCCACAGGCTTTCGGAGAGGGGAGGAGTCATTGGAGCCATGGAAACCATGTACCAGCGTGCACGGATTCAGGACGAATCCATGGAGTACGAAAAGAGAAAACATTCCGGCCAGATCCCGGTCATCGGAGTCAATACCTTCACCTCCGAGAGCGATCCAGAAACAGTGACAGAGTTGATCCGGTCCACAGATGAAGAGAAGGATACCTGCATTCAGAGGCTGGAGCGATTCCACCGCTACCATCAAAGCGATGCCGAAAAGGCCCTCCATCAATTGAAGCAGAAAGCCACCACCGGAGGGAACTTATTCGAAGAATTGTTGGAAACGGTGAAGGTAGCGTCCCTGGGACAGATTAGCCAGGCATTGTACGAAGCCGGAGGCAGCTACCGCCGCAATATGTAAGCAATTTTCAGAAAAAAGAACCCGCTCCCGGCTGCAACTGTCCAACCGGTATATGAGATCCTGGAAGATGGAAGGGCAGAAATGAAGGATGTAATAAGCGTCGCACCTCCTGGTTCCCATAAAGCCGTCTTTCTGACAGCCAGATGGAAACACCTTATCAACCTTACCTATGCTGTGGATCCAGAACTTCTGAGGCCTCATCTGCCTCCGGGTCTGGAGCTGGATATCTGGGAGGGGTCCGCCCACGTAAGTCTCGTAGCTTTCGATTTTTTATCTACAAGACTTCTGGGCATCCCTGTTCCCGGGTACACAAACTTTCCTGAAGTAAACTTACGGTTCTATGTGCGCTGGCGTGAACTTCCGGCTGTAGTCTTTATCCGAGAATACGTTCCAAAGAGAGCCATTGCCTGGTCTGCCAAACTTCTATACAATGAACCTTACAGACGAATACCCATGACTTCGTCTGTAAACATGGACGGAGAAGTAATTAACGTTCGACACAACCTGGGCGGTGGAGAGTTGCAGGCCCGGGCCCGCCTGGATGGCTATTTTCCCCGGAAAGGCACTGCCGAGTACCACTTCAAAGAGCATGACCTGGGCTTTGGTGTGGACCACCGACAGCGTACACTTTGCTACAGAGTGGAACATCCAGAATGGAAGGTCTTTCCCATCGAAAGCGTCGACATGAGCCTTAACTTCGAGACTTTGTACGGTAGCGATTGGGCCTTCCTACAGAATACGCAACCCCGGTACAGATTGCTGGCTGAAGGCTCGGACATACTGGTTCGGTTCCCATTTGCTATTGAAAGGGATTCTTAGAATGAATCTGCCTTCGAGGATTCGTATTTGCCCGTTTTTTGAGCGCACCGGAGAGCATCCATTGTCCGGATGGGTTAGCCCGGGATCGCCTCCAAGGCGAAACGCGGCTTCGCATGGATCGCAAACACTCTGCACACTATTTACTTACAATTCGCAGATGATTGGATCAGGATGTAATTATAACCCACTGCGTTCGCACTGGACCACTTGCATAAAAATGAAAAAGGTTTTACTCTTAGATGGCTGTGATTTACAAGAGTCACCTGGAAAAACAGGGCTTTTTTGCTCTTAACGTTAGACCGTAAAGGCAAGCAAACAGACTGCAAAAAAGAACATATCGCACGCAAGCGCGAAGACAGAGATCAGGAAAAAGATGGCAAAGGAAACTACAAACGTAAGGGTTCCGCGAGAGCTCTTCGAAGAAGCTAGAGAAGCAACCGAACTTATGGAGAAGAAACTTGGCTTTCGCCCTTCGGTGAGTCAGTTTGTAGAGAAAGCCATCCGTGATGCCATTCTTAGACTTAAGGCTGGCGACATAGAATTCCTTTCCAGGGCCTACGAAGAAGGCATGGAAAAGGATGGTAAAGCCCCACGAAAGTAGTTGCATGCAATTGCGGGAAGCCCTGCACTTCCCATAATGCAACGATCCCGATTAGCCAGACTCCGCTATTCTTTTGATAATTTCATGTCCAGGGGAGGCATGGCGGTCTTCCTGGCCCTGCTCACCCTTTTTGCCATTTCCTTTATTGTACTTTCAGGGCTGCGCATTGTCTTTGGGCTGCTGATGCCGGATGAAACCTCCTCCAGCATCTTTGCGCAAATGTGGAGGGCTTTCCTTCAGATCCTGGACGGGGGCGCCATTGCGGAGGACACCGATGCAAACTGGCTAAGCCGGGTGGCAGGCATTGTTACTGTCTTCGTCGGCTTGATCTTATTTTCCAGCCTTGTAGCCTTCATCACCAGTCAGTTCGAGGCCAAACTAGCGGAACTACGCAAAGGCAGATCGGCGGTACTGGAAGACGGTCATAGCATAATCCTGGGGTTCGAAGAGCGGATTCTTGACATACTGGGGGAGCTGATCATTGCCAACGAAAGCGAATCTTATGCGGCGGTGGCCATCCTTTCGGAAACAGACAAAGAGGAGATGGATGATTTCCTCAATGATCGCCTTACGGAGCGCAAGACCACACGCATCGTAACAAGAAGCGGCTCTACCAGCAGTATTGGTTCGCTCAGGAAGATGGGCATAGAAAGAGCCAACTCCGTACTGATTCTGAACCATGCCACTTCTGCGGATTCGCCAGAAGACCGGGACGATGCGGATGCCCGTGTACTCAAGTCCATCATTGCCGTTCTGGCTGCAACGGACAAAACAAACCATCCACCCATTGTCGCGGAAATCCATTCCGAGACTTTGCGCAACGTGGCCACTACCATATCGGAAGGCAGCATTATTGCTGTTGATCGCGAAGGACTGCTGGCCCGCATGCTGGTGCAGACTTCCAGAGTGCCGGGTCTGTTTTCTGTTTACAGCTCCATGGTGGGTTTCGACGGCCAGGAGTTATATTTCTATCGTCCGGAAGGCGGCTGGCAGGACGAAAGCTTCCAGGATATTACCTTTCGCTTCTCCGGTAGCGCCGTCATGGGATTTCGTCATGAAGATGGAAGCATCATGCTAAATCCTCCGTCTGAATTTAGACCGGCCTCCAACGATCAGGCCATAATTCTTGCTGAAGATGATTCTGCCATTAAGTATCTGGACGTCGGAGCAACCAGGCCGCAACGGGAGGAACTTCCTCAGTACGACATCCATCGCCATCAAGAATCCTATCTTATCATAGGCTGGAACCAGAAAGGCCCGGTTATTCTGCGCGAGTATGCAGATTATATTCCGCAGGAATCCAGGATGACAGTAGTTATTCAGCCGGATTCCCAGAGCCATGATCTGGTTCAATCCACCATATCCACCCTGGCCGAAAAGCACCCGGCGCTGCAACTGGGCTGGAAGGAACTGGACTGGAGCGATCCGGCAAAAATGAGCGAGCTGCGACCGGAAGAGTATGGAACGGTTATACTTCTGGCCCGCGATGGCACCAATCCGGAATCGGTGGACGCCGCCAGCATTGCAGGCCTGCTACAGGTTCGGCAGCATCTAAAGGCTATGGAGAAAAAGCTAGGTCATCCGCCGGCCACTCGAGTGATATCAGAAATCATGGATTCGGAAAACGTGGATCTGGTGCTGGAAACCGGAGTTAAGGACTTCTTGATTTCCAATCAATTCATCTCGCGAATCCTGGCCCAGGTTGCCATGGAACCCGATGTGCATTACGTTTACGAGGATCTCTTTTCTGAAGAGGGAAGCGAAATCTACCTGAAACCTGTGGCCGCTTACTTCAACGATCCACTGAAACCGCGCAGCTACGCAGAGTGCGTTTCGGCTGCATTGCATCGCAGAGAAGTT
>JAGRNE010000129.1 GCA_020440915.1 Leptospiraceae bacterium | reverse complement strand
TGCAGGAGGGGAGTCCATGGTGGATGAACCGTTCTACGATTCTCGCACCGGTCTAACGTTCGGTTATCTTGGAAGCGAATTTCGCCTGTATGGGAGAGTCGAAGGCCTTTTTCCTTTGAGTTCCCTCCCTGCGCAAAAGGTGCAGGAGTTTCGCTATCCATGGAAACCGCCCGAGGACTACGTCAACCGCGAGGACTATGAACTGGAGAAATCCACGTCTCTTTCGCTCCGGATTTCCTACGTTCTTGACTGGTTCGAACCTTTTGCAGGAATCATGTACCGCCTGCCTTACACCGGAGTATTGCAGGAGAAGTCGGAGATAGATCCAGTTTTTTTTCGGCAATGGGAGGCGGGCGCCGGACTGATTCTCGGCGATTTCTATGTTGCCCTGGGTTACCAGAAGCCTTTTCAGAAAATCGAAGACCGCAGCGTGGAGAGATGGGCCTATCGACAGGCGGGTTTCAGCCCGCGGCCAGAACAAACTCCGCTACTGGATGAAAGCTTCACCCTTTCTGTGTTTTTTCAGTTCTAGGCGAACAAGAATAAGGCCAGCGGCGGTCGGGGGCGGTGACATGGACTACGCGTCCCCGATCTGCTACGGGTCGATGGCAGGACCGAAAGGGCTAACCTTTGACGCAGATCACCTGCTTCAATGCATGGACGATTTCCACCAGATCCTTTTGATTTGCCATGACTTCATCGATATCCTTGTAGGCGCCGGGAATCTCATCCAGCACACCCCCATCCTTTCTGCATTCTACACCACTGGTTTGCTCCAGTAAATCCTTGATCTGGTATTCCCTGCGCGCCTGGTTCCGACTCATTCGTCGACCGGCCCCGTGGGAGGCGGAGTGAAAGGAGTCTGGATTTCCCAGGCCTCGCACCACATAGGAGCGTGTACCCATGGATCCAGGAATCAAACCCATTTCTCCTTTCCGAGCACTGATGGCGCCCTTTCGCGTTACCAGGACTTCGGAACCAAAATGGATCTCCTCGGACACATAGTTGTGATGACAGAGGATACTTTCCTCCATCTGCAGTTCCGGAAAGAAACCCCTTTGCAGCGCGCGAAAAACCAGAGCAGCCATGGTAAGACGATTACAAAAGGCGTACTCTTGAGCCCAGTGCAGATCCCGTCGGTACAACTCCATTTCAGAAGTGCCAGCCAGAAATACCGCCAGGTCCGGATCAGGCAATTCTGCATTGTGAGCCAGCCTGCGAGCGATTCCAATATGAAGATCGGCCAGGGTTTTCCCAATGTTTCGGGAACCGGAATGCAGAAAGAGCCATACCCTTTGCTCTTCGTCGTGTACAATTTCGATGAAATGGTTTCCACTGCCCAGGGTACCGCATTGTTTCATGATCTTTTCGCTTTGCGATGAGCCCAGTACCGCTTGCGAAATGTGACGGGATTGCTGAAGATTTTTTTCCACGCGCACTCGATGCCGATCATCCAGATACAGACCGGGACGCCCCACCACCGCATCGCGATGCGATCCCTTCCCCACCGGAACCACTCTTTCAATGGCTTTTCGCACATCTTTCAGGCTGTCTGGCAGATCGGAAAGAGTAAGGTTGGTCCGGAACGCGCCCATGCCGCAGCCAATGTCCACTCCCACGGCTGCAGGACTCACGGCCTCTTTCATGGCTATCACGGATCCCACGGTAGCTCCCTTTCCCAAATGCACGTCCGGCATGGCCGCAACATGCTTGAATACCCAGGGCAGACGGGCGATTCCCCGGAGCTGATCGGCCGCCCTGCTTTCCAGTCCATCCGGGGACGTCCAGAGTTGAATCGGCACATTTTCTGTTTCTATCGTATACGGCATCTTCACAAACCCTACCAGAGTATAATAATGTATTTATAACTTCAATTTTCGACCGTTCCTTTTTCCTTTCAAAGTCGGCCAGCCAATGATTCTCCCGCCATTCCAACAAAAAGAGGCAAGACCGAGGCCGGCCGTGGAGCCACAGACGAAGAGAAAGCAAGGTTCAAGGAACTCACGGAAACCTACAAGAAACTGGCCACTGAAGTGGGAGCGAAAGACCCCACTGCATTCGGCGGCGCTCACGCAGAGTGGTCAAGGCTCTGGAGCATCAACTGACAATAGAGACCGGGAACAATAACTCAGAAAATAATCGGATAGGGAGAATCAAATCGATGAGTACAAATTACGACGCAAAAAGTGTTCAGGAGGCTTTGAGGATGCTGGGTCATCCGCTAGCCACCGACGGAATCAACGGTCCCAAAACTCAGGCGGCCATTAAAGACTTTCAGAAATCGGCCGGAGTGGGCGTGGACGGCCTTGTTGGTCCAAAGACAGCGGCCGCCTTTGCAAAAAAACTCGGCGAAGTCCCAGTGAGAGCCTCGGGACTTAAGGGCTATTTCGAATCCACCGGAACCAGCGCCGCGGACGATATGTAGGCATTTTCGCCTTGATGCCACGACGAAACGTAATGGATTCTACAAGAAAAGCCGGCTCTTCCGAGTCGGCTTTTTCTTTTGTTCCCTGCGGAAAGGCGTTTGCGGAGGGGTGTGTGGGTCAGGGAAGACTCGAACTTCCGACCCCTTGTGATAAGAAGGCGCGGCCGTCATTTTATTATTTTCTATTATATCACGTATCGGAACGCTCTTAAAATACATTCTTCGTTTTTGTTTTGACAGATTTCGCACATCGCGCAGTCTCTGTCTGCTCCATGGCATGTTGCTATCGTGGCGAAGTCCAATGGAGCGAAAATCTCAAGTATAGGGCGTAAACCTATGAACAAAATCTGTATTTCGGGGCGAGTTGCGACTCAACCCCGCTACTCTAATTCAGGATCTCCCCGCTGCGAATTCCTACTCGCCAATGACATCTTTCGGGGCTCCGAGACATCCACAGGATTCTACAAGATGAAAGGCTGGGGCAAATTAGCTGAACAGCTTAATCGATACATTACTGTTGGAGCGGAGATCTTCGTCACGGGTCGCCTGGAACAATGGCGCTATGAAGATGAATCCGGGCAGACCGTTTATTGCAATAGCATAGTAATTGAACGGTTTGACTTTGGCCGTAAGGCTGGTTAAGGAGCGGTTTCCGGGTGTCTACCATCGACACCCGGATCTCTAGAATAGAGTATGAATAAAGTCATGATAAACGGAAGGCTCGTGAAAGAGCCGGAGCTAAAGGAGCTGGATCGTGGAAATGCGCGATGCGTAATCTTTATTGCCAACGATGTTTATCTGGGACAGAACAAAGAGACTGGATTCTATCGTGTTACGGCATGGGGAAAGCTTGCTCGCATCGTGGCGGAAAGTGCAAATACCGGTACCGAGCTTTTCATAACAGGCCGGTTGGAGCAAAATCGCTACGAGGATGAAAATGGAAATACCATCTACGATGTAGGGATCGTAATGGAGCAATTCGACTTTGGCGCGCGAAGTAGTAAATCGGCCGATGAAATGGCCGGCGACCATGGAGATGAATGAATGAGTCAGCGAACAGCCCGCAGACCGTCCTGGGACTTGTTTGGCTCATGGGCGCCGCCAGTGAACACCCCACCCGGACCGGATTCGTGGTCTATCTTTGATACTCTTTTGACTCCTCTTTCCTCGGTTCATCAACGCAAAATCCAGTCACTGAATTCTTTGCGAAAAGAATGGGACGCAGCTCTGGACGATATGGGAGGAGACCCCTCTCAGGTCCGCTGGGATAGGTTTCGTCCGCTGCGCTTAAGGAGAGAAGAGGATTGGAGCGACTGGCTAGCTTTTCTCCTTGCAGAGTCCCGTACAGGAAGCTTCGCATTCAACCTTTTCCGTTTAGCAGGCTTTGCCCCGGACGATTACTCGAATCCTGTTCGCGTAGAAAGAGAAGTCACAGCTATGGGGTTTCGTGGCGATATTGTGGCGGAGTGGTCCACAGGTTTCTTTAGCCATATAGAGGTAAAGATCGGCGACGAAAACCTTGAAAAAACACGGGCGACAGGAAAGGCTCTGATGGCCTTATATGGCCATCGTGTCCGCGAATGGACAGACTTCATTCTTCTATTGGAGCAACAAATCCCAGATTGGGAATCTCTGCAACAGCATTCCAGGGCCAATATTCGTTTGATTTCCTGGAATGATCTGGCCCGCGCTCTCCGCGCGGATTTATTGCGAGCAAGTGAGCCGATTGTCTGGCGAGTCTGGGCCTACTCCTTTTTGGGAGCCGTGGAAATGAAGCTACTCGGACTTAGAAGAGACTACGCACTCTCTGAATTGGATCTCATCAATACCCACATCGCAATTCTGGATACTGGAGACGGAAATGGATAATGAAATGAAGGAATTTGTAGCGGAAGGAATGAAGCGCTACAAGGAAGCCTCTCGCATAATGGTCCTCTTCGGTAAGAGCGTTAAAGGAGAACTTCAGGATATATTATCCAGTCGCAAGAACTGGGGACCCTTTACGCCAGGCGAAACCAGGAAAACCAGAAGTACAACCTTCTGGCATGACTACCCTCTTCTAAATGCAGATATCTTTGGTTCCATTAGCGGAAAGGATGTGACCATCAGGGTCGCCGTCAATTGGTACCAATCCGAATCTGAATACCCTTTTTATTCGGTATCCCTTGAATCCGGATACACGGAAGAACATGTGCAGCGCTTCCTAAACCTTGCTCCAGAAACCGAAGGCATCTTTGCCATAGATAGAGGCCTGGCATTTCGACCGGAACCTGATGACTTTGACCTTCGCAGGGACTTTGATCTATTAATCGATGGATTTGTTGAGGTGCTGACCGATTCTGGTGTGCTCCCTGGCTAACTCCCGACCAACTCTGATGTGCCTGGAACGCCGACCGTCACCAGGCCGCCCCATTCCTAAAGCGCCTCCAATTCCTTTGAAGTCTTCGCACCGGCTGCAAGAAGCAATCGTCTAATCTGATCCAGCCGCCAGATCTCGGCTCGCTGCAATTTGAATTCAGGCTTTCGTGGCGTATCCCTGGCCCGGTCTTCCGCAATGTAGGTATCCAGATATACCAGATCCAGAAGAGTATCCGGCGGAGTACCGAAGCGGGCATTGGGATTGGCTCCGCGCTTGAGAAGGAATCCAACGAACTCGGGAGGCGAAAACCAGGTGGCGCTGACAATGGGGCCGTAGCCTTCAGAATCCCGGTAGTGGATATCCGCACCAAGTTCGACCATTAATTCCAGCACCGCCAGCGGAGCCGTTGGACCAAGACCTAACAAAACTGCTTCCAGCATGGAGTCCTCATCCCGGGCGTGCGCATTAATGTTTGCACCCTGCTCGATCAGCGTGCGAACCTCCAGTTGATCCAGAGGTCGTCTGCAAAGAGCTTCATACAGCAGTTGGTCTAACTTGAGCGCAAATGTATCTGTACTGGATCTCCTGCGGAACTGTTAACAGTGCTTGAAAATTGAAAGACAGGACTTTCCAAAGCAACCTTCCCTGCGGAAAGGCGTTTGCGGAGGGGTGTGTGGGTCAGGGAAGACTCGAACTTCCGACCCCTTCCTTATCAGAGAAGTGCTCTAACCAACTGAGCTACTGACCCGTTGAATGCAGTGTTCTGAAATCCGACCCTGGTTGCAAGCAATTTCAATGACTACAGACCAGCCCGAAGCAATATTTTTCGTCTTCGAGACCAGGTCGGTTGGCAAGCCCCGAAACGGGGCCATCCTGCTCGACAAGCTCTTCCGGCCCGCGCCCGCGCTTCCCGTTCGCGCCCGACTGGCCCAGGTATTCCTACCCGCCGTTGCCGGCTTCTGATTTATTTTCTAGCGGCCTTCTTCTTCGCAGCTTTCTTGCTGCTCTTTTTGGCAGATTTCTTGCTCGCTTTCTTGCTGGATTTTTTGCCTGCAGGCGCGCTGCTTTTTTTTGCGGCCTTCTTTTTGGAGGCCTTCCCGCCCGGAACCTTTCCATTTCTTCTGGCAGGCTTTCCTTTGCTTTCGAAGAAGCCTTTCAAGCTCTTCTCACCCACTCCGGCGGACAGCTTGTATATTTCTGCGGGATCGCTTATTCCGTGCTTTTGACAGATAGCCACTTTGCGGCGCAGATAGCGCACGTAGGTTACGGAGGTAGCCAGCTTCTGGGCCAGATCGCCCTCCGAGAGAGTATACTGGACCACGTGCTTCCAGTTCTTCTTCAGTTCGCCGGGTTCCACACCGCCAGCCGCATCCGGGCTTCTATAATCCCGTTCCGCATAGTATCTTACTGCGTACTCGCGTTTGCTCTGTCTGGGGTCAGGAATGCTGCTTCGCTTTTTTTTCTTAGAAACTGGTGCCATAAGTTACTCCCGATCGCATGAAACAAACAGCCCTCTTCGAGCGCAAGCGATAAACTCCAGAAATAAACTTCCACTGTTGATTTTTAAGAACATTCCAGGTAATGTTGATAGGAAGGATGGGAATACCGGATCGGGGTAAATGGTATCACAGAGATGTAACATTGTGGATCGGTCGGCGCAGGTATCGGAGCTGATCGCGCAGGTTGCAAGGTTCTGTTCGAAATGCGAATGGCCGCCCCAAAAAAGAGCACGGAGGCGGCAGGCAGGGATTGTATCGAGTTCCGCTGTAGCTGTGCTGATTTGCACAGCAGTAGAGATTCGAATTTCCAGCAAATGGCGGGATCTGCGGGCAAGCCCTGCCTATTCTTTAAGCAAACGATTAATTCTGCTTCAGGCTTTCACGGTCCCGAAGAATGTTTTCTGCTTCCCGCTGCCATTCCATGGCTTCCGAAGCGTATTTCCCGGCCGGAAATTGCGACGCCGCCTTTTTAAACTCTTCGTAGGCATCCTTTACCCTCGCTCTATCAAAGAGAATGATGCCTCTTTGAATATAGGCGGCCTGATCCAGCGTCAGCGATGGATTCTCTATAACGCTGCTATAGAGTTCCAGGGCACGATCCTTCTCTCCCCCGGCGCTCAGGCTCTGAGCCATGCGAAACAAAATGCTCTCGCGTAGATCCGCATCCGGGCCGGCTTTCAACGCCTTGTCGAAGCTGGAAATAGCCTCCGGGTACTGATTTGCTCGGTAATGTCGTAAGCCCTGTTCGTAGAGCTCTTTTGCGGACGGACCCTTCTCTGGCTTCCTGGCGGTCTCCCTGGCGGGACGCTTTGTCGGCTGCGTTTTGGCCGCTGGCTGCGGTTTTTTATCTTTGCTTACTTTGGCATCAATTAGATAGTCTTCATGGTAGTAATATTTGTCCAGCGGCCGGTCGTCCAGAAGTTCGGCACGCTCCACCTCTGCATGGAAATTCGTAGGGCTGTATTCCAGAGCGATGCGATAGTTCCTTTCCGCCTTTCGCTTTTCTCCGGTCAGTCGGTAATAATCGCCAAAGGTAGTATGTATTCTGGATTTTATCCTATTGCTTTGCGTGGAAGCAAGCAGCTCCTGAAGGATGGACTTTCCTTCTTCGTCGTGCCCGAATAGAATCAGTAGACGACCAAGCAAGTATTCGGTCTTTTCGCGCAGCTCCGCGTTCTTTACGCCTTCATCCCGCAGTTGCCGCAGATGTTCCACAGCGCGACGACGGTCTCCCAGGCGATCCAGGCTTGCCGCAATGCCGTAGCTGGCACGCTGATTCAGCTCTTTGTCCAGATCCAGGGAGAGCACATGAACAAATCGATCATGAGCTTTTCTGGCTGACTCCGGCGAATTCTGGGCAAGGTACTCCTCGGCTTCCCGGAGCTGGCCCAGCCCCCCTTCGCGCTTCTCTTGCTGCCTCGCTTCCGGGCTGCCTGGAAGGGCTATCTCTCCGATCACCCGACTGAATCTCCATTGATCGAGAATCAGAAAAGCGGTACCCGCAGTCAGAAATAGCAAACCTGCTATGAAGATTGCTCTTTGTACGGAAATCATTACTCGGTCCTCTCCAGAGTTCGTCTATACCAGAACAGCGCTCTGTCGCGGTACTGGTTGTTAATGTCCTTTCGAACAAAAATCCTACGAGCCTGCTCGTATTGTCCTGTGAAATAATAACTCTGTCCCTGGTAAAAAAGGGCCTTTACTCGCACATCTTCCGGAATCCCTTCTTTCGTCAGGAAGTTGCGCACTTCGTCCACACAATCCTGGTACTTCTGCAGAGCGTAGGTGCGGCCCAGAATCTTACGTAGTTCCTTCTCCGCTTCGTGAACCTTCGGCTCCGTGTTCTCTTCCGTGGTAGCCGTATTGTCGGCAGGTTTGGGGCCGAGCGGACTTGGAGTGTGATATACGTTGGATTTCTTTTTTCCCGGATAATTCTCTACGAAAGCATAGTAGTACTGATCGCCTCCAGTGCGATCGAGATAACGGCGCGCGCTCACAGGTATTTCGGCCAGAAATACACCGGTCATCTCAATAGACTTGATGTCCGGAATTGGCTCCTTACTTCGGTAAAGAAAGAGCTGCACGTCTTCTTCGCCCAGCCCCTTCTTGAACTTCCATTCGAAGATGACTGCATCGCCCTGGACCTGGGCGGTCAGATTGCTTATGCGACCGTCTTGATTATCCTGCTCAAAAAGGTTGGGCTCATCCGCCTGGTCAACGGCGCCACGAATACCCACGCCAAAGGCGGTAAAGGTGCGACCTGCCTGCATTTCCAGGATCTTCTTGCCAGCTGTGTCGCGTGGTATGAGCGCGTAGAAATACTGACCTGGCTTCAGGCCTGTATCGGTAAAACCGTTCGCTCCGTTTTCCACCGTACCAATCTGCTTTGCTTTTGCCAGCGTAGCCAGATCCTGGATGGGTTCGTCGTGACGGTAAACCTCGTAATCTTTCACGGCCGGGCCGGGATCCACCCATAAAAGTCGAATGGTATCTTTGCTGGCAAGATAGGCCATGAATGAGCCTGGAAGAAAGCTATCGTACTGGATTTTTCTGTCCGGCGGCCTGTAGGTATGGCTTATATAGGATTCATTCAAAATCAGCTGAGGATACTCCTTCTTGTTGATGCAATCGTAAACGCTTACGCCATAGTACACCCGTTCGCCTTCCGCTGCAGCAGCGTCTTCGTAAAACGGACTTTCTTCGCGTACTTCGCCCAGACGCGTAGCTTTCTGAAGCCTATCCGAAGAATCTAGCGGATCCGGTCCGCGATACACATGGTAGCGGATTCCAGGAACCGGCGATTTCTTCCAGTTCAGGACAACGCCTGTTTCCGTATTGATTGCGGTGAGGTCGATGGCTTGAAATTCCTGGGGCTTATATTCCCGATCTCTTTCGGCTGTGCATGCATCGCCATCGTTAGACGTGGGACTGCCCACGATAAAGGGAACGGCGGTGTAGTTCTGCGCGGCCACAAGCTTTAGCTGTCCGTCCTTGGAAAGCTCATGTGTTGCCACAATGGCATAATAGTAAGTACCTCGAGGGATGGCTTTGTCGATAAAGGTGGTCTCCTTCGGATCCAGAGGCTGGGGCGTCAGGTTATAGGAATCCAGTAGCAGGTCTCGCGTAGTAATTGGACGACTGTAGCGAACAATGTAGACCGGAGTGGCCAGATCAGGATGGACCTCCCAGGAGATCTTCGCCGAGTTCGGAAATCGCGCATCCGGCACAACAGTAAGATTGCGTACCCTGGGATAGCCGCTATCGCCGGCAGGCCGAGGATCGTTGGTATTGTCCGGTATTCCATCGCTGGAAGTGTCTGGAGCCGGCCGATTATTGGATATGCCGGTAGGCTCTCCGGTGGCCATATCCATGGGATCCACACCAGGAATCCTGTCCCCTCTTTCTATGCCAGAGAGACTGCCAACAAGGAGAAAGACAATCACTATGGAAAAATACCGTCGCATCATTAACCTGCCTGAGCTTACCTGTACTATCGGACTTGCCAGTGACCGAATTCAATTCAGAAACTGTAAAAAGAAACCGATAAAGGACGACTATGCGGGGACTGCCCTTTTACGAAAACCCGGAATACCATCGCTATCTGCTTTCCCAGGCAAGAGCCGACCT
>JAGRNE010000128.1 GCA_020440915.1 Leptospiraceae bacterium | reverse complement strand
CTAGCCCCATGATCCTTCTTTCTCGGAGGCTTTCTCGAACAAGACCAAATTCGTAGTTTTCCAGATACCGCAATCCGCCGTGGATTAGCTTGGAGGTCGCTCCGGATGTGGACCATCCGAAGTCATTTTTTTCTACCAGACAGGCCCGAAGACCTCTTTCGCTGGCCTCCCGCAGGATGGCCAGACCTGTGATGCCGCCTCCTATGATGAGAAGGTCAAACTTGTCGGATTCTAGATTGCGGTGTAAATTCATGAAGGCCTTTTCTTGATCAGGATCTTCCGCTCGATTTCAAAGATCTTGGAGGCGATCTTCTCTTTGCCAAGATCCTTTTTATCATTTTCTTTGATGAAAAGATCCTCACCATGTTCTTCCAGAACCTCTGCAGGCCGCTTGTTCTTCACTCCAATGAACTGCGCATGCAAAACTCCGGTGCCCGGCATAGGTCCGTCTTCCAGGGCAAGAACCCGGGTGATTGCTCCTACTGTATCGCCGCTTATGGCGGGTTGTGTATGATATCCTTCCGTGTAGCCGAGATCCCATAACATGTTTTCTGAAGTATCCCTGCTTGCCATACCGGCCAGCCAGCCAAAGACCAGTCCTCCATACACAATGGGTTCGCCGCTCATAGGACCGGACAGCGATTGCGAGTAAAGGCGATCATAGTGCAGCGGATGAGTATTTCCCATGCGATAGGTCCAGGGCACATGTTCGTCGGTGATGGTTCGCATGTTTTGATGAACAAAGATGTCGCCCACCTGGAAATCCTCGAAATAGGTATTGCTGCCTGTATGGGCCAGCATATCCGGACTGAGCTTCTTCAGATCTGGTAGCTCCACCTGAGGATCCATCACTTCGGGAAAAGGAGCGGAAGGATCCCCGCCATGGGAAGGCCCGTCGCCTTTGCGAGGAGGAATCATGATCTTTCTTTCGTACTGGATGACAACCTGCCCATTCTGGTTCATACCCAGAGTCTTAACGTGAACGATACCAGGTTTGCCTTCGCCCCGTTCCCGGCGATCCAGCACTTTGGATCGAGCGGTTATAGTATCCCCCGGATACACTGGCTGCAGAAATTGCACATTATAATAGCCAAGATTGGCGATGGCTTTCTCAGAGTTGTTCTGAACGCCCAGGGAAAGAACTACATTGAACACCTGGAGGGGGTGAACCAGAAGATCCTGAAACCCGTGCGCCTGCGCATAGGGAGCGCTCAGAAACAGAGGACAGGCATCGTGAAAAACTGTTGCGTACTCCTGGGCAAAACTGCGGTCGATGGTAAATGCCCGGGGATGGATGAATACATCGCCCTGGTTAAAATCCTGCAGGTAGCGTCCGTATTGCTTCTGCTGCTTGCGCGACAGATCCACAGAAACAGCCGCCGATTTTTCTTCGATTAGAGGTGCCTTGAACTTTGCCATCAAACCTTGATTTTTCGAAGCGGCGCAGGATGCAACCGTTTTGAAAACGTGGTTCTGGCGCGCCCAATGGCCGGAACGGATTGCGATTTTTTTACTGTCTGAAAATCGCCCTGAAGCAGGACACCGGGACGCGTACAGTACGGATTACGGAGAATCACATAGTCCCGTAGTAATCTCTGGAGGAGTAATCCTCCGGCGGGTCTTCCAGGCTGGTTCGAATCAGTGTAAGCCCGTTCCGATTCTCCAGCGGCACCAGGGTACCTTCTGTGGAACTGTCCACGAAGTCTGTATCGTCAAAATGTGTGCCATGAAACCTTGCTCGCTCCAGTTCGCACAGGACGAAATGGCAGGCATGGATTTCAGAAAGGACAATGGAAGACTTTCTAAAATTGCACTCCAGAAAGCGAATACCTTCCAGATCCGTCTTCATCATGGACGTTTCGGTCATCCGGGTGCTCTTGAATCCGCAATTCTTAAGATGGGCCGCGTGGAACGTGGCGCCCATCAAATCCGCTGTCTCAAAGTTAACAAATTCCAGATCGCAGCCAGAAAAGCAGACTCCTCGCAGGGCGCTACCCGAGAAGTTGGCTCCGGATAATTCGCTTCCGCCAAAGTCGCTGCCGCTAAGGTCCAGGCCAGAAAGATCAATGCCCCGCAAATCAAGGTGCTTTAGCTTCAGGCCATCCGGAAACTTGATAAGCAATCGGTGTATGTCCTCGCGGGTGGATGGATAGCCACCGGTCATAGGACAGGGTAATGCTATAGAAGGAACCGGGCAAGCAGCGGGCTTTTTTTTTCGTATCAGAAAGGATACACCTCTCCCGCGAAATCAAGGATCCTGCCACATATTGTGTTCACGGATCAGATCGATCAAAGCCTGGTCCGCCTCCGCAGTGGGGATGTTTTTGCGTACCACTTCTTTTCCCCGGTACAGGTTGATCTTGCCGGGAGCGGAGCCTACATAACCGAAATCCGCATCGGCCATCTCGCCAGGGCCGTTTACCACGCAGCCCATTACGGCGATCTTTACTCCTTTTAGATGACCGGTCTTGGACTTGATTCGCGCCGTTGTTTCCTGAAGATCAAAAAGAGTGCGACCGCAGGAAGGGCAACTAATGTACTCCGTGCGATAGAGCCGAATTCGAGTGGTCTGCAAAAGATCCAGCGCCATATCCCGGGAATCCCTGGGATCGCCTGCATCGATGAGGATGCCATCTCCCAGTCCATTGAGCAGAAGGCCGCCGCTATGAATGGAAGTCCGGTACAGCGCAGCATGGGATTGAAGTTCCGCGCCTGCATTCTCTTCGCCGCTGGAATGGGCCAGGGATGCCCGGTCCCCTGGCGCGGAAAACAGAATTAGAGGCGCCCGGTACTGGGCTTCCATTACTTCTGCGGCCAGACGGGTTGCGAGGGTGGACGACACCGGATCGGCGCATTGCAGTGCAATCCAGGCCGGACTGAGCTCACAAATTCTCCTGAGGCTTTGCGCCAAATCGGCGGCCGAATCAGAGCACTCCATTTTTAGAATCCAGGGAAGGGTTTGAAATGACGGCGAAAGAGGGCCGTTCAGAATTTCCTTTACCGGGGCACACAGGAGGGGATGTGCTTTCTCAGGACTGGATTTGTTCGGGCTCCAGTCTGGAACCGATTTCCAATCCAGAGTACGGTAAACAGTGAGAGGAAGATCCTGGCCAGGGCCTGGCCGTTCTTCGTCCAAAACCACAAAGTCCAGACCTTCCAGATTCTCCGGAAGGGATTGTCCCGAGCTAAGGAAAATACCGGCGCGAACGGGATGGGTTCCTCCAAAGTCCGTCATACCATGACTCTTTTCTGTCTTTCTGCGAACAGTCTGATACGGACTTCCCAGCGCAGGACATCGGAGACCGGCTACCTCCACGGCCATGCCGTTTTGATTCAATACATTGATGGACGAATTCCAGGTCGAGATGAATTGCGCGGCCTGGCCATCCCGGAAACGATTGTATAGATCGGCCAGGGCGCGGGCCACCGGTATTTCTTTTACAGCATCTTCGGTGAGGGATACTCGAATCGTGTCGCCCAGGCCATCTTCCAGAAGAGCGCCAATGCCGCAGGCGGATTTCATCCGCCCATCTTTTCCATCGCCCGCTTCCGTAACGCCCAGATGCAGCGGATAGTCCATGGACTCCAGGCGAAAGCGCTCCACCAGCATGCGATAGGCCTGGATCATGACCTGTGGATTGCTGGCTTTCATAGAAACGATAATATCTTTGAAGTCGTAGAGTTCGGCGATCTTGATAAATTCGATGGCAGATTCCACCATGCCGCGGGGAGTGTCGCCGTAGCGATTCATGATTCGATCGGAAAGTGAACCATGGTTGACCCCAATGCGCATGGAGCGGCCCAGTTGCCGGGCGCGAAGAACCAGAGGCTTGAAGGATTCATGGATACGCTCCAGTTCCTTCTCGTATTCCTCTTCTGTGTATTCCCGGACAGCGAACATCTTGGTATCGGCAAAATTCCCGGGATTGATGCGGACTTTCTCAACATACTCGACGGCGGTTAAGGCAGCTCGAGGAGAAAAATGAATGTCGGCCACCAGGGGACCGTTGTATCCTTGCTGTGTGAGTTCTTTGCGGATGTTTTCCAGGTTTCGGGCTTCTTTCGGACCCTGGGCTGTGATGCGCACAATTTCGCAACCCGCATCGAAGAGCTCCATGGCTTCTTTCACCGTTGCCTCCGTATCCAACGTTGGCGCTACAGTCATAGACTGAACTCGAATGGGATTGTTTCCTCCAACGCCCACGGAGCCCACCATTACCTCTCTGGTAAGGCGACGGGCGTACTGGAAGGGATTATCCACATAGTTGCCTTCCGGTTGAAATTCTGGCCCGGTGGAGAAGGGACGGATTTGATCCGTATTGACGGCTGAACTCACAATTCAAAATTGAAACGAAACCCTTCGAGAGCAACTTAAAAATGAGCAATCCTGCACTACAACCATTCGACATTTCCGACTATGAAGGCCTGCGTGGGCTGAACTATTTCGAGGAAGACCGGGTATTGCAGCGAATCCTGGTCAAACATGCGGCCGGACTGCAGCAGGATCATGCACGGGACATGATGCAGCACGTAAACGGCTACGGCGATCTCACCGGCGGAATTCTGGATGAGCTTACCATCGCCTCGCACCAGGAAGGAAAATACGGCCAGATCAAAGCCTTCGATCGCACCGGGAACCGAATCGACGAAATCGAGTACTGTGCCGAACAACAGGAGTCGCGACGAATTTCCTACGAATACGGAATTGTGAACCTGGATTTTCATCCAGAATGGAAACATCCTTTTACCACTGTCCATCGTATGGCCCTGGCCTATCTTTGTAATGAACTGGGAGAAGGGGGCGTGGCCTGCCCGCTGGCCATGACGGATGGCATGATTCTGGCCCTCAAAGAACTGGGCACCGAAGAACAAAAAGAGCTCTATTTGCCGCTGGTGGCCGGACCCGGAAGTCATAGTCATTTCATGTGCGGCCAGTACGTCACCGAACGAGTGGGTGGCTCCAATGTAGGGGCCAATCGCACAGTGGCCCGCCCGCTGGATAACGGGAAATGGCTGCTTACTGGAGAGAAATGGTTCTGCTCCAATCCAGGGGATCTCTGGGTTACTACTGCAAGAATCGAAGGCTCAGATAGAATCGGTATGTTTCTGGTGCCTCGTCTCAAGGAAGATGGCACCAAAAATGGATTCCAGCTTCTGCGAAAGAAAGACATTATCGGCTCCAAAGGAAAGCTCACCGCCGAATGCATCTACGAAGACCTGGTGGCGGAACCCATGGGGCGGGTGGCTCATGGGCTGGCAAACATCATCCGCTACGTAATCAAGACAAGCCGCATGCATGTGGCGGTGGGCGGCGCCGGCATGGGCCGAAGAGGGCTACGCGAAGCCATCGCCTATACCTCGGTGCGAACCGCCTATGGAAAACGCATCATAGACATCCCGGTAAATACACTCCTTCTGGCCCGGATGAGCGTACTTCAAACCGCCGTCGAGCTGGCCACCTTTCGCGCATTCCGAATGGAAGAAGAGGGAGATGTGATGAATGCCCTTATGACTCCATTAATGAAGTATTGTGCCAGCGTGCATTCCACCTGGTTGATTCAAAAAGCAATGATGCTGCATGGAGGGAACGGTATCCTCGGTGATTTTTCGGTTCTTCCCCGTCTGCTAAACGATTCTATCATAAATGAAACCTGGGAAGGAGCCCATCCTTTGATCCAGGAACATGCCTTAAAAGCCTACCATCGGCCGAAAATCAAGCGAGCGCTGGGCGAATGGGTGGAGCGAACCGTTGCTGCGGCCTCCGACGGCGCTACCGCGCAAACCGCTTCGCAACTGAAGCAAGTCTGGGAAGAGTTCAGCAAGTATATGGACGAGCACGATCATGACTTTCTGGATCTGAACCGCCAGGCTATTTGCGATCGTCTCTACGCTATCATTTCCGTGCTGCTCTTGCTGGAAGAAGCCAATTACATTCCGGAAGCGAAACCGGCCTACGAAGTTCTGGATACCGAATTGCTGCCCGACGGCTCGGCCGGACATTCCAGCGGTTACGATTACTGGAAAGGTCGCTTCGAAAGGGAAAATATTGTCTTCGCCGATATGGCATCCGGTATGATGGAAATGCTCGTTTATGGCCGAGAAGCCTGGGCCCGTCCGGATGGCGTCTTTGCCAGCATGGAAAAGATGAAAGGGATGATTGGACTTCAGGGATTGCTTTCGGAATGATCCGCGGCATCGCGCTCAGAGGCGCTTTGCCACCGGAAAAAATACCCCGGCCGCGATTGGTTGGTGCATGTCAGGGACGAATGATGGCCTGAATGCGGTTGCCTTTGATGGGGCCGAAGAAACGGCTGTCCAGCCCGGAAAAGCGATTGTCGGCCAGCACAAAGTATTCTCCAGAACCGAGCTGCAGAGCCGACATTTTATCCCAGGGGCTTTCCGGAAGAATGGCACGACGGCTGCGGAGGCTTTCCAGGGCCACTTCCTGATAGGTCTCGGCCACCGGTCTGCCCTGAACATACAGGTCTCCGTTGAGCAACTCCACGGACTGCCCCGGTCCGGCCACGATCCGGCGAATAATCCTCTGATGCTCTAGATTCGGATGATAGCAAAGGACCACAGCCCCTGGTTTCAAATCGTCGTCGGAAAAGATCCGGCTGGCGTAGACTACCTCGCCGGCCTTCAGGGAGATGTCCGTGGCCGGCTCCATCGCTGAATCAGGAACTGTGACGGGAAAGATGAACCATCCGTGCACAATCCACCGGATGAGAATTCCGATCAGAATGGCCAGAACCGCAGCGGTGGCTATGCCGGCTCCTTTGAATTTCTTTTCTCGATCGGGAACCAGATTGCGATCTCGGAGGTTCATGCCAGCAATGAGCCGCTTCTCGGTTACCGGGTCAACCGGATTCTAAAATCGCTGGCCACTGAGGTGCGCAGATCCAGTCTGGAAATACGTGGCCGATTATGAGTACATCCAGACTCAGCCCTCGCTGGACCAAGCCCTGAAGACGATACAGGCCTCCTCCTACCTGGCCCTGGATACGGAGAGTTCCAGCTTCTACACATACATCAATGAACTATGTCTTTTGCAGTTTAGCTGTGAAGGTTTGCATGGCATTGTAGATCCACTGGCCGGCCTGGATCTAAGTGGCCTTGGTCGTATTATGGAAGATCCAGGAATTGAAAAGATATTCCATGCAGCTGCCTCGGACATGGTTGAATTAAAGCGAGACCTGGGCTGGAAGTTTGCCAATGTCTTCGATACCTTTCTGGCCTGTAAATACCTGGGATTTGAACAATGCTCCCTGTCTGCTCTGGCCGAGCATTATTGCGGTGTAACCCTGGAGAAGGGAGAGCAGAAGTCTAACTGGAAGCAACGTCCGCTAACGAAATCACAGCTGGACTACGCGCATCTGGATACACTTTATCTTGCGGAGATCCGAAACCATATGCATCCGGAACTGCAGCGACTGGGTTTGGAGCAAGAGTACTACCAGGAAATCGAATTCCAGGCGGCCAGTCTGTCAGCGGATGTAAAGGACAAAGATCCAGATGCCTATGCAAAGGTGAACGGAGTGTCCAAATTGAGCGCTCCGGAACGCGGCCGATTCAAAGCCATCTTTGACATCCGCGAAGAAGAGGCGGCGGCCCAGAACATTGCTCCCTTCCGTCTCATGAACAATCATGAAATGATTCGCATGGCCCGCCAGGCCCCGAGCAGCGCATCGGACCTGAAACGCTTCAAAGGGCATCCTCGATTCTTTTCTCGCAGATCCGGCGATCTTCTGGATGCCATGCAGGCCGAACCAATTGAAAGAAAGCGAATGCCCGCTGCGCCGGTATCCGAGCCGGGAACGGAAGAGCTCTTCAAAGCACTAAAGGAATGGAGAGCGCGAAAAGCGGATAAACGAAACCTGGAAAGCGGAATGATACTGAACAATCGAGTGCTGAAAGAGGTTGCTCGCCAGCGCCCGGCATCGGTGGATGAAATGCGCGCCTTGAAGCTGATGACGGACTGGAAAGCGGAGAACTACGGACCGGAATTGTTGCGAATTATAGGGGCCGCCGAAGGCGGTGGGTAGACCGATGCAGACGACCGGAAATTTCGCCCGGGGAGCAAGCATTGCGAAAGCGCGGATTGTTGGGTGCCAGGAAAGCAATCATATTACATAGACCAATTGTCGAGAAAAAAAATGTCGCAGAATAGAACCTCACGTTTCACCATCGCCACTCTTGTATTTCTGGGAATCCTCCTGGGAACGTTCATCAGTCCGCTGATCTATAGCGGATTCAAAAGTAGAATCAATTATCAGTTTTCCGATGCCAAGCCCCTGGATGCAGAAGACCAGAAGGTGGCCCTGGCTCTGCAAGAAAACTACATGAATGTATTTCGAAAGGCGCAACCTTCCGTGGTCTATATTCGAACCAACGTAGTTATTCCCCCTCGAACCTTTTTTGAATACTACCGCCGCGTCGAAGGGGCCGGCTCGGGCTTTATTATAGACAAGGAAGGCTACATAGTGACCAACAATCACGTTGTGGCCGGCGCGCGTCGCATCGAAGTAGTCTTTAGCGATAACCGCACCGTGGAGGCCACTCTGGTGGGCCGAGACGAGGCCTCGGACATTGCTCTTATCAAAGTGCCGGCGTCGGAGGATCTTGTGCCTGCCGTTCTGGGCGATTCCGACAAGGTAGAGCCTGGACAGATGGCTTTTGCTCTGGGTTCGCCCTTCGGTCTGGAAAGCACCTTTACCATGGGCATCATTTCTGCCAAAGCGCGAAAAGTGGACAATTCCCGCTACTCCAGGATTCAAACCGATGCTTCCATCAACCCGGGGAATTCGGGGGGGCCGTTGCTTAATATTTACGGCGAGGTAGTGGGGATCAATCAGTCCATCATTTCTCCCAACGGTCAGGGAGGCTCGGTAGGCATTGGATTTGCAATTCCCATAAATGAAGCCAAAGCCATCATCCAACAGCTAAAAACAGAGAAACGAGTCATCGGAAAACCTGCCCTGGGCGTATCGCTGGCCGTGCCCGGTCAATCGTATCGCAACTATTTGAATCTGGGAAATGAGCCTGGAGTTCTTGTGCGATTTGTTGTCCCTGGCTCTGCAGCCGAGGAAGCGGGTATCCAGGAAAACGATTTCATTACCAAAGCAAACGGCGAAGTTGTGGAAGATCCCGAAGATCTCATCGCACAGGTGCAGGAAGTAGGCGTAGGCAACCAGATGGAAATGGAAATCATTCGCAACGGTAAGCGAATGAAGGTAACAGCTACCATAGGCGAAGATCTGCAGACCGGAAATCCCTACTGATGGGCAGCGCATGCACAGACTGATTGGCGAACTGGAACTGGATCAATGGATTCGTCTGGAGGAAACGCAGTCTACCAACGACTATCTGATGAACTCCGCGCTTCCGGCCGGTACAATCGTCACGGCGCGCAAGCAGAGCCGGGGTCGGGGCAGGAGCGGCCGGATCTGGAGACAATCCCCGCAACAGGGGCTCTATTTTTCGGGCCTTTTTGGCTGGGAGGAAAGGCCCCCTGGCACAACATTCTCGCTGGCCATGGCCCTGGGGTTGCTGGATGCGCTGCAAAGCAGCTTCCCGGACGGTGTAGCTTCCCTGGCCCTTAAATGGCCCAATGATCTTGTCCGGCTGAAAGGACAGTTGCAAACCGGCTCAAGGGTCACCATGCGCAAGAGCCCGGCGAATCCGGAAATCCAGGAATCTGATGCCGACAGCAAGATCGCTAGCAATGCGAGGACAGGGTCGCAGCTGGAAAAGCTTGGCGGCATCCTGATCGAAGGAAAAAGCGCGCCCGGTATGTGGCAAACCGTGGTGGGTATTGGTTTGAACTGGTCCCGGGCTCCGAACGAAGAGAGCGGCGATGCCTATCCGCCCGGATTTCTTTTCAGCAATGAAACCGCCGAAAAACCCGGGCAGCAACCGGAAGACCTGGTGCCAGCTCTGTGCGCCGCTCTGAATCAGCGAGCCCAACATTACGAGCAGAGTAGCATAATTGAGGATTTCCAGAAATGGGATGT
>JAGRNE010000127.1 GCA_020440915.1 Leptospiraceae bacterium | reverse complement strand
GTACGGGTTTTTGCTGCTGGGATCGCTTCACTTGCGCAGAGCAGGCGCCTGCAGTTTTCAGTGCAGCCTCCTCTGGCCGAAGTCTGCTAGAAATGTATGCAGCGGAGCCATACGTTTTTCGTTAGCTTCTCATCTTGGCATCTAATGTCAGACCGCAAAGCAAGCGCCCGCCATTCTGCGGCCCCCTGCCTAATTGCTGCCGGATGCAATGCTGGAAATAAATCCCGAACCGGTCCAGACAGAAGATAGGTCCACGGCATTGAAGGATTCGCCGCCATCCAGAGATGCGTACAATCCAGTGCTGGCCTGGCTGTTGTAGTCGAAGCCCATCAGCACAATTGAATCATCGGCGAACATGGCTGGAATGCGAACGTCGCCAGCGCTACTGCAGTTCAATGTTAGCGGTGTGAGGGTGGATGGCGCCTCGGAAGCCTGTGTGGTTCGGAAGATTCTGCACTTTTCGGCCTGGGAAGAGTTCACCACTCCAAGATAGTATTTGCTATTTCCATATCCCCAGCCTCCATCGGTGGCAACTGGGAATGTAGTGAAGTCTCCGGCCTGGTGCGTTGTTAGCCCCTGATCAATGGAGTAGTCCAGGGATGGTCCGGTTTTCTGGACCATGATTGCCAGGCCGGGTTCGGAAGCAACAACCCATCGGTAGCTGCCGCCATTGTAGCCATCGCTGAGATCGGCGGCCGTCCAGGTCGAAAGGTCCGCAATAGTGGAGCGATAAAGATTTCCACCGCCGGCAACGTTTGCATAGACGCGGTCACCGTAACAGTCTAAGCCGCGCAAAGTTGTGGCGCTGGTACCGCCCCAGTTTATGTAGAAACTGTTAAAGGTGGCTCCCTGGTCGTTAGAGTAATAGGCCTTTGGATTGGTGCTGGAATTGGCGGACGAAGAATGGGCCATGTTGCCGTAGCCGGCTATCACCGTACCATTGCAAGCAACCAGCCGCTGATACGTGCTACTGGCCGGAGTAGGATTTACCCAGGATTCCCAGGAGGTTCCTTGATCCCGGCTAATCCAGATCGTATCGTCCGTTTCCCCGTCGATGGCAAAGATAACTCCATTGGCCACCACCCCTTTGAGAATGTTGGCCGGGCCTCCATTCCAGCTCTGAAGCGTGAGATTGCCGGAGCGATATAGAATGAAGCTGCGCGCGCTACCGTCATTGGGCTGATCGGAAAGGAATGCGTAATAGCTTTTTCCTCCCAGAAGGCTGATCAACGAAGGAAGGGCGGCGGTAAGACCGGATTCGCTGGGTGGCGAGTTGTCCAGGATCAGGCAATTGGTCCCGGGAAGGGAAATACCCGCAATGAGGATTATGGAAATCCATCGCCGTACCATACTATATTAATGCCCTGCTCTTGAGAATTTGCAGAAAAACTGAGAAAACTGGCCACCTGCTAGAAGACTAGAATCGACTCTGAAAACCCATGGTAAACCGGGGTTCAGGCTCTCGG
Source organism: Leptospiraceae bacterium (assembly GCA_020440915.1). Classification (GTDB taxonomy): domain Bacteria; phylum Spirochaetota; class Leptospiria; order Leptospirales; family Leptonemataceae; genus UBA3465. Next base: position 8,576 of record JAGRNE010000127.1, on the reverse strand, counting down.
GCCAGCTTCATATGATCGTCATTTCGGCCGGCCGGAAAAGGAGAGAAGGCGGTGGGAGGAAGTCCCAGACCGGTATCTGCACTCAATCGACCGGAGCCAGAGCCATAGCTAATATCCCAGTAGAAGCCGCTGGCCGGCTCATCGTTATGAACCACCAGGCCTTCTTCCCAGGCAAAACCGTTGTAGATGATATGAGCCAGTTGCACGCCATAAACGGTAAGTAGCGTCAGAACTGCATAATTATAGGAATCCACTTTGGCCCGGTATTCTCCGGTGGCTTTTACATTTGCATCGTAGAAATACAGAGCATTCAGGCTGGGATCGCCCAGACCGCCATTACTTGCAGCAAGAGCCAGTACGATATTGTTGTTTAGCTGCTGTTCGTTATCGGATTTTGCGGCATAGGCAGGCCCCCAGGTCCGCCCCAGATTGTAGACCGCAAGTCCGGTAAGAGCCATGTAGGTGTAACCAATGTAGGGTTTGCCCATCGCCACATGTCCCCAACCAGGCACCACTGCGGAACGCCAGGCGAAGTCAAAGTAGGAAATGGGTTCATCTGGCTTCTCGATGTTGCCCTTTTCTACCTGCTCCCTGAGGTATTTGGCGCGTTCAGCGCGGGCCATGGCCTGTTCAGCCAGATATTGCTGACGGACCCTTTCTAGCTCTTCTTGCTCTTTGCGTCTGCGCTCGGCTTCAAGAGCCTGCTGACGTGCAATGGCCCTACGCCGCCTCTCTTCTTTGATTTCCTCTTCGGTTTCAAAGGTGATTCGCTGGATCTGGCTCTTCGGTATGACCCTGACCTTGCCGTCGATAATCGCAGTTACCGAGGATTCTGTTTGCTGGGTAACATTGCCTACCAGAATGTCGCCGTTTCGCATATAGATTGCTTCGCCCCAAAGGGAAGCAGAGGTGAAGATCAGAAGGATAAATGCAGTTAGAAGTCGTTTCATCGAGAATCACTCTACCAGAATCATGTCATACACCTTGATGACTTCGAATTGCCAGTATACTGCTCTATCGCCGGCCTGGCAGCGAACGGTATCCGCCGCCGGCGCCGAAGGGGGCATCGGAAGATACACGGTGCATTCTTTCTGGGTATTGCCGTCCTGCAGAGTGATCTTTGCGTGCAGAGTTCTTTCGCCCGGTTTTGTATTTCGAATTCTTATCTTGAATTCCTGAATACCGGGGATCTCGTTCTTTTCCTTTTCCACTCGAATTTCGAGGCCGTGCTCTTTATCGACCTTCTCGAATACGGAGGTGTTACGGGGTTGCGCGGCCAGAGGAAGGCATAGAAAAAAAGCCACTAAGAGGTATCTTGCGAAGGGCTGGCCCATGGTACATCCACCAATCATATTTGGATCGTTAAATCAATTACTTTTTCGGTTCAGCAATCTTTGCACGGCCGCATACTTTTGATGCGATAGACGAAGATACTCCGTGGCCTCCTTATGCCCGGGATTCACAAGAAGAACGTTTTCGAACATCTGAATCGCATTCTGGTAATTTCTGCGATTGTATTGGTTCAGGCCTTCCTGCATGTATCGCGGCACCTTCGCCGATTCCCGGGCCCGCAATTGAGCCAGTTCATTGTGCGCCCGGCCATTCTGGGGCCAGATACGTACAGCGCTAATGTAGGAGCGAATGGCCGCAAAAGGCTGCCCGGCATTGGTGAGCGCCCGGGCTTGATTGGTTTCCACTTCGCTTTGTAGCCTGGACGCTTCGGCCAGACCCTTGCGTGCAGGCTCAAAATCCGGATTCAGCTGAAGCACTCGTGCATATTCCGCCCTTGCCTGCAAGTACTGGCGGGATTTCATATGGGAATCGGCCCTGTTCATGTACCGTCTGGTTTCATCGCCGGTCAGTCGTTCAACAATCAGAGACCGGTAGCTCCGGGCGCCGCGATTTTCTGGATCTTTCTTAAGGATTGCCTCAAAAATCTTTTGCGCCGAATTCAGTTTGTCTTCGCCGAAAAGCTCTACCCCCAGTTTCATCAGTCCAGCCAGTCGAGCCCTTTCCCGAATTGGCTGACTTATTTCCAGGCCCTGACTCTTCGCATATTCTTCATTGAGCGTAAATGCTGTCTGTCGGGGAACCTGAACCAGCTCATTGCTGCAATTGCTCTGGCCAGAAAGGATTCGATTTACCATTTCGCCGGTGGCAATTCCCAGATTCGTATAGTCAGGACTGATTCCAAAGGTGGCGCCCAGCCGCACCAGAGCCGGATATCCAGTCATAAGCACAATTCCATGTTTGCGCGAGAAATCGGAAAGCAGCTGGAAATTCTCCCTATCATAAAGTGGGTCTGGCACCATGTAGATGGCATCCGCTCTTCCCTTGATCCGTTCAAGGGCGTTCTCAAATGAATCCGCCGGACCAACAGAAATGGATTCCAGCAGCAGTCCATGCTGCAGGTCCATGTATTCGCCGGCCGTAGCCGCCGCCCTTCCCTGATCGGTGCTGTAGAAGGAGTAGACGTGTCGCGCCGAAGGTTGCACCTCTTTGAGTGTTGCAAAATACCGGTCCGGGCCAATATCCATACTTACGCCGCAAAGATTTCCCTGCTTCAGGTTCAATTGCTTGGGGGAGTTGAGCATGGAAAATACAACGTTCACCGATCTGAGATTCTCGGCGGCCAATTGAGTGGCGGCCCGACCAAAGGCCACGTAAACGACTGCTCCAGAGGATTCGATTTCGTTGAAGTAGGCGGATAGGTCCGATTGCTCCGCCTGTAGCACTTCCAGGTATCGCACCCTGGTCTGTCCATGAACCACCGATTGGAAACCCGCCAGCCCTTCCTCGTAAATCGATGAGTCGGAGGAAAGTAGAACCTCAACAAGGACTTCTTCGCCTACAGCCGGCGATGCAAGCAGCGTAAAGGCAAGCCATAGTGTCAGTCCTCTCCTGAGCCCGTGTCCCCGCACTTTCGATCTATATCGCAGTATGTTTGCCGCTGCATGGATGACGGCCAGGGCACTATTCATCGCTCTCTCCAGTGGAAGTAGACACCGTTTCCTTTCGATCCGCGTAATGGCGGCTGGCTTCGTTTGCTCCTTCGCCTCTGTTATTCAGCATTTTTTCTACCTGTTCAAGGTTTCGCAAGGCGGCCTGAAATCCTGGTTCGATGCGTAGCGCTCTTTGCAGACTCAGCAGGGCCTGATTGTATTCTTTCTGCTCAAAGAATAGCACCGCAAGATTGTTGTGCGCATGAAAGTTGTTGGGGTCTACGGTAAGGGCCCGGTTGAAATACTCCATGGCCTGCGCCCGATTCTTCAAAAATGCGTTGCAGTTGGCAGCCCGGTAAATCGCCTTTCGGTGACTGCGATCCATGTCCAGAACCTTCTCGTATTGCTTGAGCGCTCTGTCGTATTGTTTCTTCCTGTAAAGGTGATCGCCCTTCTCCACGAGCTCCAGGATTTCCCTGGTCTCGCTGGAACTGGCCATCTTCTGGACAATCATGTCGCGCAAGCTGGCCGCCTGTTCATTATCTGGCTCCATCTTCTGCACTTTGTCGACCAGAGATAGGGCCCTTCGCATATGTCCCAGGCGAGCATAGATATCGGAAAGGTTCAGCAGATTCAATATGTTCTCCGGCTCCCGGAGCAACAGACGCTCGCCAAAATCCGCGGCCTCTTCCAGGCGATGGGCCAGCCGCAATGTATTGGATGTAGCGTACAGATATTCCTGGTCGTTTGGCGAAAGGCTCACATATTCTTTGAAACATTCGGCGGCGCTTTCATAGTCCTCTTTATTGAAGTACAGACGCCCTACCAATTTTAGAAGCTCTGGCAAATCCCTTCCATGGTGAATAAAGTCCTCGATGGTGCGCAAGGCCTCTTCTTCCCGTCCTTCTGCTATGAGTTCCCGGCTTCGCTCGACGCTTTCCCGAACCGGCGGAGGCACCACCGGCCCCGGGATTTCTGGCACATTCTCTTTGTACGAGATGCGTAACAAAGATATATCATCCATCAGGGTGAAATTTGAGCGCACATAGTCCAGAATCTTGCCAATGTCTCCGTCGCAAAGTTCTACGTGCCTCAAGAATAGAAATTCGTCTTCATTGATGGATTCGGTTCCATCCGGCTTCACGGTGATCAAGTCGTCCCGGCCATCGGAGCCGCATATGATTACATCTCCAGGCTCCATCTGGAAGCTCTTAATACTGATCTTTTCCTCTTCTCCGGGCACACCCAGCTTCCTCAAAGCCAGATCCTCTTCCAGGAAGGAAGCCTGTCCTCTGCGATACAGCACCGTAAAAGGGTGTTCGCAGTTCAGAAAGTACATGAAGCCGGTTTCTTCATCCACCAGGCCCATGACAATGGACATATACATGGTCCCATCAAAGGAAACAAAAATGTTCTGCAAATCGCGATAGGTATCCCTGAGCCAGATCTCTGGATACTGGATGGAGGACTTTCCCAGCTTTGCCTGGATCAACGTTGCGTTGAAGGCGGCCCCCAGTACAAGAGCGCCACCGGCTCCCTGTATGGATTTTCCCATGGCATCGGCATTCAAGAAGACAGTATAGTTGCGGCCTTCCAGTCGAATGGTATCCGTTATGCAATAGTCGCCTCCAATTTCCGATTTCCATTTTCGGAAGCTGAACTTCTTCTTTTGTTCTATAACAAATTCGCTGGATACAAAGTTGCTACGATTCTTGTTCGTCTGTAAAGGGCGCGCAAGTAATGAAGTAAGAAAATAGTCTCCATCCTGCTGCACCTTCAGCGCCTGAACCTGCTCCAGGGTTTCGTTTAGTTCGCGAGTCCTCTGCTCCACCTTCTCTTCCAGGTTCTGGGTAAAGTCTTGAATTCTGGCCGTCATAGCGTTAAAGGAGGAAGCCAGCTCACCGATTTCGTCCTGGCTACCAATACGAATGCGATGGCTCAGATCCCCGGAACCGATGATGTTGGCTCCTTCGCTAAGCGAAAGAATGGGCCTGGTGATCAAAATGGCGGTGGTCACCGCAATCACAATAGAGATGGCAAAGATAATCCCTGCAACAATGAAAACCGTTCGCCGGGTCTGGGCGATGGGCTGATAGACCTGTTCTTCGTCGAATTCGAAGACCGCCTCTCCTACCCGAAGATGCTCGCCTTTGTAGGTTATGTAAATGGGATAGACAAAGCGCAAAAGATCAGGATCTCCCTTGATCTTCTGCATTGTGAGTTCCTCGATACTACGAAGCTCCTTCAAGAATTCAGAGTCCGCATTCTGTCCTAGCTGGCGGTCAAACATGTCAGCAACATATTCGCCTTCCACGTTAATGACATAAGCATCCAGCAGTCCGTTGATGCCTGCATCTTTCAGTCCGGATACTGCAGACCGGGTACCGTCATAGGTAACGTCCACGAGCAACTCTTCGGTAGAAGAGGAGGCCACATTATGGGACAGGTTGCGGCAAACCTCAAACGTTTTATCGGTTATTATTTCTTGATTTCGCAACAGTACAATGAAGGAAAGTGGAAAGACGCTCAGAACGACAACTCCGCAGATTAGCAGAATCATTTTCATCTTGATTTTCATTTAGCGCCACCCGGGATATTACCCCGCTTCTCCGAATTGAAATATCCGACAGAGCCGAACCCTCACCCGGGTATTGGTTCTAGTTCACGGTTGGAGCAATGCAAGAGTAATTTTTGAAAGGTTTGTATCCAGCGTTATCCAGGGCGGCAGGAAAGCTCCGAATCTGCTCTTAAAGCCTCTCGATGCCGGCCCCGCACACGGTAAGCCTGCAAGAGGATGTGCAGCGGGGCCCGTTCCCGGCAGCAATACGGAAGTGATTATGTAGCGGGAGCGCGTACCCATACTGGTGAAGCTCCGCCTTAACTTGCGGCGGGCTTTTCATCTATCATGTTTCCTTCCGGGATGCCGCCCTGCAGGAAGTTGGGATAAAAATGCCGAAAGCCTTCCATGATTTCTTCGTATGGTAGATCGGCATGGGTGCCACGATCTTTGACGTATTCCATGAAGCGATTCCCATTGTTGTCGAATGACTGAAACATTGCATCGGAGTTGCCGTCGAATTCCAGGGGAGCCACCCCATATTTCTTGCAGAGTTTCAGATCGAACGTTGGCGTGGCCTTGAGCCAGCGCCCATCCAGGTAGACCTCGGCGAAGCCATGAAAGGCAAATACATTGCTTCCCAGCTTCTCGATGAATCGCTCGCTGGAAAGATGGTTGATTACATCCGCCAGACCGATCCGCGAAGGGATGCCTGCTGCCCTTGCCAGGGCACAGAAGAGCACCGCCTTGGGTATGCAATAGTTTTGCTTCTTTCCTATGATGTAGCTGGCCCGATAGTGTTCCTTCTGAACGCTGACCCTGTACGGATTGTAGCCGATGGCATCCCGAACGAAATAGTAGGACTTGACGGCAGCGTCCCGCTCCGACAGACCCCGAAGATGCTCGGAAACGAAGTCTTGAATTGGTGCGCTCTGAAAATCCAGATAATAGGTGGGCTTCAGATATTCATCCATAAAGGATGGTTCCATGGTTGAAAGTCCTCTGTCAAGACTCTCGCCTTCAGGACGCAATCATAGCCGAATGGCATGGATGCTGCCGCCCTTGCTACTTCTGTTCGGATTCTGCCAGGAACCGGCGTCCGGATCGCTGGAAGTAAAGAACGCCAGGATGCCAGTGCCCGTACATAGTCGAACGGCCGCTGTCTACCTGGAGATAATGAACTCCAGGGCGGACTCTCTGGAACTGGTCTCGCTGAGTTCGGATATTTCGGACAGTGCGGAAATCCACGAAACGGTGGAGGAACAGGGAATGATCCGAATGAAGTCGCTTGATTCGCTGCGAATTTTGCCGGGCGAACTGACGATGAAGCCCGGGGGGTTGCATATCATGCTCAAGGATTTGCACAGTATGCCTGCAGCCGGAGATGAAATAGGTTTGACTTTACATTTTCGAAACGAGCCAGATCTACAGATACAGGTAAGGGTGGTTCCGGCGGCCGAGCTACTGTAGTTCGGACAGAGCGGATGCTGCGCCCGCAGACAGGAAGAGTACAGGTGAAAGGAAATAAGAAATCAAGAATCATATTGGCCACGCTGGCATCATTGCTGTTCATCTATCTTGGAGTGAGCTGGTATTTTTCCAGCGTTCTCATCGATTTCTCTCCAAGGCCCCTGGAGGAAGACAGGCAGAACCTGAAGATCGACAGTCCGGCCCAATTCGGACTGAAAGATGCGAAACCATTTTTTCTGGAATCGCAGGGCATTGAACTCAAGGGCTGGTTCTACCCGGCCGGCGAAAAAGCAAAATGCGCTATCGTTTATCACCACGGTTTTACCGGAACCAGATACGGCGGAATGAAGTACGCTCCACTGTTTGCTCAATTTGGATGCGATCAGCTTTTCTTTGACGCTCGCAGACATGGAGAAAGCGGCGGCAGATATGGTACCTTTGGCTTCTTCGAAAAGAACGATCTTCTGAATGTAATCGACTGGCTGGAGAATGAACGGGGTCTACAGGACATCAACATAGGATTGATGGGCGAGTCCTTTGGAGCTGCCACTTCATTGATGGCAGCGGGTTTTTCTGGCCGCGAGTTTGCATTCATTATTGCCGAGTCGCCGTATCGCGATCTGGAGACCATCGTATCGCAACGGGGAGAAGCGGACTATGGTCCGGTGGTCCATATCTTCGTTCCCATGGCCTTTTTCTTTGCAGAGATGCGAGCTGGACTGGATGTGGAGCAGACATCAGTTCTTTCCAGGGCTTCCGATATCCATACTCCAGTTTTCTTAGTACATTCAAAACAGGACACCTATACGAATCCGGAAAACTCGCAATCCGTCTTCGACGCACTTACCGGTCTTTCCGATCAGGAGAAAGGTCTCTATTTTACAGATTGGAATGCAAAACATGCGCGCTCCATCGATACAAATGCGCCCGTCTTCACGGAAAAAGTGGAAGACTTTCTGGAGAAAATTCAGGCGGCCAGAAGGTTATCTGGCGACGATACCACTCCGCAGAACAATGCCGCAACACCCGGAGGACTACGTGCAGGGGGCTAAACACAGGGATTTCAGCCTGTGGCTTCGCCGGGTCCTGCGGGTTTCGCATTTAAGGCAAGTCTTGCATCCACTGCTTCTGCTAGTACTGCTTTCTCTGGTGGCCTCTTCATGCAAGCCCTCTCCGCTGAAGGAACTGGGGAAGGTGCCTGACTTTTCTCTTGAGGACGTAAACGGTACAGCTGTCCAATGGGAGAGCTTTCGCGGCCGGCCGGTACTGGTTTTCTTTGGATACACTTACTGCCCGGACTTCTGTCCCATCACCTTGCGAAAGGTGGAGGAAGCATACCGAGAGTCCGGCAAGCCGGACGACTGGCCGCAGCTGATTTTCATATCTGTGGACCCGGAAAGAGACAGCCCTTCCAGTCTCCAGAAGTACATGGAGAAATTCGACATCCCGGGCACAGCTCTTACCGGATCAGAAAAGGAACTAAGAGAGGCGGCAAAGCAATTCGGAGTCACCTTCTATACTGACCCGGCAAATTCGGAACTGATTCAGCATTCTCCGACACTGTTCATCATTGATGAAAGCGGTCACATACGCTATCTTTTCAAGTT
>JAGRNE010000126.1 GCA_020440915.1 Leptospiraceae bacterium | reverse complement strand
AAGGAAGGCGATCGCCAGGTGAACCTGAAGGTAGGCATCCATGAAGGACCGGCCATCCTGGTAAATCTAAACGATCGTCTGGATTACTTTGGCAGCACTGTAAACAAAGCCGCAAGGATTCAGAGTCTGGCGGCCAGCCAGCAGATCGCCTTCTCCGAAGAGGTCTGGCAGAAACAGGAAATCAAGAAAGCCTTCAAGAAACATGGCGCCAGACGATTGATCCGACGCCAGGCTTCGCTGAAAGGACTGAGCGGTAGCCATCCCGTATATTTCTTTTCTCTATCATAGGGTATGTCGCGGCCCGGAGTGCCCGGAGATGGCTCAGATTTATCAAGAGCCAGGAACGCGCCGCCCGGCTATGGCCGGGGCTCCCTCCGGCAGGCCTCATGCAGCCCTACTGTAGGCCGCATGCTGTCTTGCTTAACTCATACATTCCACAAGTTGATCCAGCGCCGCAGACCATCCCTGGGAGAAACCCATTTCTTCATGCTTCTGGGCGGTCTCGGCGCTGGCATGCATGGCCACAGCGCGATACAGGGTTTTCTGACCCTGGCTCTCGAAGGAAATGATGGCGGTCATAAATGGGTTGGCGGACGGACGATATCCCGGCCCCAGGGTATCGGTAAAGATCAGTCGTTTCTGTGGATTTACTTCCAGGTAACATCCGTCCGAGGGATACTCTTCGCCTTCCGGCGATCGCATCACAGTGCGAAAGAGACCACCCGGCCTGAGATCCACTTCGCAATGCCCCAGTTGCCAGGGCCGCGGACAAAACCACTTTTTCAGAAGTTCCGGCTCCGTCCATGCAGCCCACACTCGATCCACCGGAACGGCAATCAATCGCTCCAGCACAAGATCCCTTTCCGAATCGAAGTTCAAAATATCATTCATCCTGCTCTCCTTGTTGGCTTCTTTCCCCCAGAAGATATTCGTCCAGCTGATCCAGTCGCCTGTTCCAGATTTGCTCCTGTCTTTCCAACCATCTGGATGCGCCGGCGTAGGCCCTGCGATTCAGGCGATAGATGCGCACCCGGCCTTCTTTTCTGGATTGCACCAGGCCGGCCTCCTCCAACATCCGCAGATGCTGCATGAAGGAAGGCATCGCCATCTCATGACCGGCCGAAAGTTGGGAAACCGATGCCTCTTTCCGGGCCAGATCCTCCAGAACAGTCCGGCGCGTACGGTCGCCCAGTGCGCGAAACAGCTGGTCCAATTTTTCTGCGGAAGCCACGTACCATTGTAAGCGGCTACAATACTTAGGTTAATTACTAAGTATTGTTCACATAAAAATAAAAAAATGGCTGCCCGGAAAAAGCCGCCCAATCTCTCTAAGGGTAGCATGTGGCTTCAAACCGAAATCCAGCTGAAATCCAGAAACCGGGGATTCCATATTATAACGTCGGAGATCAATGCCGCCCTCAAAGAACTGCAGCGGGATAGCCTGCTGCAGGTTGGGCTGTGCCATTTGTTCATCCAACATACCAGCGCTTCGCTGACCATAAATGAAAACGCAGACCCGGATGTTCGGGCAGATCTGGAGCGCCATTTTTCTGTGATGGTTCCGGAAAATGCGCCGCACTACGAACACACCATGGAGGGGCCGGACGATATGCCTGCTCATATCAAGACTGCACTGATTGGACCGGAACTAACTATACCTCTTCGTAAGGGAAAATTGATCCTGGGCACCTGGCAGGGTATCTATCTCTGCGAACATCGCAATCATGGGGGCCCGCGAAGGATCACTATCACCCTGCAGGGAAGCGAGTAGCCATGGCCAGGCAGGGGGCGATATGGTAGCAACCCATTGCACTCCAGAAGCACAGACATGCAGCGACGATTGATCCTGTTTCCGGAAGGCGCCCTCTATATAGGTCCCGTTCAAGACAATGACCTTCACAGTCATCCGGCGATTCAGATTGTATTGAGTGCCCATTTCTTTGATATCAGGATAGAAGATCAAACGTATCGCACGAAGCATATTCTGATTCCATCCAACATCCAGCATCAGCTGAAGGCCGAGCAATCCGCCTGGCTGCTGCTTCTACATCCGGAGACGAGCCTGGCAGAATCCCTGAATCTTCCAGAAAGCCCTGACCTGAAAATCTACCCTGCAGACATGGCTTCGCCATCCGATCTGCCGTTTTCCCGGACTCCAACTACCTCCGACGTAATGAAGGCCGGTGATCTGTACGGAACAATTCTTGATATCCTGGAGCTCGGCAACTTTGCATCCGCGGCCTCTCTAAAGGAACTTTCAAAACCAGAGCCCCGAAGAACGTTCCCTGATCTCGAAGACAGTGCGAAGAGATCCTCCCATCCCGGCGTTCGGCGAGCGCTGGCCTTTTTGCAAAATCACCCCGATCTAAAGGTAAAATTGGCCGATGTCGCCTTCCATGCCGGGCTTTCAGAGAGCCGACTGGCGCATGTTTTCAAAGATCATATGGGACTGCCCCTTCGCAGGTTTATTCTGTGGCTTCGCCTGCAGCGAGCCGTGCTCACGGTGCAGGCCGGGGGTTCGCTTACGGATGCGGCTCATTCAGCGGGTTTCTCCGACCAGGCCCACTTCAGTCGAACGTTTCGGCAAAGCTTTGGTCTCAGTCCGCGCCAGGCCCTGTCGCAAAACATTTCTGTGGAATTCATCTCTTCCTGAGACTTCCTGGCTTCGTCGCTAACTCCAGCCTCATCCGATGCTTTATAACAGTGTAGTCAGGGCTGCCCAATGCATGACAGCGCATTCGCTGCAGCGCCTCAGGCCTTTTGGTATTACAAAAAGCGCGACAGATTCCGGGTTCCAGGGGCCGCGTTCAGGGGTTCGGAGTCCGGGGTCCGACTGCAAATAGATTCATAAAAGCCAGATCGTTCAAGTTTTCCCACCTCCACTGCCCTACAATGAATGCAAAGGAGCCAGAACACGGCCAAAACAAAGGGAGGACTCAGACATGAAAGATACGATGCCAGAACGGCCCGCGCATAGAAATTCCCGGAGGCCCGAAAGCGGATCCAGGGCAGTACGTCATCCGCGAAAAGAGAAGGATTTCGCTTCCCCGGATTCATCACGGACCAGCACCGGGGACCAAACACCATCCTCAGCACATCTGCAGGCCACGCAGATCCTGGACTATAATCATCCAACGCTACAGAAGCTCATACATGAACGGCAGTGGCATGGACTACCGATTTTTGACCGGATTGGAGCCATCTACGCATTCGTGCGCGATGAAATTGAATTCGGTTACAACTCCAGGGATGACCTGCCCGCTTCGCAGGTGCTGGCCGACGGTTATGGACAGTGCAACACAAAGGGCACCCTGTTGATGGCCCTTTTTCGCGGAGCCGGCATTTCCTGTCGCTTTCACGGATTTACAATCAAGAAGGATCTCCAGAAAGGTGCGATTGCCGGGATCTGGTATCGCCTGGCTCCGCAAGAGATCATCCATAGCTGGGTGGAGGTCTGGCTAAATGGCTGGATCCACCTGGAAGGTTTTATTATCGACAGGGCATTCTTGACTTCCATTCAGAATCGATTTTCCGATTGTGCGGGTCCTTTTTGCGGCTTCGGCATAGCTACCGGAGATCTGCAAAATCCCGCCATTGAATGGAAGGGAAACAATACCTATATTCAAAAAGAGGGTATCCATCGGGACCTGGGGATCTTCGCAAATCCGGACCAATTCTATAAGATCCACGGAAGCAATTTGTCCGGATTCAAGAAGCTTCTTTTTGCGCAATGGATTCGTCACCGCATCAATACAAATGTACGAAGGATACGACGAAGGGGCCCGGCTTAACCAGCAATTCTATGAGCAACGGCCTTTTTCGTCTCATGCCACAGAATATGCATCACTGCATGAAAAGCTCCCAGACTCAACTTCGGCTGCTTGCCGCGACTGAGTCTGCGCGAAATCTGATAAGCGTACCAGCCTCCTTCGCTCATCAGGCCGAACATGGGAGCCGGCTTCAACTCCGGAAGTCTGGCTTCCTGCATTTCCCCGGATAGGAATTTTCCGGCAAATTCTGGATCGGTAAGGAAGGGTCGGGCCACTCCTACAAGGTCGGTATCGCCGGCTGAAAGAGCTTCTTCGCAGAAGCTGCGACTTCGAAAGCCCCCGGTAATCATAAGAGGTGTTTTGATTCGCTTTCTAAGCTGGCGAGCAAAATCGATGAAATAGGCTTCCCTTCGCTTTGTGCTTTCGCGTACGTTTTCCGCATCGTTCAGAAGGAAAGAGGGGCTTTCATAGTTGCCCCCGGAAATCTCCAGAAGATCAATGCCTTCCTTTTCCAGCATGGCGGCCACCGATAGGGAATCCTCCTGATCAAATCCGCCTTTCTGAAAGTCCGCCGAGTTGAGCTTCACGGCCAGAGCCACCGAAGGCCCCACTTCCTGTCGCACAGCACGGACTGTTTCCAGTAGAAAGCGGGCCCTGTTTTCCAGACTTCCGCCCCATTCATCCTGGCGACCATTGGTAATGGGTGATAAAAACTGACTGAGAAGATAACCGTGAGCCGCATGTACCTGCACTCCTTCAAAGCCTGCCTCCACACAAAGACGAGCGGTGGTGGCAAATCGGCGGATCGTTTCGCGGATCTCCTTTTCGGTTAGCGCCCGAGGCTTCCCGTAGAGTCCCTTTTCGTGCAACTGTACGCTGGAAGCGGAAACGGGACGCATATTGATCAATCGGGAAGTCTGCCTACCCGAATGATTGATCTGAGCCCAGAATCGGGACCCGCCTGACTTGGCCACGGCGGTCCACTCCTGGAAACGATCCATGGCCCTTTCGTCTTCCAGAACCACATTGCCCGCCGACTCCAGGGAATTGCGATCGACCATGATGTTTCCGGATATCATGAGGCCGGGAGCGGGACGATTCTGGGCCCAGGTACGATACAGCTCCAGATGATATCGATTGGGATTATGATCGGCGCCGGCGATGCGCTCGGTCATGGCTGCCTTGGCCAGACGATTGGGAATAGTCTGGCCGCAACTCAGATGCAGTTCTTGTTCCAGCATACCTGAAATTCTCTACCCGGGTATACCAATCAAGGAAAACCGAATAGGGACACGGTGCAGCGAAAGCCTGGGTGCCGAGGTACCGATCCAGGCCATGGTCGGCTCTTCCCCGGTTATGCGGTAAGGAACAATTGGCAGCGCCGCCCCATGACCTTCTGGGCCTATCGCAGAGCGTTTTGCCCTTTTCGCGCCAGATCGATGGAATTGCCCAGAATCCGGGCCGCTTCCTGAGGCGCATGGAAACCGGTGCTGTTTTCTGCTTCCACAAATCCAAGCAGAAACTGGGCCTTTCGTTGATAGGCCCGGGCCTGCTTTAACTTCGCATCCGATACTCCTGCTTTTTGCGCTTTTTCAATATCCGCAATCAAATCCATCAAAGCATCCATGGCCACATTGCGCAATTGCCAGTGCGTATCCTGAATGGTATCGATCCTGGTTCTGAGCTCCTCCGATGAAATATTGTGGCAGGTTCCGCAGGCTGCGTTGACGTTCAAATAAGGACTCTGAACATGATGATCGGACACCTTATAACCGCCTTCGCTGGTGTACGGCATATGACAGTCCGCACAGGCTACGCCGCTACGGCCATGAATGCCCTGACTGTACATCTCGAACTCCGGATGCTGCGCCTTGAGAGCGGCAGCCCCGGTATCTTTGTGCGTCCAATCCTTGAAGTTGATCTTCTCGTAGTATTCCAGAATTTCATCGGCCTTCAGGCCGTTGTCCCAGGGATAGGTTAAAGTCTTCTCTTTTCCGGCGAAGTAATACTCAACATGGCACTGGGCGCAAACATACGTTCGCATTTCCCGGCGCGTTGCATCCTGGTTGACGTTATAGTCAGAAAGTCCCTGCCTGGCCTTCACTTTGCGGATCCCTTCCATAAAGGCGGGCCGAGTTACGCGCAAAGACATGTCCGTGGCATTGTGGCAATCGATGCAGGCCACCGGATGTTTGGCTTTCTGCGACACTTCTTTGTAGTCCATGGAATTCATCTTGTGAAATCCTTTTACGATGTCGCCGTTTCCCAGCTCTTTGTAGATTGAATAGGTGGAAGCATGGCAGTTCAAGCAGGTTCCTGGCTGTCCAACTTTCTGGCGTAATGTATAGAGCTGATCTGTGAGCATATACGCATGCCCTCTTTCTTCACGAAAGTCGATGCTGAATGCGTATCCGGCCCACATTTTCTTCAACCGAGGATCTTCGTCGATCTTCGACTGCGTTACTACGCTTCGCGGATCTGCCTCGTCCGGAACGTGGGGCAGCGCTTCGGATCCCCCGTAGCGACTGCGCTCCATATCCGTAGTCTTCAGATACATCTCATAGTGAACCGGGAAATTCTTTCCCCAGACCGCAGGATCGCTGATATCGTCGTTCAGTTCCACCACCTGGTAATAGGGCTGCCTCGCCTCCTGCATGCGAAGGGCCACCTCGGAGATTAAGAAGGCAATAAGTAAGCCCAGCAAGAATCCGCCTAGAATCAAAATCAGAGCATTCCTCGCGCTTAGATTCTTTATTTTATCCAGAAGTTGTTTCATCGCATGGCCTCCGCATGTCCTACCTCCGAGTGGCATTGAAGGCAGGATTGTTCCTCACTTGCATTTTTCAAGGGCGCAGGATGGGAAAATACATTCCCGTGGCATCCAATACAGGCCTGCACCGTTACTTCTTTGTTTCTTTGCGTAATTCTGATGTTCTCGGGATAAAGACCGGTGCTGAACGCCCAGGCATGGGCTACGCCGTTTTGCGCCTTCGTCATGTACTTCGAAAGCGCTCCTGGAGGAGTATGACATCCATTGCAGCCAGTGACTGCAGCATGGGATCCTTTGGTCCAACCATCGAACTGCTTTTTCATTACATGGCAGTTCAAACAAGCCTCGCTGCGATCGGTTAAATAGGAATGCCCTTTTGCAAACACAAAGGTGTAAAGGCCCATGCCCATCAGGATTCCGGGTAATAAGAGTAATAGCAGGGTTTTCCAGCCCGGATGCATAGGGGGACTATACATTAGTCCAGGGTTTATGCAAGAAATTTTATGGTTCGCCAGCCCGACGTCCGGGGCAAAAACGGGAATGGACATCCGATTCATCATCTGATAATCCGGTATCTATGTTTGCTAGATGCATTCGAGCTTTCGGTTATTTGGCCTTTGTCGTCTCAGTGTTCGATGCCGGTCTCCAGGCTGAGGAGGAATTTCGTCCTCTGCCCGTCGTCGATTCTTTTGTAGTGGATCAGACCCAAACTCTCAGCGATCTGCAAAAGAAAGAAATCTCAGAAATCCTGGAGAGGATAGAGAAGGAGAACGGAAGTCAAATGGTCCTGGTCATTGTGCCCACAACAAAGCCGGAAACCATAGAACAATACAGCATGCGCCTGGCCGAGAAGACTGGTATTGGCCGCGAGGAAGTCGATGATGGTGTTTTGCTCCTGCTGGCAAAGGAAGACCGACGAGTGCGCATCGAAGTAGGCTACGGCCTGGAAGGTGCCATCCCCGACGCCAGGGCCCATCGAATTATCGATACCGTCATGATTCCGGAATTCAAAGCCGGATCCTATTTTCTGGGACTACGAAATGGAATCCTGGCCCTGGAAAAGCTTATTAAGAATGAACCATTACCGGAAACGAAACCAGCAAGCAAAGCGCCGGAAATCTCTACCTGGGAGTATTACTTTTACGATGTCTGCTTCTACTGGTCCTGGATCACCTACGGCATCGCAGCATTGCTGGGATGGTACGCGGCAAAAAGTGAGCGCTACGGCTGGATGCTTATATGGGCGCTGGTAGCCGGAATGCATGCTCCAGCGTTGTGGCTCTTTACTCATGGTTTTTTCGCGGTCTACTCCTACATCCCTCGCCTGATTCTTACCCTTTTCGCCTTTCACATCCCATACTGGATGGCAGGAGGAAAAACTCCGGAATGGGCGCGGAGCTCCAGCGGTTCGGGCCGTAGCTGGAGCAGTTCTTCTGGCTCATCCTTCCGCAGCTTCTCCAGTTCCAGTTTCAGCAGCCGTTCGAGCTCCAGTAGCTTCAGCTCCGGTTCCAGTTCCAGCTTTTCTGGCGGAGGAGGTTCCTTTGGTGGAGGCGGATCGTCCGGAAGCTGGTAGGAGCCAGGGAGTGAGCCGGCCGACTTCTGGATTCAGCGCTGTTCTGAGAATTGAAAAGGGTTGCCCCGAGAAGCTGCAAAGCGATCAACGAAGAATGTCCATCCTGCGCATTTTCGAGCAATCCGATCTAACTGAAGAAAAGCGAAAGGAGCTCCAGAGACGGGAAAGCGCCGAGGACACGGCCGCTCTGGACGCGGTGCGATCGATTGTGCAGGACGTTCAGTCCAGGGGAATCGATGCAGTGCGCGATTATAGCCAGAAATTCGACGGCTTCTATCCCGATCCTCCCGTTTGCTCCGAGACAGAAATCCAGGAAGCAGAGAAAAGACTGGATCCTGCCATCAAAGAGGCCTTTTCGGCGGCAGCCAGAAACATCCGCCAGTTCCATGATTTCCAGAAGGAGAGATTACAGCCGGCGCGCACCAACGTGGCCGGGGCCGAGCTGGGATTTTTCTATTCGCCGGTGGAAAATGTGGCCGTCTATGTTCCCGGCGGCAAAGCCCAGTACCCTTCATCTGTTTTGATGGGCGTCATCCCTGCTGTGGCAGCAGGCGTAAAAAACATCCTGCTTCTCAGTCCGGCCAACGACCAGGGGAAGCTCAGCGATGTGGTTCTTTATTGTGCGAAAATGGCCGGCGCAAATGCGGTGCTAAAGATCGGAGGAGCCCATGGTGTGGCTGCAGCCGCTACAGGACTTTTTGCGCCTCCGGCAGAATTGATTGTGGGTCCGGGAAATCGTTACGTAACCGCCGCAAAAACTTTGCTTTCCGCCTCCGGCAAGATACGCATTGATCAGCCGGCCGGTCCTTCTGAAGTTATTGTTATCGCCGATGAAAGCGCTAATCCCGCTTTCGTAGCTGCAGATCTGCTGAGTCAGGCCGAACACGGTGAAGACAGTCCTGCCATCCTGCTAACTACCAGTCGAAAGCTTGCAGAAGAGACTTCTCTGGAAATCGAGCGCGGACTAGAAGAACGACCGGCGCGACGCGACATGAAAGAAACCAGCATTCGACGTCATTCCTACGCAATTGTTTTCGATGATCTGGAAGAGGCGTTCCTTTTCTCCAACGAATATGCACCGGAGCACCTGGAAATCTGCACAATGGATCCCGGCGCGGATTTAGAGAAGATTACTGCGGCCGGCAGCGTCTTTCTGGGACACTTTGCCCCCGTGGCCCTGGGCGACTATTACAGCGGAACCAATCATGTGCTACCCACAGGCGGCACAGGTCGTATGTATTCCGGGCTGGGCGTGGAAACCTATATGAAGCGAATCACTTTTCAGCATCCAACGAGAGAAAGTCTGCGAGAAGCCTGGAAACCCATTCAGATCATGAGTCAGGTGGAAGGCCTGGAACATGAGCATGGCCACAGTGTAGATATTCGCTTTGAATAGAGCGCCCTCCTGGCCGCCGAACAAGGTTCCCGGTTTGACCCCATCAGGCAACACGGTGTGATGCACTACAACTCGGAAGGTGCAGCCAGAAGATTCTGGTTGTGCGAATTCCCGACCCCCGGTAAAAACGGCTCCATGCTCAAGTCTGGCTCCCGCTCCCGTACTCTCGCTTCCATCCTGCTGATTCTGGCTTTCGCCCTTCTCGGCGCCTGCAAGGAAAAGGCCATTGTTACGGCCACTTCCGGTCTTTTGATGCGCGATAGGCCCGCCCTGGACGGCAAGCAGCTGGATCTTCTTCCGGCCGGATCAGAAGTGGAAATCCTGGAAGAAGGCCCCATGCAGGTCATAGACGGAACCACGGCCCACTGGAAAAGGGTGAAGCACAATCAAACCGAAGGGTGGGTGTACGGAGGTTACCTGGTGGACTCCGGAAACGATGGCACGGTAAAACAGATCCGTGATTGCATAAGTAGCGAAGGCTACTGGCACAGCCAGGAGGAGATTTGCTACGCACCGCAATTACGCAAACTGACTCAGAAGGGCTCCTTTTCGGGCTTATGCGGTATGGAGCGATATAC
>JAGRNE010000125.1 GCA_020440915.1 Leptospiraceae bacterium | reverse complement strand
TGCAGGAAGCCGGGGCTACCGCAGATCTGGAACTTGCCTATACCCTGGCAGACGGTTTGGAGTATCTCCGCACTGGAATGGCTGCAGGACTGTCAGTCGATGAGTTCGCGCCCAGGATTTCATTTTTCTGGGCCATTGGCATGAACCAGTTCATGGAGATTGCAAAAATGCGAGCCGGACGGATGTTATGGGCCAAGCTGGTAGGGCAGTTCAATCCCCGGAATTCCAAGTCCATGGCGCTTCGCACGCACAGCCAGACCTCCGGTTGGAGCCTTACCGAGCAGGATCCCTACAACAACGTAGCGCGGACTTGTGTGGAAGCCCTTTCAGCGGCTCTGGGCCATACCCAGTCTTTGCATACAAACGCTCTGGATGAAGCCATTGCTCTGCCTACAGATTTCTCCGCCCGAATTGCACGCAATACGCAACTCTTTCTGCAGGATGAAACGGACATCACCAGGGCAGTAGATCCCTGGGCTGGTAGCTACTATGTGGAAGCGCTTACCAATCTTCTGGCCCGGCGCGCCTGGAAATTGATTCAGGAAGTAGAAGATCTCGGGGGAATTGCAAAGGCCATTGAAACGGGACTTCCAAAAATGAGAATCGAAGAAGCTGCGGCTCGAAAGCAGGCACGCATCGATTCGGGCCGCGATGTCATTGTTGGCATCAATCGCTTTCGAAGCGAGTCCGAAGATCCTCTGGAAATTCTGGACATCGACAATACTGCCGTAAGAAAATCCCAGCTCGAGCGCCTGGAAAAACTGCGCCGAGAAAGAAATGAAGAAGAGTGCCATGAGGCATTGCAGGCCATCACAAAATGCGCCGAATCCGGGCAGGGCAATTTGCTGGACCTTGCGGTGCAGGCCGCTCGAAAGCGAGCCAGCCTTGGCGAAATCTCCGAAGCAATGGAAAAAGTCTTTGGACGATACAAGGCAGTTATCCGTAGTATATCCGGAGTGTATTCTTCAGAGATCGAAAACAACGACGACTTCAAGAGAGCCACCGGACTGGCCGACGAATTCGCGGAGAAAGAGGGCCGCAGGCCCAGAATTCTTGTGGCGAAGATGGGACAGGATGGACACGATCGCGGCGCCAAAGTGATTTCTACAAGTTTTGCGGACCTGGGATTCGATGTGGACATTGGACCTCTGTTCCAGACTCCGGAAGAGGTGGCGCGACAGGCGGTAGAAAACGATGTCCATATCCTGGGAGTATCTTCCCTGGCCGCAGGACACAAAACCCTGGTCCCGCAGGTTGTGGAAGAGTTACGGAAACTGAAGCGCTCCGACATTCTTGTTGTTGTGGGAGGGGTGATACCGCAACAGGATTACGATTACCTCTACGAGAAAGGCGCCGCCGCAATCTTTGGACCTGGAACGGTTATCGCTCAGGCTGCCGCTTCCATACTCGAGATTCTGCTGGGCAAAGAGCCAAAGGCACAGGCGGGCTAATGCCTCCTCTGAATCCTCGCCTGCTTGCCGGCGGCCTGGATCGGGGACCGCGAAGAAAATCCGCCGCCGAATACATCGAAGGCGTTCGTTCCGGGAACAGGGTAATACTGAGTCAGGCCATTACCCTGACGGAAAGTACTCTACCGGAAGATCAGAAGCTGGCTTCGGACGTGATCCATGCATGTTTGCCTCATGCGGGCCAATCGCTGCGAATTGGAATTACGGGCATACCTGGAGTCGGCAAAAGTACCTTCATCGAGTCTTTTGGCCAGCTCCTGCTGGAACGCGGTCATAAGATTTCCGTTCTGGCCATCGACCCATCGTCGGAAAGAAGTAAAGGCTCTATCCTGGGCGATAAGACCAGAATGGAAGAGCTAAGTCGCGAAACCAACGCATACATTCGACCCAGCCCATCCGG
The DNA here is from genome assembly GCA_020440915.1 of Leptospiraceae bacterium. Classification (GTDB taxonomy): domain Bacteria; phylum Spirochaetota; class Leptospiria; order Leptospirales; family Leptonemataceae; genus UBA3465. Next base: position 8,331 of record JAGRNE010000125.1, on the reverse strand, counting down.
CGGATCTCCAGGAGGTGTGGCGCGAAAAACCCGGGAAGCCATCATCCTTTGCGAAGCGGCTGGCTTTGATCGCATACTGGTAGAAACTGTGGGAGTGGGGCAGGGCGAAACCATTGTCCATTCCATGGTGGATTTCTTCCTGCTACTTATGTTACCCGGCGCCGGCGACGAATTGCAGGGAATGAAGCGAGGCATAATGGAGATGGCGGACGGAATTGCCATCACCAAGTCGGATTCCGGCAACGAGACGAGGGCGAAAATAGCGGCCGCCGATTATCGCCGGGCTCTGGAACTCTTTCCTCCGGCAGACCATGGCTGGAAGGCAGAGGTAATACTGACCAGCGCGATGAGCGGAATGGGGCTGGCGGACATCTATTGCCTGTTGGAAAACTACCTGGAAGCGATGTCTCGTAGCGGCCATTTTCAAGACAGACGAAAATCGCAGGCAGTGTACTGGATGAACGAATATCTTGCGGAGCTGGTAAAGAACAGAATCCTGGAAAACCGTGAATCCAGAGAGTACAGGCAGGATTTACGCGAACAGGTGACTGCAGGCACTCTGAGTCCTTTTGAAGCGGCCGAGATGCTGCTCAGGCATGCTCTGGACAGCTAGATTTCGAGTGGGCCCCAGGGGCATTGCGGGCAATGCAGACCATGCAGCCATCCACGGCCGGAGCGGTCTCTCCACGGAGAGTATGGCCTTCAGCAAGCTCACAAAATTCCATGGCCCCGGTCAAAAAATCCGAAATCGTCGTCCGTCATCGGATTGTCGCCAGAAGCTCCATCGAACTCGGGTCCAGGTAACATGGTACGTCGCCCGGCCCAGGAGGCCGCGGTCGCCAAAAGTGTAACCCGGCGCATCGATTAAGGCTGGACACAAAGACAGATAGCCCCTCACAATAGTCGTGGTTAAAATTGCCAGGGGGTAACATGAACAGAAACATGAAGAAGGTCATTCATACTATTTGCGCATTGAGTGTGCTAATGGGGGCCGCCACGTTGCAGGCGCAATCCAGGGAGATCAAGATATCTTCCATTCCGGCAAATGCAGATCAATTCATTGCGATGCGCGACGAAATCGCTACTACTCCTGAAGGTGGCGCGGCGATGTTCATTGTGGCTATGCTGGGTTTCTCGAAATCCGAAAGTCTGGGTATGCAGTTTTTGACGCTTGCCCTGGATCAGTATAACGTAGGTTCCGGTAGCGCCTACAAAGGTTATGCTCCTTCATCCAGCATCATGTATCATGTGAACCGCCTGAATCGTCAGAATGTCTGGTCCTATACTGGATTTGCCTATGTCTCCGGGGCCAGCGCATCCGACAATTATCAGGTATCGGCCCCCTATACCATCATTACTTCTCGTAACAAATATAGCGGCGATGAAAGCTCCGGTAGAGTAAAGGTATTCGTAAACGTTTTCGGATTCAGTCCGCGACCCATCACTCTTAAAAGGAACGAAAAGGGAATCTGGAAGGCCTACGAATGCTCATCCATGTTCGTAAACGTACCGCCTCCGGCCAGTTCCAGTTCGTCGGATCCACTGTAATCGACGCTCGTAGAGCCTGGATTGCTCTTATAACGAAGTGCGCCCTGTAGGCTCAACGGCCGGCCCGGGAATTGACTCCGGGCTGGCTGTATTTGCGGCCCGGGCGGCTGAAGAGCGGCGACACCCTCACCAGACTGCAGACCGCAATGATGAAAGGAGTTAGTGTCACGGTCGTTGCGGACGGCAATCTAGCCGCCGATCACAGGGATGGCGCCGTCCCATTTTTCCAGGAAAGGGGCGCCCTGTTCCAGGAAGCCTTTAATTCTTTCCACATAGAGAGGCAGAATTTGATCCAGCGGACATTTCTGCTGTAGATCCTGAAAGATCTTCAAGGAGTCCGCAAAGTCTCCCCGGCGATAGAGCTCCATGGCTTGCTCGAATCGATGCAATCCTCTTTCCTTCTGTAGCAACTGCTCCGGAGGGTCGGCATCAAAGATTTCAAAAATGGCTGTCTTCTGTTTCTTTCCTCGTAGATATACCTCGTCCACCTGCCTCAAATGAAAGGATCGACCTTCGCCCAGTCTCTGGCGGGTAAATCCGCTAATAAGTATCGGACATCCATAATGGATTGTGAGGCTTTCCATGCGCGAGCAGGTATTTACGGTATCGCCTATGACTGTGGTATCGATGCGGCTGGGACTACCCACCGTGCCCAGAACCAGCGAACCAGAGTTAATGCCAATTCCAAAACCGGGAAGATAATTCCCGCCACTACTTCGTGGGCGCATATTCTCGGCGGAGCGGGCCACCTTTGCCATTTCAATGGCCGCGGAAACAGCACGATGAGCGGAATTGGGCTGCGATGCACTGGACTTTCGATCGTCTGAAAACAGCGAAAGAATAGCGTCTCCCACGTATTTGTCCACAAAGCCTCCGTGGCGATAAATGCAGGGCTCCATCTGCTGCAGGTGTCCGTTCAAAATGGAAAATGTTTCTTCCGGACCGCTCCCTTCGGCCAAAGCAGTGAAGGAGCGAATATCGCAGAATAAGACGGTCATTTCGCGCAGGACAGAATCGCCGGCCATAACCTCTACGGGAGATGAACGCCCCAGGTGGTTCAGAAATTGAGTGGGCACAAAACGATGAAAGGCATTCTTCTGTTCGGTAAGTTCCTGGTTCAGTCGCTCCGATTCATTGTGCACGGTAAGGAATCGATTGGCCAGAATGAAAATAAGGCTGAGGATGCAAAACAGAAATCCGTAAGGAAGAAGATGCAGACCTGTATGGAATAGCTCGCTGTCCACAATACCCCATAAACCGCTGCCAATCAGGATAAAGATACTAATGCCAAACAGAAGACTGTCCCTCTTTCGCAGCAAGATGATTCGCCCAATGAAGAAAATCGCATAGAGCAAAGCGGGAATGGCCAGGAAGTGGAAGATCGTCAGTAGCGGTTCGGTATAGCGAAAGGGAATGATCAGAAACAGGACTCCGGTTCCGGCCAGCGAGTATCCGAAAATCCGCAGAAGTAGAGGGGTTCGCTCTTCTGGATGAAAGTATCGGTGCAGAAAGTAGAAAAAGAGAGGAATGAGCAGCGATTGGCTAAAGTACTTTATCCGGTTTATCCAGGCGGTTTCTGCGATAGCCCTGTGTAATTGCAGTGTTCCGGTTACGGAGTCCAGAGCCAGCACAAAGCAGAATAAGCCAAAGAACAGATTGTAGGAATCCTGCCTGCGTCGGGAAAAAATGACCAGATGATAGAGGCCGAAAAAAAGGTACACTGTGCTTAGAACGATTCGCAGGGTATCTGTATGGTTGGCTTCAAGATAGGAAAGAGGGGCCAGCTCATAGCCGCCCGAGAACATAAATCCATGGTTACCATTGTCCTCGATGCTGGTAGGCTGTCGGTAACCTGCAAAATGCACTACCAGGGTATTTTCACCTGCATTTAGATGTGCATTGTTCAGAGGGACCGTGAGGTGACGAAATATCTTGCGGGTCGCCAATTCGGCTGAAGATCCGTCCGGTCCGGTCTCTAGCTGCATCTCATCCATGACCAGATAACCGTTCAAATAGATACGAAACGACTCTCCGATCCAGGGAAAATGCAGCCCCAGGGGGCTTCCTAGCTGCGACTTATCCAGGGAGAACCGGGTTTGCAGAGTGCTGTGAAGAAGGCCATCCCCGGGACTCAGTTCGAGAAGCCGGTTTATTACCATCGGGAATGAGTCACTTTTTTTGGCCCCGGCCAGTGCGGAGGAAGGGATACCAGCTTTGTAGGAAGGATCGAATCCGGCCACAACATCCCACTGGAGGTTCTCCAGGAGTAGTATGGGTTTCTCCTGGTCCGGGTTCGATTCAGAGCAGCCCGAAATAAGAAGCAGTAGAAGACCGATGGCGATCCAGGTCCTGCGCGAGGTAGGATACATTGGGGTATAGCTCCGTTCAGGTAATAGGAAATCAACCTTAAATTAAGTTCCCGATAGCATCGAGGCTCCTGCGACCGTCGGCTGTCATGTCCGGAATATGGATCGATAATGCTTGACGAACCAGGAATCGAAGTGGCAACAAATGTATGTCCCTGAGCTTTCAGACAAAGCTTATACTGGCCATCGGGCTCTTTGCCGCGGCCATTTCTTCCATTTCTTCCTATCTCTTTTACGAGACCATCCAGAGAAATGTCTGGTCTCAAACCTCCGAAAGACTCAAAGATGTTGGTCGGGCAGGGCAATTCCTGCTCACTGTGGAGGATCGCAAGGCCATCCGGACTCTGGACGATCTTTCCAATCAGATGGCTTTGCCCAGAACACAGGAATTGTTGGCTGGCATTCGGCCCGGCCAGAATGTTTCGAACCTCTCGGAGCAGTCCAGACAGGAACTGGAAAAGCGCCAGGATTACCGCCGTCTGGTGCAGATTATGCGAAGGATCAAGCATTCCACCCGGAGAGCCATTGCGCGACCCGGCCTGGATATAGCTCAGCCCATCGATCCTGCGGATCCTCCTCTGCTGCGATATAGCTACATCCTGGTTCCCATAGCCGAATCCCCGAACCATACAATTCTGAAGTTCATTGTGGATGGCGACGATCAACGCCTGGATACGAATGGCGACGGAAAAATTGAAGACGACGAAGAGCCAACGAGCATAGGAATGCTGTACAATGTTTCCGGCCAGCCGCGAATGCTGGAAGCCCTTCGCAACGGGATGGCCACGGCCAGCGATCAGTACTACCGAGATCAGTGGGGCGTATGGCTGTCCGCCTACATCCCGATTCTAGATCAGGAAGGAAGAACCTTTGCCATACTGGGTGTGGACCTCTCAGCAGAAAGCGAATTCAGCCTAGTAAACCATCTTCAGAGAATGCTGCTGGCCATAGTCCTCAGTAGCGTATTTGTGGCCGCCCTGCTAGGGCTCCTGATTGCACGGCTGCTTTCCAGGCCCTTACTGGATCTCGGCAGAGCCGTTGAAAGGGTGAAGCGCAGAGACTTCACAGTTCGGTTGCCACCGCGCACCGGCGATGAATTCGGGCAGCTGGCCGAGGCGTTCAATTCCATGGTTGCCGAGATCGAAAGCTACACTCTGCATATGGAGGATATAGTCCTTCGTCGGACAACAGAGTTGCGAAGCAGAATGGAAACTCTGCAGGATGTGCGAAAGCCGGATTCCGCAGATCCTTTCGTGCGTAGCGTTCTGGCCGCCCCTGTAATGGGACAATTGCTGGATTCACAAACCGTCCTGGACATGGCCGTCGGGGAAAGCGTAGAGCAGGTCCGGACAGTTTCCATATTCCGGTCTTTCACACTGGGAGGACAGGGCTACGTCTTTTTCTTTCTTGCTTCTCTTGCAGGGGATTCGCTTCGGCTGGCCGAAAAATCGCTATTGTTGACCGTCTCCATCAATGCGCGATTGCTGCTACAAAGCGGCGGCCAGCAAGAACCGGGGGCCTGGCTACAGAGTTTGCATCATTACACCGAAGCCCTACTAAAGGAGTTTCCGGACATTGAAGTGAGTCGCTTGATGGGTCTCTTCCAGAAGCGAACCGGCCTCTTGTATTCCAATGATTCCGGATGTCCGGCCCTTCTGTTCCGGCAGAACAAAAGCATTCCCGTTAAGACCGGGCGATCCGAGGAGTCTACGGTAACGCAGCTGGAGGTCGGCGATCAGTACTTCGCCACTCCCTGTGATGCGCAGAACGCGGCGGAGAGCGGGGCTTCATCCTTAAACGCTGGCAGTCACATCGCGCGAAAGGCCTTTGCTGAAATTGTTGAGGAGAACCGCGGTCAACTTCATCTCATCCGGGATACGCTCGCGGCGCAGTTTGCATTTCTCGGAGGAGTGCTCCGACTGACTTTTCTGGAGCGCAATCAGTCCGTGGGAAGTCCCATGGACCCTATGGAAGAGGTGGAGAAATTATTGCGTCTCAAGGAATACAGCACCGCCCTGGCGTTGCTACGTAAGCTGGATGACGGGGACTTCTTCAAGCATTACTATTCCGGAATCTGCTACTCCCGACAGGGAGACCATGCTCGGGCTCTGGAAAGTCTGCAATTTGCGCGCAACCTGCTGGAGCAACGGGCCAATGCGGTCCATTCGTTGGCGCTGTGGCTGGAAGAGCGAGGAGAAGCCGTTCTGGCTTCCCGATTGCAGGAAAAGGCGCTTCTGATGCGACCCGAAGGTGCGGGGAACTGAGGACGAATCCGAAGGCGGGGAAAGCGTTTGACCGTGGACCGGACGGCTGGATCTCGTAAATTGTGAGACAACCGGATGCCAACAAAGAGTCGAAACGCCTGTCAGCTCTGGAGGCTGTGAAACATGTGAAGAGCGGGATGGCCGTAGGATTGGGTACCGGTTCTACGGCGGCGCTGGCCATCGAGGAACTGGGTCGATTGCAGAACACCGGGGAATTGAGTTGCGACTACTGCGCTACATCTTACCAATCTATGCAACTGGCCCGTCAGGCTGGTTTGCGCGTTTTTCCGGTGGAGAGCTTTGAATCTCTGGACGTATCCATCGATGGTGCAGATGAGGTGGATCCTGCCTTGAACCTTATTAAAGGCGGCGGCGCAGCGCATACGCTGGAAAAGATAGTCCATTCGCTTTCCTCGCATTTCGTTTGCGTTGTGGATGGCTCCAAACTGGTTTCCACCCTTGGCGAACGAACCGCCGTACCTCTGGAGATTCTTCCCCAGGCAATTAACGTTGTGCAGCATGAACTGGAAAGACTGGGAGCTAGAGAGGTAAGTCTTAGAATGGCTCTTCGAAAGGATGGACCGGTAATTACCGATCATGGTAACTTTGTCCTGGACGTAAGGTTTGATTCTTTTCATCCAGAAGGGATGGAAAAGGAACTGAATTCCATTTCAGGCGTTGTGGAGAACGGAATCTTTGCGCGGTGCCGGCCGGCTCTGGTAATTGTAGGCGAATCTGCGGGTGTAAGGGTGCTGAATCCCTGATGCAATCCGGTAAATTGATGAGCGTGCCCCCGGTGGGGGGAAGAATCCCTGAAAATACCATACATGCAGTTTCGGTAAGCCTTCCCAGAGTAAGAGACGTCATTGGCTACGAGGAGAAGCGATCCGAGACAATGAGCCAGATAAAGTCCGGTTATCCGCGATTCGTGGCTCATCCATACGTAACAGAAATCGTTTCCTATTTTCAGAAAAAGAGTTCCTCCGAGCGTCCCTGCGTTCTGGTCTCCTCGGAAAAGGCGGCCCTGGAGTTGTTTTCATGGTCAGGATACCAGGGGCAGCCACATATGATGGAGGAGGACGGCCTGGTGGCCTTTCCTCTGCCGGAAAACTCGGAACTTGCGGCCCACCTGCTTTCCTTTATCCAGCATACAGGCTGTCTTGTGAGTTCCCGTCGCGCCGAAGATTTCCTGCTATCCCGGGGATTGATTGCAGAAAAACAGCAGGAGCAGAAGAGCGAAGCTAACCCTGAGGATTCAATTCGCGAAGAATTAGCTCGACTAAACGGCGTTTCGCCTCAAAGCGTAGCGCTGTCGGTGAGTGGAATGAATGCAATCTACGCATCCTTTCGCTGCCTTCAGCTATTTCAGGAGTCTCAGGGTAAGACGATATGGATTCAGCTTGGTTGGCTCTACGTAGATAATATTCGCATCATCGAGAAGTTCACATCCAGGTCCCATCGCATTTACCAGATGGACTCTACTGCCGAGGTAGAGCAATTCCTGCTGGATCACAGAGGGGAGGTGGCCGGCATCATAACCGAAGTTCCAACCAATCCTTTGCTTCAGACTCCTGACCTGGAAAGGTTGTACAAGATTTGCAAGCAGGAGGACTGTGCGCTGATCGCCGACATTTCCGTAGGTAGCTCGGCCTGTCTGGAAGTATTGCCCCACTGTGATGTGGCAGTGGAAAGCCTGACCAAGTTTGCCAGCGGCTCCTGCGACGTAATGATGGGCGCCGCCATAATCAACAAGGATTCCCCTTTTGCATCCCAGCTGAAGCAAAGCATGAAGAAGTTTCTGGAGGAGCCATATGTTGCGGACCTGGCGCGCATGGCCTACCGGATTCAAGACTACGAATCCAGAATGCTACGAATTGCACAGAACGTTCGCACTCTGTATGCAGAATGGAAAAGCTCCCCCTTTGTGGCCTCCCTGTTTCGCCCCGATGAAGGGCCCTGCGCCGAAAATTACCGCAAGCTAGCTCGGAGCGATGCGCAAGGAATCTTGCCAGGAGGCATGCTAACCATGGTACTGTCCTGCCCCATGGAGCCTGTGTATGATTCCCTTTCTGTATTGAAAGGTCCTTCCTTTGGCACGGACTTTACGCTGGTTATGCTTTATCTGTATCTGGCGCACTATGAGCTGGTGTCTA
>JAGRNE010000124.1 GCA_020440915.1 Leptospiraceae bacterium | reverse complement strand
TTCGCCTAACCCCGAATATGATAGCCACCATCCACGTTGCGAATCTCGCCGGTGACTCGAACATATGGTCGCAACAGATACGCAGATTCCCATGCAAGATCCTCCGGCCGCGCATTTCCCATAGGACTGTGGTTTTCGCAGAATTCCACCGCCTCCGCCAGCCCCTGGATAGCGGAGCCCGCTTTGCTACCTGTGTAGGGAGAAAAGCGAATGGCGTTCACTTTGATGTTGTGCGAAACTCCCAGCTCATGGGCCAGTTCTACTACGATCCTTTCCAGGGCGGCTTTGGCCACTCCGATGTTTTTATACGGATGATAAGCCACCTTTTCGGCGCCCAGATAGCTCAAAGCTAGAATCGAAGAGTTCTTCTCCAATAATTGATTCTGGATCAGGCCCCGAGTGAGTGAAACCAGGCTATAGGCGGACACGTCCATGGCGCTGAAGAATTCCTCTTTCGTTACATCCAGAATGGATTTAATCACCACTCCTGCTTTGATAGTCTTATCCATGGCAATCGAGTGAAGAAAGCCGTTCAGCAAAATGTCCTGCTTCTTCAGTTCATCGCAGAAGTCCTGGATGCTTCCATCCAGAGTGACATCCAGTGGGAAAGCGGGGGTTTCAGCTCCCAGTTCAGCTTTCACTGTCTCTTCAAAAGCCGAGTAGGTCTTATCCAGGAAGTCGGCGGCGCGATCGGAGATGCCTTCGTGGTGGGGCGTTCGTCCGAGTCCGGAGCAGATGATGGTCGCTCCTTCCGTTCTTGCCTGACGCGCAACGGAAAGGGCCAGGGAGCCCGCATCCGTAATCCCGGTAATAAGTATGGTGCTACCTTTTAGAGCTTCGTTCATGATACCTGCCTTTTCGCCCGATCGGGACTTTGATTCCGCAGAGAACGGTGAGGCCGGTTATATCTCCCGGAATCTCCCACCAGATTTTCTCCAATTTGACAGGACCTGCAATACGGGCAACGAAATTGAAGAACGAAAAATAACAGACGAAAAGAAAGTCGCAGGTTGTGACAAAAGACAGCGGAGCAGAGTAGTAGAAAACAACAGAGCGCCGGAGCCTGGACAGGCGAACTAAGCATCTTCTGCGCCGATGCTGGCAGCGGTTCGTGCTGCGGCTAATAGGGATTGACCTGGAAGGAAAGGCGGCGCATCTGCAAACTGTGACGCTTATTAAGAAGGAATGGGCTTTTTCGGTGGTTCTGCTGCTGCTTGCAGGTTGGTTTGCGGTAGTATTTTCCGATTATCCGCTCACGAGCAGTCTGCGGGCTGATGGTAGCATAAAGTACGAAAAAGGTCTGCAATGGGCACAGACAGGAAGTTTCTACTATAGTTATCCGCAGTCCGAGTTTGATCCCCAGGAGCGAGGCATTGCGCATCATTTGTCGGGCGCCATGCCGCACCTTACCGAATACAACAAAGAGAGAGTCATTACCTATCCAGAATCTTTTGCCATTCTTGTAGGCCTCTGGCACGAAATCCTTCCTGATCGTACCATCGGTCTGATCTCGGTCCTCTTTCTGATCATCGAAGTCCTTGCTTTTCTCTGGATTGCGCGAAAGGTCCTGATGCTCGATAACCGACTCACATTTCTGGGTGGCCTCCTGCTGCTGTTCTGCAGTCCTCATTACATTTTCACTCTTCAACTTCAGGAAGTGGTAATGGCAAGTAGCCTCTTCTCTGTCGCGGTGGTTCTCCTATTGAAAAGGGAATCCAGCTACGGTCACTGGGTTCTGGCCGGATTGCTTGCCGCGCTGGCTTTCTCGGTTCGCCAGGAAGTGGTATTTCCTGCATTGATACTTTGCGTTCTACTCTATCTTGATGCTGGCGAGCCGCTGGATCGCACGGTATTTTCCCCTGCAAGATTGCTTCGAAACAAGAAGGTCCTGGTTTTCGGTTTAACGTTTCTTGCAGGTTTTGCCTTTTATTTATGGTACAACTGGATCCTGTACGATGCCCCTCTGGGTAGCCGCTACTATGCGGTAAAGGAATTGGATCCCGAGATCTCTTCAGGATGGCACATCTTTAAGAGTATTCTGGTAGGCCATTTCGATCCTGCGAGACCGGTACTGGGCCTGCTCGCCCAGATGCCTTTTTTGCTGCTCCTACTGGCGCTGCCGTTCTGGTTTCGCCACCTCAATCGCGAAGCTCGAATCATCCTTTCCCTTGGTATCCTGAGCGCTTTCGTCATAGCCCTGGCTTCGCCCAACGATTCCTGGGGAGGTTGGGGACAGAGATTCACCATGGTTGTCCATGGACCACTCATCCTTGGCTTTCTGGCTCTCCTCGAAATCGCGCGAAATCAGGAAGAGCGAAAATGGCTCCAGCTTTCGGCACTCCTTCTGGTTTTCGTAACCCTTGGCGGCGCCTTCTGGCTGGCTCGATTCGGCTGGAAGTTGGAAAAGGAGAACCTGCGCTATTCCACGGAAATTCAATCCGACCTTGCTTCCCTGAATTCGCAGGCCCAGCTGTCCGATGTGCCTGTGCTCTCCACTACCGATTTGTACTACTGGGCAGGTCTGGAATACTACGACCGCCCGATACTGCAGGCGCGCGCCAGCAGCGACCTTCAGGCCGACGTGGAATACTATTTCGACAGATTGCGCGAAAAGAAACTTTGCTGTCTGATACTGCATCAATCGAAAATCTACAGACCGCAGGAGCAGGAGCGATACGCGAAGCTCAGGAAGTTGTTGGAAGCGAAATCTTCAGACCGCATTCAATCCATCCCGGAGCTGGAGAAGGGAACCGAGCAATTCTATCTTGTGCCATTGAATTCCAGGCCGTAGCTGACCAGACCCGCCGGGGCTTGCTCAGAGCACTACTTTGCCCGGGCGGACGCTACTAACTGAAGGCATCTATTCTGCGGCAATGTCCTCTGCAGAACGACGGGGATTGTGAACTCGCATCCAGCTAAAAATCAACCCCAGCGCACCCAGCGGAAGAATGGACAGCGCCACTCCCTGCATACCCAGCATAAAGAGTTCTGCCTGTTCATGACTGAGAGGGCTGCCGTCCGGCAAATGGCTATGTCCGGAAAAGAGATGAAAAAGCACTCCGGAAAGGGCCACTCCCATACTCTGGCCCGTGTAGCGAAACAATCCCAGTAGCCCGGCAGCCACTCCCCGTCTATGGGAAGAGACGCTGGACATGATGGCATTGTTATTTGGCGCAAGAAAGAATCCCAGGCCTGCGCCAAAAAGAATAATTCGCCAGATCACGTCCAGGTAAGGCATTTCCAGATGAATCCCCGAAATGGCGTATTCGCCGGCCATGAGTATAATCAGGCCGACCGTGGCCACGCCCCGTGGACCAAAGCGATCCGAAAGACGACCGGAAAGGGGCGAAAGAATCATCAGTGTCAGCGGCAGTGGCAGAATCAATATGCCCGCATCCTGGGCGCTGAGTCCGCGAAGTCCCTGCCAGTACCAGGGAAAAATGAATGTCATGGCTGAGAGCGAAATAGTGGCGCAGACGCCGGCTGCCTGCCCGAAAACAAATCCGCGAATGCGAAACAGATTCATATCGATAAGCGGATGTGGATGTCTCTTTTCCATGTGAAAGAGAAGGAAATAGAGTAGAATTCCGCAAACGATGCATGCGATGACCGTGTCCTTTGCCCATCCAACCTGAGGGCCCAGGGTCAGACCCAGAAGAAGAATGCCCGAACCGGCCATGACAACGGCTGCGCCTCCCCAGTCCAGGGGCTCGCGCTGTCTGTGGCTCTTCAGGGGAGGTAAAACAAATGCGGCAAAGATCACGCTCAAAAAGCCGATGGGAACATTGATCAGAAAAACAGAGTGCCATTCATAATGTGTAACAAGAAAACCGCCCAGGCTCGGCCCTATGGCGGCGCCGCCGCTTACCAGAATAGCCTGCAAACCCATGGCCAGACCTCGCTTCCCTTCCGGAAAAGTATCGGTAATAATGGCCAGGGTGTTGGACGTAATCATCGAGCCTCCAATGCCCTGCAGGATGCGACCCAGGATCAAGGAATTCATGGAGCCGGAGTAAGCGCAGAACAGACTTGCCAGTGCGAAAATCGAAACTCCTGACAGAAAAAGGCGTTTTCGCCCCAGGATATCGGAGATGCGTCCAAAGACTGGAACGGCTCCCGTCAGCGTCAGTGTGTAAGAAATGATACTCCATTCCACCTGGGCCATGGAGGCGCCCATATCGCGACTGATGCTGGGCAGGGCTATGTTCAGTATTGTGACATCAATGACCACCATGAAGAGTCCGGAGGCCACGGCCAGAAGAACAAGGTAAGGATTTGAGAACTCTTCGGAGGGAGTGGATTCCGAAAACCGAAGTCGGTGCATTAACCACAGTCCGAATCGGGCCTATCTGTGGCAATGGGTTTAACCGCGCTGGGGCTTCTGAGAGGTGCCTTAACCCAATCGGCCTGCTGTGGCCATGGGCGAAACCATTAAGCGACCCACCGGCCCCATGGACGAAAGTCTGCCCCGCTCCTTCGGAACAAAGATCCCGGCGATGGCAATCCTGGACGATCTACATGGAGGTACCCAGGTTCCATTCTTTCGTTGTGCTGTGTCACGGATCTGTTTTCCTGGGTCATGCAAAGGGCCTCTGCATTGATTACCGGCGCCGGCGGGCAGGATGGGTTTTACCTGGGTCGTCTGCTGGAAGAGAAAGGCTACGAAGTACATGGTCTGGACAAGGAAGGCCATGAGAGCAGGATGGAAGCCATTGCCCCGGAACGTCGGTGGACGGTATCTCTATTTGATACAGCGGGCCTTGCCAATCTTTTTCGCAGGATTCAACCTCGGGAAGTGTATCACCTGGCTGCATTCAGTTTCGTAAACACTACTTCAGACGAAGACCGGGCTGTGCTCAGAAACAATGTGGAAGCCAGTCACAATGTACTGTCCATGCTATTCGATGAGCTTCCGGAGAGCCGCTTCTGCCTGGCTTGCTCGGCGGAGATCTTTGGCAATGCGGATCATTCTCCGCAATCCGAAAAAAGCGCCATTCAGCCCTGCACTATTTACGGCGTCAGCAAGGCAGCCTGTCATCACCTGGTGGGTCTGTACCGTATGCGCGGTTTTCATACCAGCAGCGCCATTTTGTTCAACCATGAATCTCCAAGAAGAGGACCGCGATTTGTTACGCAGAAGATCGTGCGAACCGCCGTGGCCATTCAGAGAGGCGAAGCGCAGGAGCTCTGTCTGGGTAATGTAGATACAGTGCGGGACTGGGGTTTTGCCGGCGATTACGTGGAAGCCCTCTGGACCATGCTTCAAAGCGATTCGCCAGAAGACTATGTCGTGGCTACAGGTCACGGTCACACCGTACGGGACTTTGCCGGCCTGGTCTTCGAAAAGCTGGGTTTGAAACTGGATGACTGGCTTCGTTTCGATGAATCCCTGGCCCGGCCGCCGGAAAGCTTTCCTCGTGTTGGCGACGCCTCCTGGATTAAAGAGCGTCTGGGTTGGAAACCGAAGCATGACCTGGCGGATCTTGTAAGTATGATGGTGGATGCCGAGCTGCAGCGCAGATCTGATTCGTCGGATATATGAAGGCCTTTGCTGTCCGTCCAACAATGGCAAATCATCCGCGCGCAAGGGAGTCTTGCTTTTCCGGGTCTGGAGGATGTGGAGGCTCTGGAGGTCCTGGCCATTCTGAAAAATCGGTTGCCCGCCCGGCTATGCGCAAACATCCAGAACAATGTCTGACTCCCTGAAGAGAAAACTTGGCATCTGGACCGCTACTTTCGCTGTCTTTGCCAGCATGATCGGTTCCGGTATCTTTGGAAATACCGGAGAGGTGCAGGCCAAAGTGGGCGATCCCTTGATGGTGATGTTTCTCTGGTTTTTCTACGGACTGGTGGCCATTGCTGGCGCTCTTACCTATTCTGAGCTGGCGGCTCGCATGCCAGAGGCGGGCGGGGAGTACGTTTATCTCAAGAAGACCTTTGGCCCTCTGTGGGGATTCTTGTCCGGATGGGTTTCGCTTATTGCCGGGTTCTCGGCCCCTGCTGCCATCGCAGCTTTTCTTTCTGCCGGCTATCTCTCTTCCTTGCTCCAGAGCCTGGCGCCAGAATCTGCCATCACGCTTTTCTTTGTCTCCTGGAAGTTTTCGCTCACCATGTTTCAATGGGAGCTGGCCATCACAGCGAAGCAAATCTATGCCATCTTCTTAATCGTAATCTTCAGCGTCTTTCATGGAGTGGGGGTAAAGAAAGGTGGCTGGATTCAGAATGCACTGACCGTCATGAAACTCGGTATTGTGGTGCTCTTTCTCGTAGGAGGTTTGATCGCTGCCTTTACCGCGGACGGACCGGTGCATGATCCCTTCCATTCGGACGGAATCCAATGGGGCGGTGTGGGTGTTGGTCTTCTCTGGGTGCTTTTTGCATACAGTGGTTGGAACGGGGCCTCTTATCTGGCCGGCGAAATCGAAAACCCGGAAAAGAACGTTCCCCGCGCTATGATGTGGGGAACCCTGCTGACGGCCATACTCTATGTCCTGATTAATCTGATGTACTACCTTGCGGCGCCGGCCAGCGAATTCTCCGGTCAACTCACCGTGGCTTCCATCATTTCCACGAAACTGTTTGGCACAGGCATTGCGGTATTCTTTAACGTCTGCTTCTGCTTGATTCTACTGTCTACGCTTTCAGCGCAGGTCATGATCGGCCCCAGAGTGTACTACGCCATGGCAAAAGATGGTCTTTTCTTTCGCTTCGCAAGCAAAGTTCATCCTAAATTCGAAACGCCCCTGTACTCTATTCTGGTTCAGGGCGCACTGTCCATCGCCTACATCCTGACCGGTAGCTACTACGATGTAATGACCTACATGGGTTTCAGTCTTTCCATCTTTCCTTTTCTGACGGTCATCGGTTTGTGGCAGCTTCGCAAGAACGCTCCGGACGCTCCCTACAAGGTGCCTTTTTTCCCGATTACACCTCTGTTCTTCCTGGTCGTTACCGTGCTGATCATGATTGCCAGTGCCTGGGATGAGTGGCTGAACGCACTTATCGCTCTGGGAGCTATCGGTGTGGGCGCCTTGATCTATCTGGTCTGGGATGCACTCCATAAGAAAAGTCCTGGTAGCCATCGCTCCTGATAGCTGGCGAGCCAGGTCCTACAGTGGTACCACTTCCGCGAAGGAGCGAACAATCGGTCTTCGAAGGAATTCAAGAGCAGGCAGGATTTTCTCGGTAAGCGAACGCCAGAAAGACACACTCTGTCGATCAAAGGTAGCCGTAGGACTTTAGATGAGACTGCAAAAATCCCTGGGCCTCGGGGCTCTCTACCATATCCAGGATGAGCGTTTCCTGTTTTTCTGCAGGCGTCAACGTGAGAAAGGGGCAGGCTTTCATCTCCAACCTGGCAAAGCTTTGCAGATCCTGTTTCGTAAGTAGGAAGTCAGTGCGCCCGTCCACCTGCGAAACAGGGGCATCTGTGCTCGGCCGACCTGCATTCAGGTACAACCGGAATCCCCCGCTAATTGGCTCGGCCCGCAGAAAGGCCTGGTGCACAAGTCGAGCGCATCGTTTGTACTCCTCTTTTTGCTCTTCCGTAAATCCCTCAAAACTGGCTTCCATTGTTCTTCCGCCTGGCGGCATTCAGGCATGGCCGGAACTTTCTGTCTTTTGGAAAAACGATTGAACTCTGGAGAAAATTCGAGCAGACTAGCGGTTTCCACATCAGTATCATGATGAGGCAAATTCAGGAGGTTGAGATGTCACAAAAGGCAAACGAAATGCTGTCAGATTACAATCCGGATGACTTCACGGTGAAGCTCCTTTCCAGTCTGGACAACATTGTACCTGGTTCACCGGGCTTCAAGTTCTACAATTCCTTCGAGGATGGCGTAAGAGCATACGTTCCGGATGCAAGTCCGGAGGTCATCGAAAAGGCCCGCCAGATCGCGGAATCCGAAGAAATGCAGGATGCACTGAAGGTGATGGGCTACATCGATACCAGCGATAAGGTGATTGCAGGCTATGCCGGCATTAAGAACGTTCTCAGTCTCTTTGGAGGAGGGGGCGCCAAGAAGCGCACCTTCGAATCCGATCCGCAGCAGGCCCTGGATGCCGGCGTAAAAGCTCTGGCCATCGCCTATGCTGTGTACAAGCTCATTCCCGGCGGAATTTCTGAAAAAGTTAGCGAATTCAAGAGTCTGGACACCGGAAAAGAAATGGCCATTTACTTCGCCTCCATCGAAGTGGCGCTCCCGTTCCTGGACAATGCCGTAGAAGGCGGCGCCGGATTGATTCAGAAGCTCATGAAGTCCAACAGCGGCATAACCGACAAATTCGGCGCTCTGGCCGGCGGCGGAGCAGCACAGGCCAGCGAAATGTTGAATTCTCTGGCCGGACCTCTGGACTCCTACATTGGAGTGGCCAAAGATCATGCAGGTACCATCGCGGACAAAGTTAAGACGTATCTTCCTGCAGCGGCGAACGTTGCAGATTCGGCCACCGGCGCAGTGGCCACCGGGGCCGACCTGCTGCCCGTGTGGACCTTTCTGGGCGCTCGCCTTGTAACAGAAGTGGCGGCGCGCAGAGCTGCGGCGGGCTAGCCCCATCCTCTTCATTCTTTCCGCCACGTGTCATGGCGCAGCTCGGGCAGGTAGCGGAAAGGTTGGGTAGTCTGCGTTAAGGTACTCCGGGCCCGCCTCATGGCGGGTTCGGGGCTTCTGCAAATCCACACAGTTCTTCCCTTCAAATGGCCGCCTGGTTGACCGGGCCGGACCATTTCGCTTTTCTGGAGTATGGCAATGGAAATCAAAGTAGAAGGCATGAGCTGCCAGCACTGCGTAAAGAGCGTCACCGAAGCGGTGCAATCGGTGGCGAAAGCAGCGTCGGTAGAGGTGGATCTGACATCCGGAATGGTAAGCATTGAAAATGCGGAGGATGGGCAGAAGGGAGCCATTGAAGGAGCCATCCAGGACCAGGGCTACGAAATCGCTGCAGGCTGAGGCGACTCAGGAAGAAATCAATCCCCGGATTCCCTGGCCAGGCTATGAGAAATCAGGCTTTCCGGGATTTCCATGGGTGCCTGAAATTCTATCCCAGCAAAGACGTAGGGGATCTGATCGATCTTTCGCACGGAGAACCAGACCGTACTGCCCGAAAATGCAAGATCCAGCTTGATTCCCTGACCCAGCACTCTGCCGCTCACCTTCTGTCCACGCTGAAGAGCTGGCTGATCGATAGGCAAAACAACGCATAAGCCGTGCTGAGAAATGTTTTCCAGATAACCGTGGATGTTTTCCTCCAGGGATACGGCAAACTGCTCCAGGTTGCGGGGCGCCCGCCGTTCACTTCTACGATCTGAGGAGTCCACGGCACGATTCTATGTCCTGTCCTGAGAGATTCAATTCAAAATTGATCTTACCGGGATCGCCTGCGGGCTCTGAAAAAATTCGATGCCATTCTTCGAAGGGATAGGCGGTCCTTATGGTGCGGCGTTTTAGCGTAACCAGGTAGCATCCGCTTTCCGGGACGAAAGGCCTGCCCGAAATCATAGTAATTCGGAAACAATGCGAAGCAGATCCGCAGGGGAGGCGGCCGTAGCACGGGATGGAATGTCCGGATGGTCGCCATAGTAGCCATAGGAAGCCCACACAGCATAAACTCTGGCTTTCTGAGCGGCCTGCAAATCGCCACCGGAATCGCCAATCATCAACGTACGTTTTCGAATGATGTCCGGTAAAGATGCCAGACTCTGGCCGGCGCTCAACTCCGCTCCGGATTCCACTTTCGAATCTACAGTGGATTTTTCCGTTGAAGCCTGCCATTTCCTGGCAAGCCGCGTACGCTCGGTTTCCGGCAGGATACCGGCCAGGGACTGAATGCCAGTATCAATGGGAAGCGCTGACGGCTTGCTTTCGGCCAGGGTATCGCCGCCGTAGATGAGCTCAAAGAATTCCAGAATACCCAGCGCGCTGAGCAGTAGCCTGGATAGACTTTCCGGTTTGTTTGTGTACAGTCCCAGGTAGTAGCGGCGTTGTAGCTCCTCAAGCGTTTCCAGCATTCCAGGATACATTCGCGTATGCTGTACGATATGTTCGCTGTAATCCTGGTGGTAGAGTAGAGTCAGGGATTGAAGCGTCGAATTTTCAGGCGCGTTGGGTTCCAGACCAAGAAGGCCCGGATCCTGGAAGCATTCGGGGAAGCACTGCCTGTAAAGATAGTCCATTCCCTTCATTACGAAAGGGAACAGGGAT
>JAGRNE010000123.1 GCA_020440915.1 Leptospiraceae bacterium | reverse complement strand
AAGTAGATGGGAACATCGCCGCCCACCTCGGGAAGACTGCTACGATTGGAGGAAAGCACGGGCGTTCCACAGGCCATTGCTTCGGCCAGAGGAAAGCCAAAACCTTCGAGCAGTGATGGCATAATGAACATCGTCGCGGAAGAATAGAGAATGGGCAATTCTGCCATTTCGAAGAATGGAAGGATTCTGACCCTTTCTTTATGGGACTCCAGAATAGCCTCCTTCAAGTATGCGGGGAGCTTTCCGCCCGTCCCCGCAATGCAGAGATCCAGCTCCAGGCCCCCATCCCAGAGGGTATTTAGAGAGCGGACAACAAAGTCCACATTCTTGTGCTTTTTGCCTATTCCGACGCAAAGAGCAAACGGTCGCTTCAATTGATACTTCCTGCGAAAGTCGGCCACGGTTCTGGCCGCAGCCGGGCGAAACAGCCTGTGATTGATGCCATTATGGATGGTCTGGACGCGATTGGCCGCAGCCGGGAAATTTTGTTCCAATCTTGTTCTGGAATAATCGGATACAGTAGCGATGGCCGCCGCCTTTGCGGATACCTGGCGCAGGAAAAAGGAGGCATAGAAGCGATAGATAGGATTGGAAAACTCCTGACTGTCCAGGTGAATGAGATCGTGGACAACAACGAGACTCCGACGCAAATATTTAAGAGCTCCGTTATAGTGGGGACTGTGGATGATTTCTCCTTTTCTGGGAGCTGGAAAAGTCAGCTGCTCGCGAATTGAATAGATGGGCGCCGTAAACGGCCGAATTTCTCCTGAGAAATCAGGAAGACTCTTCTGAATCGTTTCGGGATGGCCGGCCAGGGTAAGCTGAACCTCTGGCCGATCAATAAGGAGATCCAGCACACTCTGGACCTGTGTGCCGATGCCAGAATAGCCCAGCATTCGAGCGTCAAAGAGAACCGGTATGGGCGATTTTGCCATGAAAACCACTTGAAACCACGGGGCATTGCCAACGTCAATGCATTCGAAAGACACCATGGCTTTGCTCAACTATGAGAATCAGTAAAACAGAGGGAATGGAACCAGGGAAAATCTCGGATAAGCTGGGGCCCCGGCTTCGTTCCCGGATGCTTCGGGCCGGTCCGGGCGCAGTCGTAGTGGCGCGACAAAATTCAAGAGCGCTGATAACTCTTCTAGTTGTCCTGCTTTTTGGAGCTTCGAGCTGTTCGCGGTCCGAGGCAAATCAGTACGATCCCGGCGAGGCCAACGTTCTGGTAGTCTCAGCCTTTGCGGCCAAAGATGGGGAGTGTGGCACAACCCACAATTTTACATCCATCATTTTTTTTCCCGCCGACCGGGCCAATGTGGAGGCCTGCGTTGTAGCCGTGCTGGATACCAGTTGCACCAGCTGGTCAGTGACCAACCCTACGCCCAGTGTTTGCAGTTTCATAGGCGTTCAATTCGAAAGCTAGGATTCCAGTGCTACCGTATCAGTGCGCCCTATCCTGCCACTGATTCCAACAGGACCGATGCTGACAATGCAGCCTGGAAGAAACGGAGACGACGGCCAGTCCACAATCTACAGGCGATAGGCCTGGTGAATGTAATGTACAGTCTTTAGTCCCTGCAGGGCGGTCTCTTTCTGATAGTCGTCTGCCTTTCCCTTAAGAATACGTGAGTACATTTCTTTCCAGGGGTTTCGCTTTCCTGGCTTGAACGGGAAGCTAGCTTCCTTGAGTTCCTGAAAATTCGAGTAGCGTTTACTGGCCGCGGTTTTCCAGAGACGGAATCCCTGGTTACCACAATGTATGCGGCCGCGTTCGAAATCTATTTCCATCTCGAATTCAAAGTATTGCGAACGGGCACCTGTTTCAAGAGTGGCAACAAAGTCCCGGTACTGAAAAAGCAGATGCGAAGAGCGCTCCAGTCCTTTCTCATCTCTCTGGACAATTCCTTTGATGGAATCTGGGAGGTCGAAAAACCAGAAAAGAAGATCCAGCCAGTGGACGGCATCATGCAACAAAGGACCGGAGCCTGGATGGATGGGCGATGCTCCGGAAAAAACCCGGCCGCGAACCGAACGAACTCCTCCCAGGTTCTGCGAATGCAGAAGCTTTTTTACTTTTGCATATCCGGGATGATACCTTCGCTCAAAGTTAATCCACAGTCGGCTGGAAGAATCCTGCCAGGCCTTTTGAATGCGAATTGCTTGCTGCCGATTTTCGCCCGGCGGTTTCTCGATCAACACATCTTTGAGGTTGCGCTTTAGAAGATGGATTGCCTGGGTCGTGTGTACATCCTGAGGTGTGGCCACAACGGCCATGTCAATATCCAGCTGGCCCCGATCCAACGCTTGTATCATTGCGGCGAAATCCTTGAATGTCTGGCGTTGAGCGGGCCACCACTTTTGAAATGCGTGGATGTGCCTGGGATCGATGTCGCATATGGCCACTACATCGGCCAGTCCTTCGAAGGACCGAAGAGAGCCGGCATGCGTGCAGGGGTGGTAGCGAAGAGGGTCCTTTTCCAGGGTCCAACCGATTCGCCCAAGACCAATGAGAGCGACCTTGCGCTTCACTTGAATATTTTTTCCAGAAGTCGCATCAGTCCCATGGAATACAGACCCCAGAGAATGGAGCCCAGCGCAAAAGAGGCTACAATGATTATCGCTGGCGGCATGGCGAGATACAGAATACTCAGCGGCACATCTGCCAGATAGAGGCTGGTGCAACTAGGGTTGATGCACTCCATGCTCAGAATTCGCGATCGGCTGTACACGTAGACGATGTGTAGTCCGAACCCTACCCAGAAGGCTATCTTGTAATTCACATTGGATCTCATATTCTTTCCGCTTTACGGCTCGCAGCCGCCCTTCCAGGCTGACGGCACCAGAATTTATGGAATCGGCGCTGAAGAAAAGTAGAATCCGTCCTTTGCCGTCGCTGCTCATCGATCGAATCGCGGCCGGAGAGGTCATCGATGGCCCCTCTTCGGTGGTCAAGGAACTGGCCGAGAATGCCCTGGATGCCGGCGCAACAGAAATCATCGTAGAAACCAGCGGCGGAGGAATCCACTGGATTGCCGTAGAAGACAACGGGGCCGGCATAGCTGCCGAGGATCTTCACCTTGCTATCCAGAAACATGCAACCTCCAAAATCGAAACCCTGGATGACATTAATGAAGTTCTGAGCTACGGTTTTCGCGGAGAAGCCCTGTCATCCATAGCTGCAATAAGTTATCTAGAAATTGTAACAAAGCATCTGGACCAGGATCGGGGGGCACGCCTGGTCAGTCGAGGGGGCGAAGCCGGCGATGTGGAACCGGCTGCCCGGGAAAAAGGAACCAGGATTTACGTAGAGGATCTCTTTTATTCTACACCTGCGCGAAAGAAATTTCTTAAAGCGGAGAAGTCAGAGAATCAGAAGATCCATCGCGAATTCATCAAACTTGCCATGGCCAGGCTGGATGTTTCCTTTACCCTGATCCGCGATGAGAAAACCATTCTGTCTTTGCTAGCCGGTCAGTCCTTTCAAGAAAGGGCCGCCTCAATATTTACTGCGAATCTGGCCAAACACTTGCTTCCCGTGTCCGCCCATGCTGCAGGCATCTCGGTTTCTGGCTTCATCTCCGATCATGATTTCTTCAGGGCCAGCCGCGATCGACAGTATAGCTGGATTAACGGTCGGCCGGTGGAATTCAAGAATTTGAGTTTTCTGGTGAAAAAGGGATACGGAGAGATCATCCCCCACGGCTCCCATCCGGCCTTTTTTCTCTTTCTGGAAGTAGAACCGGATCGCGTGGATGTGAACGTGCATCCTGCGAAAAGAGAAGTGCGCCTTCTGGACGAATCTTTACTACACGGACTTATTCAAAAGGCAGTCGTACCGGTTATCTTTCCCGACGAACCACTTCCTTTTTCCTCTTCCAGGGGACAGGCATACCCGACCGGCGGCTTTTCCGACAAAAGCTCTGTGCATTCAGGTGGCGATTTGTCTGCGGATCCCGGGGAGATGAACAGGTATGACAGGGGTGGGCAGGATCCCGGCCAGCAGGGCTATCGCCCTCATTCTGGTTATCTTCAAAATGTAGATTCCCTATTCGTAAATGAACGCCATATAGGGGAAGGTAGATCCTACGAGGTGCGGGAGCTCCCCGCAGCCCCGGAAGGCAATGAATTGATCAATCGTGCGCAGGAAGGAGAAGGCCCGTACAAGGGAAGTCGCCCGCGGGCTTCCGGAAGCTTTCTTCCGGTGCGACATTTCGGAGTGATCTTTGGCACATATATTCTGGCGGAGGCCGAAGATGGTTTTTATATCATCGATCAGCATACTGCGCACGAAAGGATAAACTACGAACTCAAGCGAAAGGCCCTGGAGGAACGTAGCTTTGCGACTCAGAATTTGCTGACTCCACTTATTCTTGATTATTCGAAAGAAGAGGCTCGCATGGTGAAGGAGCATTCCCGGGAATTGGAGGCGGCGGGCTTTCAAATCGATGAGATTGGAGAGGATCAGCTCGCTTTGCGCAGGGTGCCGGATTTCTTAGATCCGGGCTCTGAGATTGAAACCATTATGCATGTGGTGCAGAGATTGGCCGAAGGGGAATCCATGGTACGAGTATACGATGAATACGCAGCGATGAAAGCCTGCAAAGCATCTATCAAGAAGAACGATGTTGTGCATGGAAGCGTGCTGTCGGAAATACTGAGGCAGTTGAGTCAGTGTCAGGACCCATCTCGTTGTCCACATGGCCGGCCTACTATGATACGTCTTTCCCGATCCGAGCTGGACCGAATGTTTCATCGTAGCTAATCTGCCGCAGGTAACGAATCCTGTACAAGAACTGGAGAATTCCTGAAGGTGAAGCGGCGGGCCTTGACTGAGTCAGAATTCTGCAGCGAAAAGACGCTTTTGAGAATGGAATGCATGGTGAGCTTAAATGAGCAATAGACCGGAAACAATAGTCCTGGCAGTTAGCGGTAGCATAGCGGCCTATAAGAGCTGCGAACTTGTTCGGAACCTTGTTAAGAAAGGGATTCCTGTTCGAGTCTGCATGACGCGCAATGCTACGCGATTTGTGGGCCCCATCACATTTCAGACACTGTCGAGCCAACCCGTAATTGTGGATGAATGGGATCAGGGCATGTTGCACATCGATCTAAAAAATGAGGCTGCTTTGTTTGCGGTGGTTCCGGCTACAGCAAACATTATCGGTAAGATGGCCGCCGGTATTGCGGACGATGCAGTAACCAGCACCTATCTCGCCCTTCAATGCCCTGCCTTTGTGGCGCCGGCCATGAATCCCAATATGTACCAGCATCCTGCTGTGCAGAGGAATCTTGCTCTGCTTCAGAAAGATGGAGTAACGGTTCTGGATCCGGCTTCCGGAGAAGTGATTTGCGGAGATGTGGGTCAGGGAAAAATGGAAGAGATACAGATCATAGAATCGAAACTTCTCACAAAATATCGCGAAGTACTCTCATGAACCTGAACGATTTCAAACTGATTGTAACGTCCGGTCCTACCCGGGAATGGCTGGATCCAGTTCGGTTCATTTCCAATCCCTCTACGGGACAGACTGGTTGGCAGGTGGCCAGAAATGGCGTTGGCCGATTTCGAGAAGTGGTGTACATTTGCGGAGCAGCTCACCGGGAATACTGCAATGTTGAAGGGGCCCGCAACATCTCTGTCATCACCACCGAAGATCTGGCTCTGGCTGTGCAGTCAGAAGTAGGCCCTCGAAGCCTTCTTATCATGGCGGCGGCCCCCGCTGACTTTACTCCGGCCCATCCGGGGGAGCAGAAAATCAAGAAGCAGGCCGGGGCCGGAATGAATCTGGAGCTCAAGCCAACAACTGATGTACTCAAGAGCGTATCCGAACTGGACCATACAAACTTCTTCCGTGTAGGATTCGCGGCGGAAACTACGCAGGTTCGGGAACATGCCCTGGAGAAAATGGAGCGAAAGAAGTTGCATTTTGTATGCGCTAACCGGGTCTATCGTGAAGAAGTAGGCTTTGGCTCCCACGACAATACTCTCTTTGTTCTGGATCGAGAAGGACAGGAAGAGACCCTGGGACCGTGTTCCAAGGAGCTTCTGGCCCGCCATTTGCTGGATTATTTAATTCTCCGTATGCAGACTCTGTCCGATAGTACAGTAAGATAGCAGGAGGAATCATGCCCCTGACGATCCTGATTCTGACGGGCATTAAGGAAGAGCTGCAAGGGCTTCTGGAACGCCACCCATTTGAATTCGAAAAGGAACTTCGCATTTACAGATCCAGGAAGTACCGGGAGCTCTATGCCCGTACAACCGGTCCCGGTGTAAGCAAGAAGGGAGAAATACAGAAGGTTCTGGAGGACCTGGCTCCGGACGTAGTTATATGCGCCGGGATAGCCGGGATTCTCGACGAGAAGGATAAGGTCCAGACCGGCGATCTTCTGCGCATTGGGGCGGTTATTCGCCAGTCCAACAGGGTTGAGTATCCGGGGGGTCCCGGCAGGGATCGAATGATTACGGTGGATCGACCCGTGCATGATATCCTGGACAAACTGGATCTGGCCACAGAATTCAAAGCAAGAGCCTGCGATATGGAGGCAGCCATCCTTCTGGACATGATTGGCGCCTTGCCGGCCCTGGCCCGAAAGACCTACGTTATTATGCTTAAGATTGCTGGAGATCGTCCCGAGGATTCATCGCTCTACGAGTACGAACATCATACCTGGGGTTGGGATAGAAAAAGCTTGTGGCAGAAAGCCAGGACAGCTTTGAGTTTTCCGGCCGGACCTGTTGCCTGCATTCGATTGATTCGGCATAAAAAAAGCGCAACTCAGGCGCTCGTTCGGCAAATGGAATTGCTGGCTTTCGAAATCGCCAAGGAGCAGGGTGTGCCGCCGGGCATGAAATCCGTGTTCATACCTCATCGTTAATATGGTCTGGGTTGCAGTTATTATTCTGGGCATCGCAGCTGTGGGCGCGATCTATTACTTCCTGGTCTTTGACCGTAGCAGTGTCTATGATCGAGCCCTGAACCTGGCCCGACAGGGCGCCTACACCGATGCTCGCGGACTGATTCGATCCCGCATTGAAAGGGAGCCGGAGAACCCGAAAGCGCATTTCTCCATGGCGCAGATCTATGCCATGGAAGGCGATGAGCAGAACGAACTGGAGCATCTGCAGGAATTGCGGCGCCTGGGTCGCCCCCTCTCAGAATATCCCAGGCCCCGATTGCTGAATCGGATTGGTGAGATCCTTTACCGTGAGGAGGACTTTGAGGAGAGCTACGAAGTCTACCAGGAAGCCCTGGGATCTGCTCCGAAAAACGAAGAAGCCCTGGCTCACCTGGCGTTCATGGCCATCGGTCAGGGGGAGTTTGAAGTAGCGGAGAAGCATTTCAAAAAACTCGTGAGTCTGGCTCCGCAGTCGGCGGAATATCGCATAGCGCGTGGCGTGGCCCTTTCCATGATGAAGAAAAAGGAAGCGTTGCAGGAACTGGAAGAAGGTCTGGACCTGGACCGCGGTAACGATACGGCCCGCTTCCTTCTTGCCATCGAATGCTTTCGTCAGGGCGAACACAAAAAAGTCATCGAGCATCTGGAAAGACTGAGAGAGAGCATAAGCGATACTGCTATTCGATACCTCATCTTCAAAATGATTAGCGGCTCCTACTACATGGTAAGCAAGAACCAGGAAGCCCTGGAAGCTGCGGAAGAATGCCTGCATCTTACCCTGCAGGAGACCTGGGACCGTGAAGAGTACGATGCCCGTCTTGCCGTGGCCTATCTGAGCATGCTTCTCGGGGATCTGGAAAAAGCTAACGAAAACCTGCTGGAGCTGGAAATCCGAAATCCTACCGATCAAGTGGTTATGCGAGTATCGGACTTTCGCATGGATCTTGAGGAGGGCGTGGCTACTATTGAAGAGACCAGTCCCCGGGGATTCGACTTCCAGAATCAGATGAAGGAATGGGTGCGCAGCCGCGTGCATCCCGAGATCATCTACCGGATTAGCGGCCTGCAGATGGATGAGGTTTTCTCTATCGCAGCTGGAAAGGAGGGGCCCCGACCTGCTCGCCGAGCCTCCGCGGCCGCCGGCCCAGCTTTCGATTCGGATGAACTGATAGAGAAGTTCAATAGCCTTTCCTCCACGGATTTCGAGCAAGCCTGCACAAAGATCATTTCCGCCCTGGGTTTTAAAGTGGACCGAACCCTTCCCAACCGGGATCCGGATGGACTGGATCTGATGGGAGTCAATGTGGAAGACAAAAAGGATAGGGCTCTTTTCCAGTTCAGGAAATGGAAAAACCAACCAATATCGGACATCTTCCTGCGTAATATGCAGAACACTCTAAATGAACTGAAAGTCTCCAGAGGCTTCGTTGTGGCGGGCGCTCGATTGACCACAGGAGCCGAATCCGCCCTTCAAAATTTGAAGAAAATCCAGGTAGTGAACGGCGAAGATCTGGGCGCTGTTCTGGTGAACATCATCAGTCCTGATTGAATGATCCACTTCCCGGGGGCCGGGCCAGGTCCGGCCACTCCTTCTGGCTTTTCTTCCGCACGGCTCTTCCAGAAGGCTTCGGGGGTTCCGGCATGAACGGTTGCGCCACATTTTCGTCCAATGGATAGAATCCTATCCAGCTGAGCCATGAATCGAATTTAAGTGTGAATCGAGCACAACTATGAATCGAGCTGAACTATGAAAAGAATCCTGATAGCTATTCCGTTTCTCTTACTCTGTCTTTCATCCTGTGAGGATAAGACTTCGGAGCGGGGTGCCGATCCCGTGGTGGACCGGGGCTCCGAAGAGGTGGCGCTGAAACTGGAACGGCTGGCGGCCTACGACAGCAACCGACAGGAGTTGAATCTGGAGGAGCAGCCCAGCCTGGATGCTGTGGATGCCCGCCTGAAAACCCTCTTCTCTATGATCGATAAGCAGGATTTGTCCGGACTGCCGGCGCTTGTGGATCCCGAGGAAGGAGTGCACGTAGACTTGAAGGCACATCGTACTGTAGATGAGTTAAAGAAGGATCTGGCCGATCCCCGAGGATACTTCGAAAAATTCTATCTGGATTCCGATCTACTGCGCAAGTCAACAGGCGACGAAAGCCAGATTTCTCTGCATGAGCTCTTGAACAAAAACTCCAGGGTCTTTGCCGAGTATTACCTGGAGCCGGGGGGAACGCAGGTGGAAGTGCGCCTCCGCCTGGGAAGCACTCCGGATGAAAGCTACCGCATCAACAATGCTGTCCTGATTAAGCGTGACGGGCAGTGGTTCTTTCTGCAATTACTCTAGCTGCTTCATCCATTGGTTCTATCCCTGGGAGCGGCGGAGAATGCAGGAATTCCCTTGATTCGAAAAAGGGGTGGCTGAGCCCTTCGCTGAGCCAATCCGGCTTGGCCAACTATAAAGCAAGGTCCATTTGATGCGGCTACACAGACCGATCCAGAGCATATCTGACACAGGTGGGGCTATTCCTCACAAAAAGGCTTTTCTGGACGGCACTGCCTGACAATTTGCTGCTAATGACTGGCTCCAGAAACCGGTATGTAGCCATAGCTGTGGCAGCGTTGCTGCTGGGCATCCTGACCTACAGGAGCGCCTATTCATTTTTCGTCTGGGAAAGCGCGTATCAGGAGAAATGTGTAAACAAGGACCTCCTGAACTGGGATGGAAACCTACGCTTTACATCCGTAGTGGAATTCAACCGGGACATTCGCGAAGGCCGCATTGGCCCTCCCCTTCTGGAGTTGCTGCAATCTCCCACATGGCCACCATTGCGTAAGGCCATTTCTTTATTCCTTTCCTTCTTCTCGGAGAATCCTGATCCGGTCGTCGACACACATATCAGTACTGTCTTCAGCCTTCTGCTATTAATAGCGCTACCGCTGATGGGATGGGTCATCCTCCGGAAAGAGGAAGGACTCTGGTCCGGGGCCATTGCAGGTCTCATTGTGCTGACCATGAAAGAATTCCCCCTGTACAGCTTTGCGGCCATGCTGGAAACCCAGGGCATGTTATTTTTCCTGCTGGCCTGCGGTGCCTACTACCTGAACCGGGATGCAGGATTTGCCAGCGGTCGCGGAAAAGGTCATGTGCCCTGGATCCTTTTTCTGGGCTTCTTCGGGCTCTACATGACCAAATATCCCTATGGCATCCTGTTTATCCTTTCTGTGCTTGTGATCGAATCGATTTCCTATTTGGCGCGATTCAGGCAGCTTCTGGTCCGGGGAATTCTGCCTCATTACTGGCTTCGCTGGAACCTGG
>JAGRNE010000122.1 GCA_020440915.1 Leptospiraceae bacterium | reverse complement strand
CGGCGATCTTTACGGAGGAGTAATCGAGATGAATTCCGAGGATTATGAGAAATCCTTTGGAGCTCTGCCGGCTTGACTTCATCCTACATCGAAATCCAATTACACCTGAGCCAGGATGTGGCGCAGGAGCTGAGCAACCTCCTGGATCAAAACTGTCTGCCGGATCTTTCTGGTTACTATGAGGTGCTATATCAGGAAAATAGGCCCTCTGGAGATCGCACCACACTGGTCTTGTATTTTGCCTCCGATTGCGCAGACTGTCGCTGGGACCTGGAAGCTTTGCTACTGGCCCACGGATTCGACGATTATCAGATAGAAGAAAACCAGATCCATCAATCCGACTACCAGGAAGCCTACAAAGAACACTACCGGCCCTTTGTAGTCGGAGACGATTTCGCAGTTGTCCCTTCCTGGTTCAAAGACACAGAGGACGACGCCCGATTCGGAGAGCGAAAGAGAATTTATCTGGACCCGGGCCTTGCTTTTGGCACCGGTCTGCATGCCACCACCAGAATGATGGTTCGCTGGCTTGAAAAGAATCCCCTGGATGGTTTGCGGACTCTGGATGCGGGCTGCGGCTCTGGTATCCTTTCCATTGCAGCTTTGCGTATGGGCGCACGCGAGATTCTGGCTTTCGATGTTGATGGCAATGCAGTGCAAGCCACTCGGGCCAACCTTGATCTCAACTTTCCGGAAGGAGCGCCTGTTCAGACTCTGAAGGGCGGCTGGGAACTGCCAGAAATACAGACCTTTGATGCAGAACTAACGCTGGCCAACATTACACTGAACGTATTTCTCTCGGCCAGAGACACAGTAGCCGCACTTCCAGGAAACCGACTGGTGGTGTCCGGAATCATCGAAGAGCAAAAACAGGAATTTCTGGAAGCCTTTCCCATGTGGAAACTTCATTCTGAAATGCAAGACGATGGCTGGCTGGTGATGGAGTTTCGACGCGGATTATGAGAATTCTGGTGATTGGCGCCGGCGCCGTAGGTAGCGCCATCGGCGGTTATCTTTCCGAATCCAACGAAGTGCTGCTCGTAGGGCGTGGCGAGCACATTGCAAGAATTTCAAAGCATGGCCTGACCATCGAAGGCATTCTGGGAAACACATCCCATCGTCCGGAGGCCTGCACTGCCCGGGAATTGAAGGATCATTCTTTCCTTCGCCGCCCTCTGGACTGGATCATCCTCTCCGTAAAATCTACTGATACTGCTACCGCGATCCGGGAGCTCATGGAGGCCGGATTACTTTCCAGGGTTGCCGGGCTTGTGCATATCCAGAACGGTATGGGAAACCTGGAAACGATACAGGAAACCTTAAACCGGTCCGCCGGAAAAGTGCCCCTGGTTCTTTCCGGAATGACAATAACAGGTTACGAAATCTACGAGCCTGGCAAAGTGCGAATCACTGTTTACGGAGGCCCCGGAAAGATCGGCTGGCTTGCTCATTCGGTCTTGGGAGACTCGGGAGATTCGGGTGCCGCGCAACCTCCCGAAAGTCTTGCGGCCACCACAATGGACCGGCCTGCCATGGCCCGTCAGCTTACCGCTCTATTGGCATCCACTCCCCTGGTTTTTGAATACACGGAACAGATGATCTCTTTCTTGTGGGCCAAGCTACTCTATAACAGTTGCCTGAATCCTCTGGGCGCATTGCTCCGCGTTCCTTATGGAGAACTGCGAAATGAATCGACTCTTTCGATTATGAAAGAGGTGCTCAAAGAGGCCTTTGCTCTTGCCCATTTTGCGAAGGTCCCGCTTTTCTGGGACGATGCCGACCAGTACTTCCAGCATCTGCTTCAAACGCTGATCCCGGCCACAGCCAGACATGAGCCCAGCATGCTTGCCGACCTGAACCGAGGCCGAAAAACGGAGATCCAGGCTTTGAATGGATATATCGTCCGTAACTGCGAGGCCGCAGGGCTGGCGGCCCCGGTAAACCGCACTCTGACAGAACTCATTGAAGCCTCTTCCAGGCTGTGCGAACAACGATAGAAGATGGGGAGCTTCCGGGCCACCGGACACCCGTCCCGGCAAAAATCGCTGGCCTTTGCGCAGAAAGAACCCGGCCTGCCTTTGCCGGTGATGATCCACCGTCTAAGAAAAGGCTTGAAATGAGCGATGGTTCCTGCAATCTGCAGGGCTCATGAAAGCCCTCAAAATCGCCGGCCTATCACTCTCCGCATTAATCGGAATACTGATCCTGAGCATCCAGGTAAGTACGTATCATCCTGAACCAATTGAGGATATGAAGGTGCATTGTAGTGAAGATGCGCCCGAGTTGCAGCCAGGGCAGAAGATCAAGGTTCTGAACTGGAATGTGCAGTACCTGGCGGGCAAGAAATACGTTTTCTGGTACGATACATCGGATGGCTCGGGCAAAGACATACGTCCGGAAACCACCGAAATCAAGAAGACCCTGCAGGCTTTGCTGAGGGTCCTGAAAGACGAAAAACCTGACATTGTACTGCTGCAAGAAGTGAACGTTGGGGCCAAAAGTACAGATTACATGGATCAGGTTCAGGCCATTGTTACAGGCCTATCGGAGGGTTACAGCTGCTATACCAGCGCTTATTACTGGAAAGCCGAATTTGTTCCCGATCCCAACGTTATGGGTTCGGTGGGGATGAAATTGCTGACCATCAGTCGCTATAAAATTGATGCCGCTCGCCGACATCAGCTCAGCCTTATGCCTATGGATATAATATCCAGCCAGTTCTATCTAAAGCGCGCCGTGCTGGAGGCGACGCTGCCGGTGACGGATCGACCTCCGTTGGTGGCCATGAACACTCATCTGGACGCTTTTGCCCAGGGCACAAGTGTGATGCAGGATCAGGTAGCCGAAGTGGCTGAGATTCTAAAGACACATTCCGAAGAAGGTCAGGAATGGATCATTGGCGGAGACTTTAACCTCCTGCCCCCCGGCTGGGATCGTTCGCAGCTACATAAA
Source organism: Leptospiraceae bacterium (assembly GCA_020440915.1). Classification (GTDB taxonomy): domain Bacteria; phylum Spirochaetota; class Leptospiria; order Leptospirales; family Leptonemataceae; genus UBA3465. The sequence goes on along the minus strand of JAGRNE010000122.1, from coordinate 7,366 downwards.
AATGACCAGGTCTTTTATCAGGAGAACTCGGAAATCAGCGTATTATTCTCCGAGTTCCAGTCATCGGTGAGCGAGGAGGAGTTAAATGGTCAGGCCCAGGCTCGCTACTACACTCATTTTCCCAATAGCCATATCGTCGATGCTCCGGATCGCACCATAGATTATATATTCTACTCCGAGGGTCTGAATCAAAAGAGCTACCGTGTTCGAAGCGAAGACACCCGGAGCATCAGCGACCATTTGCCGATGATCGGCGAGTACACTTTGCCGGAATAGTAAATGGAAGCCTGCCTGCTTTCGCTTCTCCAGAGCAGGGACCAGTTTATTTCGGTCTTCTTTCCGGAGGCAGGCGAACCAGCCTCCAGAGAAAGCGTGCAGGATCGATTTCAAAACGCAGTTCTTTTTCCAGGGGTAAGTCCTCGCCGGAGATCTCTGAAGCGAGCACCTCGGCTGCCAGAAATGAAGTTGTAATACCCCGGCTACCATGACAGGCGTTCACGAAAAGCCCCTTGATTCGAGGTATGCGGTCGCTTTCTGATACAGGATCCATGGCCTGCTTCTGCCGTCCGCTAAGCCTGTAATAATCCCCGTACCTGGCAACGAATTCGGAAGACACCGGCACTTCGCCGCAAACCGGTAGGTAGTCCCTGGACTGGCTTCGAAAGCCCACCCGACCCTCTAGCGGCAACTCTGTATCATCCTGTGGCGCTGCTCGGTCTCCGGTATCGATGATCTGCTCCAGTGCAAGTGCCGCTTCGGCGGCCGATGGATACCGGGCGAAAAGCTCCGGCAGATTGGCTTTCATCTGAGCTAGCAGGTACGCATCCCTTTCTGCAAGTCTATGGCGCTGATGCAGGTGCATGTCGAATGTAGCCCCGAGGACTATGCGCTTTCCATCTGAAGGGACTGGCACAGCGTAGATTTGATTCGTCATGGGCCAGCGAAGGGCCTGACCTTCCCGGACCGGAATATGAATGACCTGGCCGCGTACCGGTTTAAAGGGAATGAATTGAGTAACCGGAAAGTCATGCAGATCGTTGGATACACAGAGAATCCATACATCGCCTTTTTTTCGAGACTTCTCCACTTCGTCTGGCTGCACACTATAGTTTGTGGACAATTTGAAACCAGGTCCTACGCAAGCGTTCAGATAGAACCTGCATAACTCTGCCGGTGCAATGCTACCAGCCCAGCCCATAAGAAGCTCCTTTCGCTTCTTGCTCACGTAGGCATGACTCAGGGCATGGGTCTGCAAAGAGCGAGCGTAGCGCTCCGGATTCTCCTTTTTGCGAATCATTCCCAGCTTCTTCCACGAGCCTTCCGCATGCAGGGCCCAGGAGATGAAGAGGCTCTGGGAACGTAGAGAGACCAAACTGGCAGCCGTTGGTTCTGCAGTAAGAGCGGCGGCGGCCATGCCGGCCAGATTCCCAGAAGCTCCGGGAGCAACCTGCCTTTGCTCTTCGTATACGTTCACCGCATAGCCGCGACGACGAAAGGCAAAGGCTGTAGCCATTCCGGCCAGACCGGCCCCCACCACGTGAATTGTGGGCCGATTTCCGGTTCCATTTATGGCCGGGGCTGCATTGGGACCCGGCAATCGGGCTCGGATCATATGCTTTTTTCTACCAAAGCCGGATATACGCTTCACCTGAAAGCCACACTCATCCAGGGTTCGGCGCACTTCACCCGCCGCTGTAAAACTCGATACGGTGGCCCCGGGAACACATCGAAGGCGCACCTCCCTCAGAAGACTGCTGGTCCAGAGTTCCGGATTCTTGGCGGGGGCAAATCCGTCCAGAAACCAGGCATCGCACTTTGCTTCGAATGAGTGGATGGTCTGACGCGCATCCCCCAGAAAAAGGGTGAGTCGCACGCGACCGAAATCCAGGGTATGGCAGCCAGAATCCTTTTGCAGAACGCCGCGCAATTTCTTGCGAAGCAATGCCGCGTCTTGCTTCAAATCGGAAAAGAGTGCAATGCTTCGTCTGCACATTGCTGGCGAGGGTAAATGGCTCTCGAAAGAAATGAAATGAAGACGTGCAGATTTTGGAGCCTTCTGCAGAAATAGTCGCCTGGTCAGCACGAAGTTGAGCCCGGTTCCAAATCCAAGCTCCGCGATCTGAAATGCCCTGCTTTTATTCCATTGAGAAAACCGCCCGGAAAGGTCGTTACCCTGTAAGAAGACATAATCGGACTCGGCCATGCCATCGTCAGAACTGAAATATATGTCCTGGTATTGCTCGTTGAATACCTTGCTGCCCTGGATCTGAACCATATTCGTGCCGATAAAGGTAAGGTGGCCAGCAAGAGATTCCTTTTGATTGTAGCCATTGGTCTGGCGCTTACCCTCTTCTGGGATTCCAGTCTACTGCGACCGGTCAAGTTACTTGTTGTTCTGGTCCATGAAATGTGGCATGGACTGCTTTCCCTGGCGGCCGGAGTCCGGCTGGACGGAATCGAGGTGCACTGGAATGAATCCGGCAAGACTCTGGTAAGCGGCGATTTCAGTAACCTGGGCTTCATCTCCGCTGTTTCCGCCGGCTACATTGGCTGCGCTCTTACCGGGGCGCTGCTCCTTCGGCAGGCTCTGGTGGCTCGCATGGAGCGCACTACACTCGTTTTGTTTTCAGTACTACTGATGTACTTTTCCTGGCTCTTTACTTCGCCTCTTGAAACTGCCTTCTATACGGGGACTGGCTACGGGCTTGCGCTGCTTTTGCTCGCCGCCCTCGGTGAGCGGGTAGCTAGAGGCACACTTACCGCTCTTGGTGTCTTTTTTCTGTTCTATAGTCTATTTGACCTCTTCGATTTCACCCGGGATGTAGATAGCACCGATGCGGCCATCCTGGCCAGCTACCTGGGGTCCGATGCACTGGAACAGGGTAGCGTTGGACTGACGGCTATCTCGGTGTCGGTGATATGGACCGCATTGATCTTTCTGGGAGCTTATCTGATTCTGGCGCCGGCCATTCGTGAAGCCCTCCATTACCAGGAGGCACCGCCGGAACAGGAGCCTAACACATCGAACACCGAAAAAACCGGCCAAGCGGTGGAGGAGTCTCTGGATGGAGCCCCGGTGGGGCCGGAAACTGAGTTCGAAATGGATGCAGGAGCCGGCGATCCAGAAATGGCGCTGGCGGCCGGAGACCGTCCAGGAGAAGATTTCCGGCCATAGGATAGCCCACCCTCCGGAAGCCATTTGTGGTTGCCTCTGCACCTGCCGATGCATCTCTGTTACCGATGTCCCATATTTCTCTAGTTACCGGCGGCGCCGGCTTCATCGGATCCCATCTATGTGAAAAGCTGCTGGATCAGGGAGACCACGTCATCTGCGTGGACAATTTTTTCACCGGCCGCAGAAAGAACATCCAGCACCTGCTGGAGAATCGCTCATTCGAATTGATTCGTCATGATATTACCGACCCGATCAAACTTGAAGTGGATCGTATCTATAACATGGCCTGCCCTGCAAGCCCGGTCCATTACCAGTTCAATCCAATAAAAACAATGAAGACATCGGTGCTGGGAACCATGAACCTGCTGGGCCTGGCTAAGCGGACCGGCGCACGACTACTACAGGCGTCCACATCGGAAGTATACGGCGATCCAGAAGTTCATCCTCAACCGGAATCCTATCGAGGAAATGTAAACCCCATCGGAATTCGGGCCTGCTACGATGAAGGCAAGAGGGCCGCCGAGACTCTTTGTTTCGACTATCATCGCATGCACGACGTAGACATTCGTGTAATTCGCATCTTCAATACATACGGTCCGCGAATGGATCCTGCCGATGGAAGGGTAGTCTCTAATTTCATTGTCCAGGCATTGAAGGGCGAGGATATCACAATCTATGGCGACGGAACCCAGACTCGCTCCTTTTGCTATGTGGATGACCTGGTAAATGGCATTCTGAGCTTTATGCGAGCGGAAGACGAAACCGGCCCGCTCAATCTAGGCAATGATGGGGAATTCACCGTCCAACAGCTGGCAGAAGAGGTGGTCCGACTCACAGGAAGCGAATCACGCATTGTTTACCAGCCGCTTCCGCAGGACGACCCTACTCGAAGAAAGCCGGACCTATCGCTGGCGCGCAAGGTCATCAACTATGAGATCTCGGTGCCCCTTAAAGAAGGACTGAAGAAAACCATCGAATACTTCCGCCATCTATAGCAGAAACCAGGGCCACCGCAGACCGATTCAACTGGCGACGTTATCGCCTCTGGCATCGTAGTAACGGTGGGCCCGACCAGGATACAGGGATGCATGTCTTGTCCCGGTTGAATTCTCCGGCACAGGCACCCCGCCTGGTTTCGCCCATTAATGCAGAGTGAGACAGCAAAATGATTGATGTACTGATTATTGGCGGAGGAATCGTAGGAAGCTGGATTGCATTGCGGGCGGCCCGTCGAGGCTTGACCGTAGCTGTTTGTGATCAGTCGGCCAATCCCGGGGATGCAACCTCTGGACGAAACTCCGGAGTGCTTCATGCAGGAATCTATTATACTCCGGGTTCAAAAAAAGCGCAGCATTGCATCAAGGGATACGCTCTCACACTTGAGTATTTGAAGGAACACAGCCTACCGCATACAATCTGCGGCAAGCTTATCACCACCGGCGATCAACTCGGTCCGGATACAGAAGCGAGATTACAGTCCATCTTTGAGAATGCATGTTCTATCGGAGCCCGGGACCTGACCATCCTGCGAAATCCGGGCAGCATCTATAACGGAGTTCTGGGAGACTCGGCTATCCTGAGCCCCCACACCGGCGTGTGCGATGCGGCGGCCTATTTGAAGAGCGTTCAGAATCAGGCCCGGGAGGCCGGCGCCATCTGGCTGCTTGGAAGGCGACTTATTTCCGTTTCAGGAGACAGAGCCCTGGTGAGCGATGAAGAGGGCAGGCAGGAAGAAATCCAATCTGCGCTGTTCGTGAACTCTGCAGGCCTGAACTGCGATGAAGTGGCCCGCATGACTGGACTGGATGAGTATGAAATCGTACCGGTGCGAGGCGAATACTATCGACTGAGAAAAGCGCATCCTGTAAACATGCTGGTGTATCCGCTACCGGACCCTTCCTCTACTGCTCTGGGAGTGCATTACACATTTCATCCCGGTGGCGATGCCTATGCCGGTCCCAATGCTGTGGCTGCGGATTCCAGGGAGGACTATCGGATTACTCAGTCCAGGACAGATTTCGCAGAGTCTTTGTCGCGCATCCTCTCTGGCTACGCTCCTGAGGATCTGAGCCCCGGGTATGCAGGTATTCGCCCTCGTCTGCGAGTAAACGGCGTCGATTACAGAGATTTCCTCATTCGCAGGCAGGAGAACTTCATTCATTTGCTGGGCATAGAAAGCCCGGGTCTGACCTCCGCCGCCTCTCTCTCCGAAGAGGTTATGGAACTGCTCTGAAGAATGGTGTTGAAAGGATCCTGTTATCTGACTGCTCAAACCCTGGTTCAGCATTATTGACGCTACAGGGCCCTCCAGGCTTCGTGCCGGGCAGGCCTTTTCCGCGACGAAACTGTGCCTCTGGCCATTCCAGCATCCTGCCGAACTCTACCTCTTTGCCAGTGCCTGAATCCGAAAAAATGCCACGGGCAATAGCAAAAGAAAAATCATAATCCAATGAGTGGCCGGGCCCAGCCACGTGTAGAGCGTTTGAACATGGCCGGCGACAGGTACGCGCTCCACCATGGTACCCCGAACATTGACCTGCGAAGGTTCCACAAAGTCCCGACCGGCCGGGTCCATGATGCCGGAAACTCCGGTCAATGTGGACCGCAATAAAAACCGTCCGGACTCTATTGCGCGAAAACGGGCCGCAGAGTAGTGCTGCTGCATGGCCCTTTCATCGCTTAGCCAGGAATCGTTACTAATGTTTACGATAAAATCCGGCGATTTCTTTTCGAAGGCCGCCAGCGACAGATCCGGGATCAGGTCTTCATAGCAAATCAAAAGGGAAAATTCGAAATCCTTTCGCTGCGAGGATTCCATCCAATCCGGCAGACCGTTTGCACCTGAGCCCACCGAAGGGGAGGCGGTGGACGAATCCGCGATCTGACCGTAGGACCGATGGTAAACCTCGATTCCCGCACGGATGGCATCTCCCGGGCTGGTCCACACCTTCTCCGGCTCCGCTATGCCCGCCCTGCCTGGATCCAGCAATCGCACATGTGGGCGATCGGCGAAATAAGCCATCTTCATGGTCAGAGGTTGATCGGCTTGCTCCGGCGAATAGTGGCCGGCGCCTGGAAAGAATTTGCGCAAAAGGGGGAAAGTCCCTTCCAGCGGCAGGTATTCGCCAAAGGGAATGAGCAATCGCTTTCTGTAGCTCTGGGTCCCTCCGCTGGCAGGGTCCCAGAGTGTTGCAGTGTTGTAGGTTAATTCAGATTTCTGGCGATCCTGGCTTAGCTGGTTGAAGAGGATAGGCGCTCTGGACACTCCGGAAAGATAGGAAATTAAAGCATGCATAGTCACCGAATACACCTGCGTGTCGGCGGGTGAAGTACCATGGTAAGGAATGGCGGATTCCGGAAGAATGATTAAATCCAGACTTGCGCCGCTACGGTATACCACTTCCAGCGATTGATTGATTACCCGGTTCATGGCAGTGGCCGCATGGTCGTAGTCGGTAATGCTACCAAGCATCTTTCTGGAAGTTGCTGTCTGAAGCATGGCCACCCGTAGCCGGGAGCCATCCTCCGCACGCTTTATCGATTCCTCCACCCGGTACAGATTCCACCAGCCATGGAGCAGGATGGCCGCCAGAAGCGCTGATAGAATGACTGTTTTTTTCCAGGCAATCCATGCGCTTCGGGGCCCAACGTCCGGTACTTCCTCAGCAGAGTGGGAAATACTGTGCGGCGCCTTTAGATACGCTCCAGGCCGTTCCAAACCGGACCAGCGTTTACCTGCATGCGCCATAGCTTCTGGCAAAGCGTCGTAGGACAACCGCACCAGCATAAGGAAGATGAGACCCACGCCATATACGCCGGCAAGTGCAGCCAGCTGGCGAAACCACAGCCAACCCTCTGCCATGTTGCCCCAGTACCAGTTGAAGACCTGCGGCGAAAACAGGTCTCCCAGCAGGGCTGCCAGACCTACAAGCCACACGCCATATCGAGGCAGGCGAAAGGAGAAGTAGAATCCAGCAAAGAGCAAAAGGATTCTGGATTGATAGAGAAAAGAATAGACCAGCGCGTAAACCGTGGACGCTTCTCGCGAAGCCCCGGCATAAGTTTGAATGGTGCCTGGAATCCAGAAAAAAGCAAAAAGCTGAAAGGAAAGGGAAAACAACCAGGCAGTAAAGAGCATCAGCAAGATGTTGCCTGAGTAGATGTAGCGGGCGACCGCCATCATTAGAAGCA